>JBFXFO010000037.1:0-27899 GCA_050178915.1 Rhizobiaceae bacterium | reverse complement strand
TGTAGAAGCGGTAGAAGCGCTCGCTGAAGCTGGTGCGGTAGCCGACGGATCGCTCGAACTCGGGACGGCGGGCGCCGACGAGGAAGAAGCCGATGTCGGTGTCGCTGGCCTTTGCCGTATCGACCGCCGCGCGGGCGATTTCCAGCTCGGTATTGTCCGAGCGCTTGGCGATGCGCTCGATGGCTCGGCGGTACTGGTCGCGCGACTGGAAATCCAGCGTCGCGAAGTCGGTCTCCGCCCGCAGCAGCCCGTCGGTGTGGCTGACGCGCTCGAACCAGGACATCCACTCGACGTCATTGATGAGGCGCAGGCCCTTGATGATGTTGCCGGTGGTGACGTTGCCCGCCGACAGCGTGCCATGCTCGCTGAGCGTGATCTCCTCGGCATCGGTGCCGGCGCGCTCCAGCTCGCCCTCAAGCCAGGCAAGCGCCAGTCCCGCATGCTGCGAGCCGTCGCGCAGCCGGAAGAGAAGCTGCGTCGCAAACGTCGTGTCGCGCGCATGCTGGCTGTATTCGCCGAGGATCTTCAGGTCGTTGTCGTCGGAAGCCGACGCAAGGACGCGGTCGGCCGCGACATTGGCGATGCGCCGCATCTCGCGCGCCCGGCCGACGCGCAACGCCAGCCGGCGCAGGTTCTCGATGAGCACGAAGCGCAGGACGGACGGCAGCGCCCAGAGCTCGCCGATCGACAGCGGCTCGACCTCCTGGAAGCCCTCCACCATCGCCTCGAAACCGGCGAGCGAGACCTGGCTGTCGGAATGCGCGACATACAGCCATGCGATGGCGAGCACGCGCGCGACGCGCGTCCGGTCGGCGAGCTGCAGCGTCGGAAGCTCGTTGAAGAACCGGCGCGGCAGGTCGCGACGGATCTGCAGGATCGCGTCCTCCGCGACGTAGTGATTGTCGAGCAGCCAGTTGGCTGCCGGCGTGATCGACTCGCCCGCCTGCTGCGCCTGCGCCGTGGCGCGATATACGGCAAGTATCTCCTCGCCGTTCACCTGCGCGCGATTGCGGATGTCGTAAGAGACGAAACCGGTGAGCAGCTTGGAGTCGCCGCGCGCCAGCGCCGCGCCGAGCTTTCTCAGATCCCCTTCATGCGAGAAGGTGGAGCGGATCGGGAGATCCATGACTGCGGGAAAGGCAACTGAACTCGTAGCCAGCCGATTGGGGTCGGTCTGAATATTCATGACAGCAATAAGAGGTCCGATGAAACTGGATCGACCGCGAAGCCACGGTTGTGCGCAATCCCTTAAACCGGTTCAGAGCGGTTTGGTTGCAGCGCATCCTGACGTTTGGGCAACAAGTTTTGTTGCGGTGCGCAACACTCTTTGTGCAGCGCAACACCCTAATGTATGGGAGAGCGCCGGAACCAACCGATTGTAGCCGAGTTTCTGGTGCGCCGGTGCTGGCCGCCGTCATGCGGACGGCACGACTGCTGGCCCCTAGCCGTTCGACCAACCGACGAGTGATAGATGCAGCCCAAAGTGCGCAAGGCCGTCATTCCGGCCGCCGGTTTCGGCACGAGAATGCTTCCCGCGACCAAGAGCGTACCGAAGGAGATGCTGACGATCGTCGATCGTCCGATCATCGACTACATCGTCGAGGAAGCGCTGCGCTCCGGCATCGAGCACGTGGTCATCGTCACCGGCCGTATGAAGGGCGCCATCGAAGATCATTTCGACCATTCCGTCGAGCTCGACACGTCGCTGCGCTCCGGTGGCAAGCACGGCTTGGCTGACCAGCTGTCGTCGCGCATTCCTGGCGTCGGCGCGGTTTCATTCGTGCGCCAGCAGCAGGCGCGGGGGCTCGGCCACGCCGTCTGGACGGCCCGCCATGTGATCGGGGACGAACCCTTCGCCGTGCTGCTGCCCGACATGCTGATGGCGAGCGAGGAGCCCTGCCTCGCCCAGATGATGAAGCTCTACGACAGGAATGGCGGCAACGTGCTGGCGGTCGAGAAGTGCCGTCCGGAGGACGCGCACAAGTTCGGCATCGTATCGCTGACGCCGACTGCAGATGGCCCGCTGGTGAACGGCTTGGTCGAGAAGCCGGCGCCGGGCACCGCGCCGTCCAACTTCTACATCTCCGGCCGCTACATTCTGCAGCCCGAGATTTTCTCGGTGCTCGAAGGACAGGAGCCCGGCAAGGGCGGCGAGATCCAGCTGACCGACGCGCTGATCAGCCTGATGCGCGAGCAGGAGATCCGCCCCTTCGTCTATGACGGCACCACTTTCGACTGCGGCTCGCCCGCCGGCTTCGTCAACGCCAACATCCATATGGCGATGCGTCGGCCTGAACTCGCCGGCCAGATCGAGCTGCCTGCCGCGCTGGCGCCCTCCCGCGCCGCGGCCTGACGATTTTCCTCTCCCGCCGGGTTGATCGGCGAGGATATCCGCGCGAATTTCCCGCGGATTTTCGCTGCCGTACGCCGGCAAGCGCCGGGAGGGGATTTTATGACCGATCAGCTTCGACTGCCGTCCGATGGCGTGTTTCTGGGGCGCGCCCGCCTGCCGGGCAGCGCGCATCCGCGCGTCGTCACCGTGCGTGATGGGCAGGTCGTCGACATCACGTCCGCCGCCGCCCCGACGTCGCGCGACATCTGCGAACTGCCCGACCCTGCCGCCTATGTGATGGGCGCGAAGGGCGAAGCGGTCGGCGAACTGGCGGCGCTGGCCGACAACAGCTTCGGCGCGAGCCACGATGCCGGCAAGGCGTCCCTGCTGTCGCCCGCCGACCTGCAGGCGGTGAAGGCTGCCGGCGTCACCTTCGTCGTCAGCCTGCTGGAGCGCGTCATCGAGGAGCAGGCGCGCGGCTCTGCCGAGAAGGCCGACGCCATCCGCGCCGACATCGCCGGCCTCATCGGCCACGATCTTTCCAAACTGAAGCCGGGTTCGGCCGAAGCGATGGCCGTCAAGGCAAAGCTGATCGAGCGCGGTGTCTGGTCGCAGTATCTGGAAGTGGGCATCGGCCCGGACGCTGAGATCTTCACCAAATGCCAGCCCATGGCCTCGGTCGGCTTCGGTGCCGATGTCGGCCTCCACCCGATCTCAAGCTGGAACAACCCGGAGCCGGAGATCGCCGTGATCGCGTCGAGCGCTGGCCGCATCGTCGGCGCCGCGCTTGGCAACGACGTGAACCTGCGCGACGTGGAGGGCCGCTCGGCCCTGCTGCTCGGCAAGGCCAAGGACAACAACGCTTCCGCCGCGCTCGGGCCCTTCATCCGCCTGTTCGACGACAGCTTCGGCATTGCCGACGTGAAGTCGGCGCGCGTTCGCCTCAAGGTCGAGGGTGACGATGGCTTCTCGCTCGAAGGCGAAAGCTCGATGGCGGAGATCAGCCGCTCACCGGAAGAACTGGTCGCTGCCGCCATAGGCCCGCATCACCAGTATCCCGACGGCATCGCGCTCTACCTCGGAACCATGTTCGTGCCGTCGAAGGATCGCGGCGAGAAGGGCAAGGGCTTCACCCACAAGGTCGGCGACATGGTCACCATCTCGACCGAAAAACTCGGCGCGCTGGTCAACCGCGTGCGGCTGTCGCCCGACTGCCCGCCCTGGCGTTACGGCGCCAGCCATCTGATGCGCGACCTGGCGAGCGCCAGGCTGATCTAGGCGCGCGCAGCCAGCGCCGCCATGACCTCGGCTCCGGTCATCAGGTCGGAGTATTTCTGGCCAATGTCGAAGAGGTTGGCGTCATGCGGCGCCAGCGCCCGGTCGCCGACGCAGTCGGTGGCCACGACCGTGCGGTAGTTCATGCTCATCGCGTCGATGACCGTGGCGCGCACGCAGCCCGAGGTGGTGCAGCCGGTGACGATCAGCGTGTCGACGCCGCGCGCGACGAGCACGGCGTTGAGATGCGTGCCGAAGAAGGACGAGGCCTGCGTCTTGCGCAGCACCACCTCGCCGGCGCGCGGCTTCAGCGAATCCACCACCTGGCTCGCCGGCGCCGTCTCGGTCAGGCTCGCCAGCCGCGGCACCTTCTGGCACCAGAGGCTGGCATCCGAGCCGTCCTCGGCATAGACGATGCGCGTGAAGATGACCGGCAGCTTCCGTTCGCGGCAGAAATCAAGCAGCGGCTTCGTTGCGATCACCGCTTCGGCGATGTTGCCGCCGCCGAGGATTTCCGGATCATGGAAGCCGTTGACGAAGTCGATCACCAGGAGCGCCGGCACCTTGCCGAAACCGGTCTTCTGGCCGAACTGCTGCTTCTTGTAGACGTCGACGCTCATTTTCGTGCCCTCCGCGTAGCCGAGATATGGCCGGCCTCACGCCGTACAGATTGTGGCTCATGATCTGCTGCCCGCAAAGTACGCCAGCGAGCGCCGGAGATCGTCGGCCTTGTAGCCCCGGCCGATCACCACGATCGTGTTGTCCTCGCGCTCGTCGCCCTGCTCCGGCAGGATTTCCGGCGACTGCACGATGCGGCGCACGCTCTGCAGGAGCAGGCGCCCGGCCGGCGTGCGCACCACGCCCTTCACCCGCACCACGTCGTCGCCGCGGGCATGCAGGAGCGCCGACAGCCAGACGCTGAACGCCGTCCAGTCGATGCTCTCGTCGAGGAACAGGCGCGCCGGGAAGATAGCGGGCTTCTCGGCCTCGCCGGCGAGGTCGGGCAGTTGCTCCGGCTCGACATCGCCGGCGTCCGGCAGCGGCGCGTCCTCGCCCTTCACCGCGCCGGAAATGGCGGCGCCGGGGTTCAGGCTGCGCATGGTGGCGATCAGCCGCCGCAGCGCGTCGCCGTCCGCCTCATCGACCTTGGTGACGATCAGCCGGTCGGCGATCTCGATCTGGCGGCGGCCGAGCGGCTCGGAGCGCAGTTGCGCCAGCGAATGCAGCGCATCGACGGCGACCATGACCTCGCTGACCACGATGTGGTGGACCAGCACCGGGTCGGCGCGGATCGCCTCGACGATCGGACCGGGATCGGCCAGCCCGCTCGTCTCCAGCACGATCTGCTGCAGGCGGTCGCCGTCGGTATCGATGCTGCTGCGCTCGTCGCAGAGCCTCCTGAGCAGCGCGATCAGGTCGGCCTTGCCGACGCAGCAGGCGCAGCCGCCAGCCAGCACGGCGATGCGCGACGAGCCGGTGAGCAGCGCGTCGTCGACCGGCGTCTCCGCCGCTTCGTTGACGATGACGAAGGCGTCGGCAAACTGCCCTCCGTGCAGTTGATGCCGCAGCCACGTGGTCTTGCCGGAACCGAGATAACCGCCGAGGACGGTGAGTTTGACGCGGCCGTCGCTTGCCACCCGGCCTAGCGGTCCTCGCCGCCGATAAAGCGCGGATCGAGCGGGTCGATCGCCTTGCCGGCGAGCTTTTCCGCCGTGGCCCAGACCTCTTCGAGGTTGCGCACGATGGTCTCGCCGCCCGACAGCGCGCCGATCTGGATGCCGGTCACCGTGGCGCCGTCATGCGCGGTGAGCCCGTAGGACGGAAGCACGGACTGCAGCACGGCAGCGCGGCGGAAACGCGCGCGCAGGCGGTCCGGCAGTTCGGACGCGCCAGCTTCGGTCCAGTGACCCGGAGCGGCCGGGAATCCGCAGGCTGAGCACATGGGGACGTTCCTCAGGCGGCAGAGGGAGCGCGTTTTCTGCCCCCTCCACCATGCTTCGCATGGGTCTCCTCCCCCGCATTCTCAGGGGAGGAGCCGGTCGCCTCAGATGACCGGCGGGCGCTTGCCGCTCTCGAACGGATAGCGCTTGCGGAAGTCGGCGGCGACCTCCTCGAAGGTCATCCACTCGACGCCGGCATGCTCGTTGATGTGCTCGATCAGGCGCTCGAGCATGAGCAGAACCTGCGGGCGGCCGGCGACGTCGGGATGGATGGTGAACGCGAAGATCGCGTAGTCCATCTCGCGATAGGTCCAGTCGAACGCGTCGCGCCACAGATCCTCGATGTCGCGCGGGTTCATGAAGCCGTGGCTGTTCGGCGCCTTCTTCATGAACATCATCGGCGGCAGGTCGTCGACGTACCAGTTGGCGCCGATCTCGACGAGATCGATTTCCTTGCCGTGCTTCAGCGGATGCATCCAGTCCTTGGCCTTCTTGGAATAGTCGATGACATTCCAGGAATCGCCGACGCGCGCATAGAAGGGCTGGAAGTCGCGATAGCCCTGGCTGTGGTCGTACTTGAAGCCGTATTTCTGCAGCAGCGCGGCGGTCGAGTTCGACATTTCCCACCACGGCGCGACGTAGCCGCGCGGCTTCTCGCCCGACAGGCGCTCGATCAGGTCGACGCACTTCGCCAGCACGTCCTCTTCCTGCGTCGGCGTCATCGCGATCGGGTTCTCGTGCAGGTAGCCGTGCGCACCGATCTCGTGGCCGGCATCGACGATCATCTTCATCTGGTCGGGGAAGGTCTCGATCGAGTGGCCGGGAATGAAGAAGCTGGTCTTCAGCTTGTACTTGTCGAACAGCCTGAGCAGGCGCGGCACGCCCACTTCCGAGGCGAAGATGCCGCGCTGGATGTCGGAGGGCGAATCGCCACCGCCGTAGGAACCGATCCAGCCGGCGACCGAATCAATGTCGGTGCCGAAAGCGCACATGATCTTCTTGCCGGACTTGCCCGATTTGCCGGACTTCTTGCCCGCAGACTTTGCCATTTGGCTCTCCCATTCCTGCCGCCACCACCGGCGGTGGTTCAATCAATTCCCACGATTGATGAGAACATGAGCCATTCCGGAAATCCAGATTTTTCTTTATTCCTGTCGGTGTGATCGGAGTATGCACGCACCGATTGAAACGAAAACGATATCAATTGATTACGAATTCGGATTGCCGGACACGGCAAGCCTTTGAGTTGCACGGGAGAGGACGATGAGCGCACTCAGGATCAGCATCGCAGGCATGAGCTTCGATGCCCGGCTGGAGACCGAAAGGGCGCCAAAGACCTGCGCCGCCTTCCTCGCGCGCCTGCCCTTCGAGAGCAAGGTCGTGCATGTGCGCTGGTCCGGCGAAGGCGTGTGGATTCCGCTCGGCGATCTCGACTTCGGCGTCGGCTACGAGAACCACACATCGTTCCCCGCGCCGGGGCAGTTCATCCTCTATCCGGGCGGCATCTCGGAGACGGAAATCCTGCTCGCCTATGGCGGCGTGCACTTTGCCTCGAAGATGGGCCAGCTCGCCGGCAACCACTTCATCACGCTGACGTCGAACCTCGACAGGCTGCCGGAGATCGGCCGGCTGGCGCTGTGGGAAGGCGCGCAGGCGATCCGCTTCGAGAAGGCGTGATCCACCGCCTTCCCTAGCGCGCGTTCCTCCCGGCCAGCCATTCGGCGTAGCTGCGGATGCCCTCCTCGAGCCCGATCTTCGGCTTGTAGCCGAGGTCGCGCGCGGCTGCGGACAGGTCGAAGCGCGCCTGCAGGTCGTCCATCGGGTCGGCGCCGGGATCGATCGAGATGCGTGCGGAAGGCAGCGCCTTGCGCACGAAGGCGGCGACCTCCTCGAACGTGTAGTAGGTGTCGCCCGAGATCGTGTAGGCGCGCTGCCCGAACGATTTGGCGTCGAGCGCGGCGAGGATCGCCTCGGCGACATCCTCGACATGCACATACTGCTTGTAGAAGTCGCGGCCATAGGGGAAGTGCGTCGGCCGTCCGGCCTGCGCATCCTCGATCATCTCGCGGATGGCGCAGGCAGTGGTACGGCCCGGCCCGTAGACCCAGGCCGGGCGGATGCTGACAATGTCGACGCCATGCTGGCGCAGATACCCTTCCGCCAGCGCCTCGCCCGCCATCTTGCTGGCGCCGTACACGCTGGAGGGATGCAGCGTCACGTTTTCCGGCACCGGCTCGACGCCTTCGGGCGTGCTGCCATAGGCGCTGACCGAGGAGAGGAAGACGACGCGGCGCATCTTCTTCACGCGCGCCAGTTCGAAGATGTTGGCGGTGCCGACGATGTTCGACTGGACGATCAGATGCGGGTTGTCGCGCGCCACCATCGGGCCCGAGATCGCTCCGCAATGCAGCACCGCCGTCGCCTTGTCGGCAAGCTCGTAGAGACGGTGCACTTCGGTCAGGTCGCAAGCGGCGATGTCGTCGCTGCCGATGCGGTCCATGGCGATGACGCTGTTGCCGCGCTCTGTCAGGCGGCGGTGCAGCGCGCGACCGATCAGGCCGGCGGCGCCGGTCAGCAGAATGGTCTCGGCCATCACGAATCCTCTCGCCGGAAACGAAACGGGCGGCTGTCGCCAACCGCCCCCTGAAAAGTCCGATCAGACGCCGATCGGCATGTGCTCGGCCGAGCGCGTTACGGCGCGCGGCGCGGTCAGTTCCTTCCAGGTCGACAGCGCCTTGTTCACCGCCGGGAACGTCTTGCGCTTGATCAGCTTGCCGCGACCCGGCTGCGGCTGCGAGTTCTGGCCGTACGACCAGACGACGTCGCCGCGCGACAGCGTGTAGCGCGCCTGGCCGTTCACCTTCACGCCCTCGAACACGTTGTAGTCGATGATCGACTTCTGCGACGCCGCCGAGATGGTCTTCGACAGGCCCGGATCCCAGACGACGAGGTCGGCGTCGGAGCCCGGCAGGATGGCGCCCTTCTGCGGATAGATGTTGAGGATCTGCGCGATGTTGGTGGAGGTCACCGCGACGAACTCGTTCGGCGTCAGGCGGCCGGTCTCGACACCCTTGGTCCACAGCACGGCGAGACGGTCCTCGAGGCCGCCCGTGCCGTTCGGGATCTTCGTGAAATCACCGATGCCGGAACGCTTCTGCTTGGTCGTGAAGGCACAGTGGTCGGTCGCCACGACCTGCAGCGAACCGGCGGCGAGGCCGGCCCACAGCGAATCCTGGTGGCTCTTGTCGCGGAAGGGCGGGCTCATCACGCGCTGCGCGGCGTAGTCCCATTCCTTTTTGAAATACTCGGTCTCGTCGAGCGTCAGGTGCTGGATCAGCGGCTCGCCATAGACGCGCTGACCCTTCTGGCGGGCCCGGCGGATCGCCTCATGCGCCTGCTCCGACGAGGCGTGCACGATGTAGACCGGCACGCCGGCCGCGTCGGCGATCATGATCGCGCGGTTTGTGGCCTCGCCCTCGACCTCGGGCGGACGCGAATAGGCATGCGCCTCCGGGCCGCTGACGCCTTCCTTCATGTACTTCTGCTGCAGCGCGGCGACGATGTCGCCGTTCTCGGCATGCACGAGCGGCAGCGCGCCGAGCGCGGCGCAGCGCTGGAACGACGCGAACATCTCGTCGTCATTGACCATCAGCGCGCCCTTGTAGGCCATGAAGTGCTTGAAGGTGTTGACGCCGCGCTTCACCACCTCGCCCATCTCGTTGAAGTGCTTCTCCGACCAGCCGTTCACCGCGACGTGCATCGAATAGTCCGACGATGCCTGGCGGCCGGCGCGCTCTTCCCAGGCGTCGAGGGCTGCGATCATGCCGTCCGGGCCGGGGATCACGAAGTCCACCACCATCGTGGTGCCGCCGGACAGCGCCGCGAAGGTGCCGCTCTCCCAGGTCTCGGCAGTCGTGGTGCCCATGAAGGGCATTTCCAGGTGCGTGTGCGGATCGATGCCGCCCGGCATGATGTAGGCGCCCTTGGCGTCGAGCGTCTTGTCGCCCTTGAGGTCGGGACCGATGGCGGAAATCTTCTCGCCTTCGATCAGGACGTCAGCCTCGTAGGTACGGTCGGCGGCAACGATGGTGCCGCCCTTGATCACAGTCGACATGCAACTTCTCCCTTGGATGCGTCAGTCTAACCACGCCTCCGCGCGGCTGTCATGTGCGGTCGATCATGCTCTGGTTGGTCATGCTTCTGGCGGCGGAATCGAGCCCTTGCGCTCGACGATGAGCCTGTACTGCTCCGGCTCGCGATGCTTCGCGAAGTTGAAGATCGTCTCGCGGTAACGCTTGCCGAGATCGAGGTCGCAGCGCGCCGTGATCACCTCGTCCTCCAGCGACACGGCCTGCGCGATGATCTCGCCCGACGGCGCGACGATGACGCTCTGCCCGCACATGTTGGAGCCTTCCTCGACGCCGCACTTGGCGGTGCCGATGACCCAGGTCGAGTTCTGGTAGGCCCCGGCCTGCATCGACAGATGGTTGTGGAACTGCGTCAGCGCGTCGATGTCCTTGTGGCCGGTGTGGTCGAACGGCGTGTTGTAGCCGAGCATGACCATCTCGACCCCCTGCAGGCCCATGACGCGATACGTCTCGGGCCAGCGGCGGTCGTTGCAGATGCACATGCCCATGACGCCGTCGAAGGCGCGCCAGACCTTGAAGCCGTAGTTGCCGGGCTCGAAGTAGCGCTTCTCCAGATGCTGGTGCGTGCGGCCGGGCTGCGGCTCGGAATGCCCCGGCAGATGCACCTTGCGGTACTTGCCGACGATCTCGCCGTTGCGGTTCACCAGGATGGAGGTGTTGAAGCGGCGCTTGCGGCCATCCTCATGCGCCAGTTCGGCATAGCCGAGATAGAAGCCGACGCCGAGCTTCTTTGCTTCGTCGAAGAGAGGCTGCGTCTCCGGGCCAGGCATCTGGCTCTCGTAGTAGCTGTCGAGTTCGGCCTCGTCCTCGATCAGCCAGCGCGGGAAGAAGGTGGTCAGCGCCATCTCGGTGTAGACGACCAGCTCGGCGCCCCTGCCCTTGGCCTCGCGCATCATGGCGATGAGGCGGCGCACCGTATCCTTGCGCGTCTCCGACTTGGCGATCGGCCCCATCTGGGCCGCGGCGGTGTGGACGATGCGTGCCATGTCTCAGGCTCCCTTTTCGAGTTCCCCGCTTTCGCCGGCGAGGAAGCGATGGATTTCGGTGTGGTCGGCCTTGCGGCCGAGTTTCTTCGACGCCTCGGACCACATCTCGGCGGTGCGGCGCAGGCCGTCGGTGTCGACCTCGATTGCGGCGGCGAGATCGGCGGCGGTGCGCAGGTCCTTTGCCATCAGGGCCATCGAGAAGCCCGAGGCGAAGCTGCGCGACAGCACGAACGGCTTCAGCTTCACCTCGGTCGAATTGTTCTTGCCGGTGGAGGCATTGAGCACATCGATCAGCGTGGCGGGATCGACGCCGAATTTGTCGGCAACGAGAACCGCCTCGCAGGCGGCGGCCAGGCCTGCGGCCGAGACGTAGTTGTTGAGCGCCTTCACCGCGTGGCCCGAGCCGACCGGCCCGGTGGCGAAGATGCTTTTGCCCATCGCCTCGAGCAACGGCCGCGCGCGTTCGATTGCCGCCGCCTCGCCACCTGCCATGATGGCGAGCGAGCCATCAACGGCGCGGCGTACACCGCCCGACACCGGCGCGTCGATCAGCGCAATGCGCTTCGCCGCGAGATCGGCGCCCAGCGCCTGCGTGCCCACGGGCGCAGACGAGCTCATGTCGATGACGAGCGCGTCCTCCGCCAGCACATCGGCGACGCCGCCGCTGCCGAGCAGCGCGTCGCGCACGATCGCGCCGTCGGGCAGCATGGTGACCGCGATGGCGCAGCCCGCAGCCGCTTCCCGGCCGGTGGCGAAAGCCTCGCCGCCGGCAGCCTCGAAGGCCGCGCGCGCCTCGGCCGACAGGTCGCTGCCGCGCACGTTGAAGCCGGCGCCGACCAGCCGCTTGGCCATCGGCAGGCCCATCATGCCGAGGCCGATGAAGGCGACCGGCCCGACGGGATGCGAAGCGTCAGTCAATCCCCATCTCCTTGAACACCTCGCGGCCGATGCGGAAGCAGTCCATCGCAGCCGGCACGCCGCAATAGGTGCCGACCTGCACGAAGATTTCCTTCAGCTCGTCCTTGCTGAGGCCGTTGTTGATGGCGCCGCGGATGTGGATCTTCATCTCGTGCGGACGGTTGAGACCGGCCAGCATGCCGAGGTTGAGGATCGAGCGCGAACGGCGGTCGAGGCCGGGGCGGTTCCACGTGCCGTCCCAGCACCATTCCGTGGTGAGTTCCTGCATCGCCCACGAGAAGTCGTTGGCCTGCTCGATGGAACGGTCGACATACTCCGCGCCGAGCACTTCCTTGCGCGTCTTCAGCCCGCGCTCGAACCGCTCCGACCTTGGCTTGTTGCTGGACATGGATGGCTCCTTCGATCAGTTGGCCGCGTTGCGGATGATGGGCTCGACCGCAAGCGCGGCCCCGAGAAGGCGGTCGTCCTCGCCGTTCGGCGCGGAAAACAGGATGCTGGTCGGCATGTTGTTGCCGTCGCGCCCGGTCGGCATCGCCAACCCGCAGGTGTCGAGGATGTTGCCGAGCATGGTGTTGCGCAGGCCGCGCAGATTGAGCGTGTTGAAGGTCTCGTCGTCGGATTCGAGGACCGACACCTCCGGCGCGGTGAGCGCTGTCGTCGGCATGGTCAGAAGTGCGCCGGCAAGCTGCTCGATCATCGCCGGGATCAGCCTGGCTCGGCCGCGCTGGATCGACAGCAGGTCGTTCGCCGACATCTTCTTGCCGTCAAGCACGCGGCGCACGACACGCCTGTCGATCAATGCGACGCGCTCGCTGTCGAAGATCTCGCGATATTCGTTGTAGGCCTCGGCCGCGGTCAGCGTGCCATGCGCCGCGTTCATGTCGAGGATGCGATCGAGCACCTCGACCCGTTCGCGCCGCACCTTCACGCCGGCGCTGGCCAGCGCCTCGACGGCGCGTTCGAAATTCGCCACGACCGCGGGAAGCGCATCGTTGAAGACGACATTGGTCGGCACCAGCAGCGACAGCTGCGCGAGACTGGCGCGCCGCACCGGACTGGTGGGCAGGCCGCGCATCACCATGTCGAGCAGCAGGCAGTCCTCGACGGTCCGCGCGAGCGGCCCGATCGTGTCGTAGCTGCGCGCCAGCGGCACGAGGCCGGCGGTGGGGATGCGACCCGTGCTGGTCTTGAAGCCGACCACGCCATTGTAGGCCGCCGGAATGCGCACCGAGCCACCCGTGTCGGTGCCGATGGCGCAGGGCAGCAGCCGCGCCGCGACCGCTGCGCCGCTGCCCGAGGACGACCCGCCCGGCGAGCGCGGCACGTCACGGCTGTTCGGATTGACCGGCGTGCCGTAGTGCGGATTGAGGCCGACGCCCGAGTACGCCAGTTCGCTCAGGTTCAACTTGCCCATGCAGACCATGCCGGCAGAGCTGGCGTTCGCCACGCAGGCGTGGTCCTGCGTCTTCGGCGGCAGGTCGAGGAAGAGCTTCGAGGCCGCGGTGGTGCGCGTACCGGCAACGTCGAACAGATCCTTCCAGCCGATCGGCACGCCATCGAGCGGCGATGCCGGCTCGCCGCGCCTGTAGCGCGCCTCCGAGCGCCGCGCCTCTTCCAGTGCGCGCTCGGCCGTGACCGCGATGAAGATGTTGTCGCCCTTGGCCTTCTCGATGCGGTCGAGCAGCACTTCCGCGACGGCGACCGGACCCGCCTCCCCCGAGCGAAAGGCGAGCGCCATGCCGGCTCCGGTGCGATTGGCGATCTCGTCGATGCTCACGTGGCCTGCTCCTTAAGCGCCGGCGTCCGGCCTGTCTAAGCCCCAGGCGATCCACGCAACCGGATCGGCCCCGGAAATCCGCGAAATAGATTCCCTCCGCGCCCGCCAAAACACGGGCACGCCATTGAGCGCTCTCACGCCTTGCGAAATCCGGCGACGCCCGTGGGCGGCGCCATGAATACTAGTGGCCGCCGCCGGTGTAGGGGTCGCCGGCCGCGCCCGTATCGACCTTGTCCAGCAGGTGGACGTCCTCGGTCTTCCAGCTCGCCACCACCGCGTCACCGACATCGACCGGCTCTGCGAAATAGGCCTTGTCCGAGACGTTGGCGACAAACTCGCCGCCGGCCGTCTTCATCGTGACCTTGACGTAGCTGCCCTGGTACTCGGTCGCCTCGACCTCGCCGATGACCGAGTTGACGCCGGGCTTGGTATCATCGCGGCGCCTGCGCAGTTCCACCTGGTCGCGGCGCACCGAGACCGACAGCGGCGAACCGGCTGCCGGTGCCGCGCCGCCCGACTGCGCCTCGATCGTCGAGCCGTCGGCGGCCTTCAGGCGAATGGCGTTGCCGCTGCTCTCGACGGTGCCCGTCATGACGTTCTGGCCGCCCATGAAGCGGGCGACATAGGGCGTCTTGGGCTTGTCGAAGATCACGTTGGCGGAGGCCGCCTGGTCGATGCGGCCGGTATCCATGACCACCACCATGTCGGCCAGCGCGATCGCTTCCGGCTGCGTGTGGGTGACGTGGACGAAGGTGATGCCGAGCTCGTTCTGCAGGCTCTTCAGCTCGCCGCGCATCCTGAGACGCAGGAACTCGTCCAGCGCCGACAGCGGCTCGTCGAGCAGCAGCACGCGCGGGTTGGTGATGAGCGAGCGGGCGAGCGCCACGCGCTGCTGCTGGCCGCCCGAAAGCTGCGCCGGCATGCGGTCCTTCAGATGGTCCATCTGCACGCGCTCGAGCATTTCGGCGGCGCGCTTGCGACGCTCCTCTTTGCCGACGCCGCGCATCTTCAGATAGAAGGCGACATTGTCGAGCACGCTGAGATGCGGGAAGAGCGCGTAGCTCTGGAACATCATCGCGGTGCCGCGTTCGACCGGCGGCTTGCCCACCACCATCTGGTCGCCGATGTAGATTTCGCCCGAAGTCGGCGTCTCGTGGCCGGCGATCATGCGCAGGATCGTGGTCTTGCCGCATCCGGACGGTCCGAGCAGGCAGCAATAGGAGCCGTGCGGGATCGTCAGGTTGATGTTCTGGACAGCGTAGGAGTTGCCGAACTGCTTCGCGACATTGACGAGGCGGATTTCACCGAACCCCTCCCTGCCCGCTGCTGCGCCCTGCGCTGGCGTCTTGGTGGTGCTGTTCATTTACGGGACCGTCTGCGTTGAATGATTAGGATCGAAGTCAGCGCGAGCGCGATGACGGCGAAGGAGACGATGGTGGTGACGGTGCCGAGCGCATACAGCGCCGGCGAGGTGACGTTGGTGGTCATCGTCCAGATTTCGAGCGGCAGCGTGTTCTTGGTGCCGACTGTCAGCCACGAGCGCGGGAACTCGTCGTAGGACAGCGTGAAGCCGAACAGCGCCACGGCGATCATGCCGGGGAACACGATCGGCACGACCACGTCTTTCACCGTCTGCCAGCGCGTGGCGCCGAGATCGTGCGCCGCCTCCTCGTAGGAGGGGCTGAGGCGCCCGAGCACGGCGAACATGATCAGCAGGCCGAAGGGCAGCGACCACGAGAGGTGCGCACCCAGCGCCGAGCCGTACCAGGAGGCCGAGATGCCGAGGTAGCGGAAGGTGACCAGGATGCCGATCGACAGCACCAGGCCAGGCACGATCAGGCTCGACACCGCCGTGTAGAAGATCACGCCCGAGCCGCGGAAGCGGCGGCGGAACGCGAAGCCCGCGGTCACCGAGATCAGCACGGTCAACAGCATGACCAGCAGCGCCAGCGGCAGCGAACGGCTGAAGGCGCCGGCGACGTCACCCGTCCGCCGCGGGTTGAACAGTTCGTCGAACCACATCACCGAGGGATCGCGCAGCGGGAAGACCAGCGATGCCGATGGACCCTGGAACGACAGGATGAAGACCGAGAGCATGGGTCCGTAAAGGAACAGCACGAACAGCGTGAACAGCAGTGCCAGGACGTAGAAGGTCCAGGGCCGCTTGCCGTAGGAGGGGTTTGACGCGGCCATGCTATCTCACCAGTTCTTTGCGCACGTCGACCAGCCGGAAGATGGCGGTCGCGATGATCAGCACCACGATCAGCAGCAGCACCGCATTGGCGGCGGCGCGCGGGTAATTGAGGAACTGCAGGTCGTTGAACATGCCCGAGGTGGCGGAGCCCGAAAGGCCGCCGCTCATCACGGTGACGACGAAGAAGTCGCCCATGACCAGCGTCACCACGAACAGCGCGCCGAGCGCGATGCCGGTCTTCGACAGCGGCAGGACGACGTTCCAGATCGCGCCCCAGCGCGTCGCGCCGGCATCGATCGCCGCCTCGAGCAGCGCCTTGTCGATGCGCGCCATCGAATTGAAGATCGGCACGATCATGAACAGCGTGAACAGGTGGACGTAGGCGACGACGACCGAAAAATCGGAATAGAGCAGCCACTTCATCGGCTGGTCGATGACGCCGATGTTCATCAGCGCGCTGTTGATCAGGCCCTCGGTGCCGAGCACCGGCCGCCACGAGATCATGCGGATGATGTTGGACGTCCAGAACGGCACGGTGCAGATCAGGAACAGGCCGATCGCAACCAGCAGGTGGCGGACGTGGAACACGAGGAAATACGCGATCCAGAAGCCGAGCACGAAGGTGATGACCAGCACGATCAGCGTGAATTTGAGCGTCGACAGGTAGAGCGTCCATGTCGTCGGATTCGACAACAGGTCGACGTAGTTCTTGAACGTGAAGTCGGGAACGATGCCGACCAGCATCTGGTAGCGCAGGAAGCTCACGATCACGACGAGCAGCACCGGCACGACGAAGAAGAGGATGAGCACCAGCGTCAGCGGCGTGACCTGCAGGTAGGGCACGATCGAACGTTTCTGGGCAGGAGCGACAGGCGTCATTTACGTTCCAGGATCCGCGCTCAAGGCGAGCGTTTCATGCTTTGTCGGTATGCAGAGGCTGATCGCGATCGGGGCTTCAGCCTCTGGACGGAGACGGTGCGAGCGCCGTCGTGCGTCCGGAAACGGGAGCGGCGTTGCCGCCGCTCCCGGCAGTCGCGTCCAGCAGCCTCAGGCGGCGTTGAACTCGTTCCACTTGGCGTAGAGGAACTCGGCCTCGTCCATGAGGTTGTTCCACACGGCAACCTTCGAGAAGCGCTCCTCGTAGGAACCGCCGTCACGGATCTCGCCGGCAGCGTTGGTCTTCTCGCCGGTCGGGCTGGTAATGTCGGCCGTGGCCGCCTTGCCCTCGTAGAAGAAGCCGCGCTCGTTCTCGGTGAGAGCAGCCTTCGCGCTCTCGACGTTGGCCGAGTAGTAGCCCTGCTTGGCGATGAAGCCGCCGACCCAACCGGAGTTGTACCAGTTGACGTACTCGTAGGCGGCGTCCTTCTTGATGCCGTCGAGGTGAGCCATCAGCGCGAGGCCGTTGCCCCAGCCGCGATAGCCTTCCTTGAGCGCCTGGTAGACGCACTGCACGTTCTGCGTCTTCACGGCGGTCACGGCCGGCGACCACATCGACTGGATGACCACTTCGCCCGCGGCCATCAGGTTCACCGACTCGTCGAAGGTGTTCCAGAGAGCGCGGAAATGGCCGCCCTTCTTGAGTTCGATCAGGCGGGCGACCGTCTTGGTCAGTTCGTCCTGCGTCGGGTTGCCCTTGTCGCCGTAGGTCAGCTCGCCCATGGCTTCCAGCGCCATCATGGCGTCCATGATGCCGTTGGTCGGGATGTTCTGGATCGCGGCCTTGCCCTTGAAGTCCGACGAGAACAGGTCGGCCCAGCTGGTGATCTCGCGGCCGACGAGGTCAGGACGGATGCCCAGCGTGTCGGCGTTGTAGACGCTCGGCACGAAGGTGGCGAAACCGGTCTTGCCCGAGGCGAACGAGGTCGAGTCAACCGCGTCGCGGTACATGATCTCGATCGGCGCGTCGCCCTGCTTCGACACTTCCTGGCCGTTGAAAACGCCTTCGGTGTAGAGCGGGGTGAGCTTGGCCCAGTCCTTGATCTTGGAGATGTCGACCGCCTGGGTCACGCCCTGCGGCACGGCGATCTTGGTCTGCCAGATCTCCATGTCGGCGATGTCGATCGAGTTCGGGTCGTTGACCATGCGGTTCAGCAGGCCCGGGTGATCGACGACCGACATCTCGACCTTGAAGCCGAGGTCCTTCGAAGCCTGGTTGGCGATGTCGACGATGGTCGAATAGGACATGCCGGTGTGGACCAGCGTCACGTCCTTGATGTTCTGCGCCCAGACCGTCGGGAAGCCCGTGACCGCGGTCGCGCCGGCGATTGCCGCGCCACCCTTGAGTACCGAGCGGCGCGATACCGCTTTGTTGAGAAGCGTCTTCTTCATTTCCATTCTCCCATTACCGTTGGCATTGGTAGTCCGAACGGCGTCCCTTCATCTCATCGCTCGCCGCCTTGTCGGCGGTCTTGTCGCGAAGTCCGGCAGGGGCGACGTCAATTCTGATGCACGTCTCTTCCGTGTACGCCTACTATCCTCCGAGGAGGCATTTCCGGCAAATGGTTTCCAGCTTACGCAACCGGAGCCAGCTGTTGTCAGCCTGGCGCAAGTGACGCCCGCAGTTTTCCGGTTGCCGCCGCATCGAGCGCCCAACCGTATCCGTCGTCCACGGCGGCCAGCACCACGCCATACGCTTCCTTCGCATGGTCCACGCTGATGAAGCCGTCGAGCACGTCGTCGAGCACCTTGTGCGGATCGCGCTCGAGCGGGTCGCCGTAGCCGCCGCCGGCCGGCGAGTAATAGGTGACGACGTCGCCCTCTTCGGTGCGCAGGCCCGAGAACTTGGCCGGGTGGTACGACACCTTGCCGGTGTGGATGTTGCGGATTTCCACCTTCGAGCAGGCGCCTTCCTTGCCGCCGAAGATGCCCCATGGGGTATCCTCGTTGCGGTCGGATTCGTGGGTCATGAAACCGGGCGTCAGGTAGCGCTGCGATTTCACCACGCCGGCGCCGCCACGGAATTTGCCAGGCCCCGGAAACACGTCGTCGCGCACTTCGTAGCGGTCGCAGATCAGCGGCAGGTGCATGCCGAGGTCTTCGAGCGGATTGTTGCGCGTGTTGCGCATCAGTTCCTCGACCGTATCCGGGCCGTCGGAGAGCGGACGCCCGCCCATCGCAGCCTCGTTCACCTCAAGGAACACCCAGTAGTCGCCGTTCGGGCGCACGCCGGAATAGGAGGCGAACGAGAGCACCGCCGCGTTGCCCGCCGTGCACTTGTCCGGCAGCACCGGCGCCAGCGCCTTGATGATCAGGTCGCAGAGCCGCTGGATCTGGCTGAAGCGGGCCTCGGCGGCGGCCGGCGAGATCGGATTGAAGATCGAGCCGAGCGGCGAGGTCACCTTCACCGGCCGGAACGAACCCTCGTTCTGCGGGATGTATTCCTCGTGCGTGTAGGTATCGAGCAGCAGTGCGCGGAAGGCGAAGTAGCACGCCACCTTGGTCGAGCCGTCGAACGGCACGTTGAAGGCGGTCGGCACCTGCGCCGACGAGCCGGTCGTGTCCACCTCGACCGAATCTCCGCGCACCCTCACCGTGACCTTCAGCGGCAGCGTGACGCCGCGCGTGCGGCCGTCATCGTCGAGGAAGCCCTCGGCGACATAGTCGCCGTCCGGGATCTTGGCGATCTCGCGGCGCAGCATCGCCTCGGTGTAGTCCATCAGCTGGTTGCAGGCCTGCTGGACGGCTTCCTTGCCGAACTTCTGGAAGAGCTCCTCGAAGCGGCGCACGCCCAGCTCCGCCGAGGCGATCTGCGCCTCGAGGTCGCCCATGACCAGCGACGGCACGCGCGTGTTGCCGCGGATGTAGTTCCACACCGTCTCGTTGCGCACGCCCTGATCGTAGAGCTTGGTCGCGTTGAACAGCATGCCCTCGGCGAACACGTCCGGGATGTCGATCACGAGCCCCGGCGTCGCCGCGCCGATATCGACGTGATGCGCCGTGTTGGCCGAGAAGCCGACAAGCTCGCCCTTGAAGAACACCGGCATCACCACGCCGATGTCGGGCGAGTGGCTGGCGCCCAGATAGGGATGGTTGTGGATGACGAGGTCGCCCGGCTTCCAGGCGTCGAGCGGGATCGTCTTCTCGATGCCGCGCAGGTAGCCCGGCAGCGAACCGATATGCATCGGCGTCGAGTCCGACTCGCACAGCGTGTTGTAGGCGGCGTCGAACAGGCCGGCGCCGAGATCCTGGCTCTCGCGGATGATCGACGAATAACTCATGCGGTAGAGCACGTTGCCCATCTGCTCGGCGATGGAATGCAGCGCGCCGCCGATGACCTGCAGCGAAATGGGATCGATTTCCTTGGCCATCGCTCCCTCCTCAGACCTTGCTCACGATCATGTCGCCATACTGCATGACCTTCGCCTGCCAGCCGGGTGGCACCAGCGTGGTGGAATTGTGCTGAACGATCAGCGCCGGTCCGTTGACGGTGTCGTCGGCAAGCAGCTTTCCGCGGTCGTAGCGCGGCGTATCGGCGGCCTTGCCGTCGTCGAACACGGTCCGGCGGCTGTACAGCACGGCGTCGGCCGGATCCTTGCGGCCGCCCTTCTCCAGCTTCGGCAGGCTCAGCGTGTCGACGGCGACGGTCGCCACCACGCGAAGCGTGATGATCTCGGCCGACTGTTCGCGGAAGGCATGTCCGTAGACCTGCTTGTGGGCGTTGTAGAAATTCTCGTTGACGACCGCGGCGGACTCCTTGGTCAGCCGTCCGTTCGGCATGTCGGCGCGCAGTTCGAAGCCCTGGCCGACATAACGGCACTCGGCCACCTGGCGGAAGCGGCGCTTGTCGGCCGGAATGCCGTCGGCCTCGAGCTGCCGGTTGGCGCGCGCGATCAGGACATCGAGTGCGTCGTTGACCTTCTTGAACTCCGCGTCGCTGGCCTTGTCGAGCACCAGCAGCGTCGAGTGCGTGTATTCGTACTGCAGGTCGGTGACGAGCAGGCCGGTCGCTGCGGTGATGCCCGGCTGCACCGGCACGATCACGTCGCGGGCATAGATGGCCTCGGCGAGCGACACCGAATGCAGCGGGCCGGCGCCGCCGAAACCCATCAGCGAGAAGTTGCGCGGATCGATGCCCTTGGCGACCGAGTTGGCGTTGATCGCCAGCGCCATGTTGTTGTTGATGATCTTCAGGATGCCCAGCGCCGCCTGCTCGACGCTCATGCCGAGCGGCTTGGCAATGTGCTTCTCGATCGCCTTGCCGGAGAGCGAGGCGTCGATCTTCAGGTCACCGCCGAGGAAATGCTCCGGGTCCATGCGGCCGAGCACGACCTGCGCGTCGGTAACAGCCGGCTCGTCACCGCCCTTGGCGTAGCACGCCGGGCCGGGCACGGCGCCCGCCGAGCGCGGACCGACGCGGAACGCGCCGCCCGGATCGAGATAGGCGATCGAACCGCCGCCGGCGCCGATCGCATCGATGTCGATCATCGGCACCAGAACGGGAAGGCCCGCGACTTCCGTGTCGCGCGGATTCTTGATGCGCAGTTCGCCCGCCTCGATCACCGAGATGTCGGCCGAGGTGCCGCCGATGTCGATGGTAATGATGTTGTCGCGCTCGCAATTCTCGCCGGTCCAGCGACCGCCCATGACGCCGCCGGCCGGGCCGGAAAGCAGGAGGCCGATCGGCAGATCGGACGAGTTCTCGATGGTCGAGATTCCGCCATTCGACTGCATGATGCGCACGATCGCCTTGATGCCCCTAGAGCGCAGGCGGTTTTCGAGATTGCGCAGGTAGGCCGAGGTCTTCGGGCCGATATAGGCGTTCATCGCCGCGCTGGAGAAGCGCTCGTACTCGCGGATCGTATTGACCACGTCCGACGACGCCGAGACATAGGCGTTCGGCAGGATCGACTTCACGATCTCCTTGGCGCGCTGCTCGTGCTCGTTGTTGAGGAACGAGAACAGAAACGCCACGATGACGGCGTTGATGCCGCGCTTGGCGAAGAGCTCCGCCGCCGCCTTCACCTCGTCCTCGGCGAGCGGCACCGCGATGTCGCCGGTCGGCGGCATGATGCGCTCGGTCACCGGCAGGCGGTTGCGGCGTTTCACCAGCGGCTTCGACTGCCACGGCACGTCGAACTGCAGCGAGAAATTGTGCGGACGCTTGTGACGCGCCATGTGCATGATGTCGCGGAAACCCCGCGTGGTGATCATGCCCACCTCGGCGCCATCGCGCTCGATCACCATGTTGGTGGAGACGGTCGTGCCGTGGAAAACGGCGTCGATGGCGCCCGGATCGACGCCGGCGATGCCGCAGACTTTCAGGATGCCCTCGACGACGCCCTCGGACTGGTCATGCGGAGTACTGGACACCTTGGTGACCACAACCTGAGCGGGACCGCCGCCGCCCGCACGCTCCAGAATGATGTCGGTGAAAGTGCCGCCGACGTCGACGCCCACACGGATCATGACAGGCACTCCGAAAAGCCGCTTGGGAGAATGACGGGCGAGATTCCCGCCGACGCCTTCGGCATGCCTGCAACGGGGACGAAACGCTCGACAGAACTACGCATCAATGTGACCACCCATTGCCCTTGCGGGTCTCTTTTTGTGATTGATTTCGAGCGTAGTTTATGGGTTTTCTTATGTGAAATAATGTTTCGATATTGACTGATACGAATTCAGCATCAATCGGACGGATCAGATTTCTCAATACCTTCGGGGATCGAGAAGGGGGGTGGGGTGGAAGCATGCGTTACGATCTGAAGCATCTCTCGACCTTCGTTGCAGTCGCCGAGGAGTTGAATTTCCACCGCGCCGCCGAGCGCCTGACCATGGCGCAGCCCGCCGTCAGCCGCGTCGTTCTGGAGCTGGAGGACAGGCTCGGCGTCAAGCTGCTCGAGCGCACCACCCGCAAGGTGCGGCTGACGGAATCGGGCCGCTACCTGCTCGAGGAGGCGCAGGACATCCTGGGCCGCATCGACACCGCCGAGAACACCGTGCGGCTGCTCGCCTCCGGCACCAAGGCGATCCTGCGGGTCGGCTACACGACGATTTCCGGCCATTCGCTGGTGCCGGACATCACCCGCGACTTCCGCTTCTCCAACCCGGATGTGCGGCTTGAACTGACCTACATGCATTCGCCGGCGCAGCGCGACAAGGTCCTGCAGGACGAGATCGATTTCGGCTTCATGGAAGGCTCGTTCCAGAGTTCTGAGATCGAGTCGCGGCCGATCGCGCGCTACCGGCTGATGGCGCTTCTGCCGCCCAAGCATCCACTTGTCGCCAAGCCGACCCTGACCATCGAGGATCTCGCGGTCGAACCCATGGTCATGGGCACCAACGCCGAATGGCCGACACACCGCCGCATCGTCGTCGATGCCTTCCACGCCGCCGGCCAGGTGCTGAATGTCGCGCAGGAAGCATCCTCGCTCACCGGCATCCTCGGGCTCGTGACCGCCGGCGTCGGGCCCACCATCTTCACCGGCATGCCGCGCTTCTGCGGCGAGCACGCCATCGTCCCGCGTCCGATCGTCACCAACCCGCCGGTCGTCGTCGAGACTTATCTCGCCTGGCGCCGCGCCCGCATCTCCAACGCGATGCGCTCCTTCATCGAAACCAGCCAGAAGGTCGGCAGGGCCTACGTGACCTAAGCCACCCATACCAACCAACAGCAACAATCGGGGAACAAGGAAAATGACCTCACTGCATGCCAACACCTTCTCGCGCTACCGCCTCGGTCCGCTGGAACTGAAGAACCGCATCGTGATGGCGCCGCTGACGCGGCAATGCGCCGATGATGACGGCACGCCGAACGACGAGATGGTCAGCTACTACGCTCGCCGCGCCCGCGGCGGCCTCGGGATGATCATCACCGAGGCGACGTTCCAGAACGACGAACTCGGCTGCGTCGCCTATCTGAACCAGCCCGGCATCGCCAATGCGAAGCATGTGGCCGGCTGGAAGAAGGTGGTGGACGCGGTGCACGCACAGGGTGCGGCGATCATCCTGCAGCTCATGCACGGCGGTCGCGTCAGCGATCCGCGCTGCCTGCATGCGGGCGAGCAGGCGGTGACGGCGTCGGACACGCAGAGCCCCGGCTGGGTGCTCTACACCGACACCGACCACGAGAAGCACAATCGCGGCCTCACCGATGCCTGGCCGAAGGTCACCTTCCCGCCGGCGCGGGCGCTGACGGAAGCGGAGATCTTCCGCATTGCCGACGGCTTCGCCGAGGGTGCCGCCCGTGCCGTGGAAGCAGGCTTCGACGGCGTCGAGGTGCATGGCGCCAACGGCTACCTGCTCTACCAGTTCATCCACCCGAAGACGAACCTGCGCACCGATGCGTATGGCGGTTCGGCGGAGAACAATGTTCGCTTCGCCAAGCTCGTCTGCGAGCGTATCCGCAAGGCGATCGGCCCCGACAAGATCATCACGCTGCGGCTGAGCCAGGACGGCGTCGATGATTTCGCCGGTGCGTGGCCGGGCGGCGTCGCCTATGCGCGGGCGGTCGGCGAGGCGCTGCGCGACGTCGATGCCGATGCGCTGCACTGGTCGAGTTTTGCCTGGAAGGACAACCGGGCCAGCGACGAGAAGACGCCGATGCCAAATGCCATCCGCGAGGCGAGCGGCAAGCCGATGATCGTCAATGGCGGCGTCGCCGACGGCGCCGATGCCGAAGAGGTGCTGAACAGCGGCGCCGGCGAGCTTGTGGCCGTCGGGCGTCCGCTTTTCGCGCAGCCGGACTGGCCGCACATCATCCGCTCCGGCGAGGCCTACAACTGGGCGCCGTTCGACCGCAAATACGTGATCAAGCCGCCCTACGACTACGAGCACGGCTACCCGGTCGGGCTGCCGGCCGTCGACTGGGATCCGGACCTGACGAAGCGCAGGCGCGCCGGCTGGATGGACTGATCGTCGAAGAGCGCAGAGAGAGGGCGAGCACGATGGAAAACTGGGCGAACCGCAAGACGCTCATTCTCGGACGTTCCGAGATGATCGGCCTGTTGAAACCGTTCGAATACAACGACTGCGTCGAGCAGGCTTACCGCATGCACGGCGAAGGTCGCTACTACATGGACCCGAAGGGCCACATCGTGCTCGACCGCTTTCCCGGCGAGTGGGAGGCGATGCCCTCCTACATCGAGGAGCCGCATGCGGCAGCCTGCAAATGGGTGTCGATCCGCGAGCAGAACCGCGAGAAATACAACCTCCCGACGGTCTTCTCGATCCTGATCTACACGCATCCCGAGACGGGGTTCCCGCTCGCCATCGTGGACGGCAGCTACCACACGGTCATGCGCACCGGGTCGGCAGCTGCCATTTCGGCGAAATGGATGGCGCGCAAGGATTCGAAGACGCTCGCCATCGTCGGTGCCGGACACATGGCGGAGGGCGCGCTCGCCACCTGCAACGAGGTGTTCAAATGGTCGGAAGTGCGCGTCTGGAGCCGCAGCCAGGACACGGTTTCGCAGTTCGCCAGGGAACAGCAGCCGAAATACGAGGGCTTCGAGATCAAGCCCTCGACCAATCTGGAGCAGACCGTGCGCGGCGCCGACGTGGTCGTCACGGTCACCCCGGCGCGCGGGCCGATCGTCATGAAGGAATGGATCTCGCCCGGCACGCACATCGCCGCCGTCGGCGCCGACAAGAAGGGCGACCAGGAACTGGAGAGCACGATCCTCAAGGGCGCGCGCATCTTCGTCGATGACATCCGCCAGTGCCGCACGGACGGCGAGATCAACGTCCCGCTGTCGGAAGGCCTGATCACCGAGGCCGACATCGCCGGCGAGATCGGCGAGGTCGTCACCGGCAGGAAGCAGGGCCGCACCTCCGACGACGAGATCACCATCTTCGACTCCACCGGCATCGCGCTGCAGGATTCGGCCACCGTGCCGCTCGAATACGAGCGCGCGCTGGCGGCCGGCGTCGGCATCGAGAAGAAGATGATCTCGACCTGAACGCCCTTTCGACTTTTTCACGAATGTGAAAATCCGCCGGCATTTTACACGCCGGCGGATTGACGTGCTTTTTGACCCGATAGTACGGTTGTTAGAACAACGGCCAGCAAGGCCGGGGGAACGGGACGGCTGCGCCATCGCGCGCGCCGTCCGACATTCGCGGTTCAATAATGGGAGTCAGGTCATGGCCAAGCGCAGCGTTTCGCGCCTTTTCGTCCGGGGCGTTCGCCCCGCCCTCTTCGCGCTCGCCCTGGGCGCAGCATCGCCCGCACTGGCGCAGAGCCTCGTGATCTCCAACTGGGACGGCTACATGGCGCCCGACGCCATGGACGCGTTCAAGGCGGCGACCGGCATCTCCGGCGAGGTGGTGAAGCATGCCACCAACGAGGAGATCATGGGCAAGCTCGTCGCCTCCGGCGGCAAGGGCTACGACGTGGTGTTCGTCTCCTCGCCCTTCGCGGAAGTGCTGAACAAGCTCGGCCTCGCCGAGACCATCGACCACGCCAAGGTGCCGAACCTCGCCAACCTCTATCCCGAGGCGACCAACCTTCCCTACGATCCGGGCAACACCTTTTCGGTGCCTTACACCTGGGGCACGACCGGGCTGTGCTACCGCTCGGACCTCGTGAAGACCGCGCCGGACTCCTGGAACAGCCTGCTGGCTCCGTCGGACGATCTGAAGGGCAAGACGACGATGCTGGCGACCGACCGCTGGCTGCTCGCCGCCGGCCAGCTCGCCAAGGGCTATTCGGTGAACGAAACCGACGCGGCGAAGATGGCCGAGGTCAAGGACCTGCTGATCGCCGCGAAGAAGACCCTCCTCGCCTATGACGACACCACCTTCTACTCCAAGCTGGTGTCCGGCGAGGCGCTGATGGTGCAGGCCTGGGACGGCTGGTGCAACTACGGCATCGGCGAGAACAAGGACATCAAGTACGTCATCCCGAAGGAAGGCTCCGACCTCTGGCTCGACACCATGGTCGTGATGAAGGCGTCGGAGAACAAGGACGCTGCCCTCCAGTTCATCAACTTCATGCTCGACGCCAAGAACCACGCCTGGGCGGCGCAGAACATCCTCTACAAGGTGCCGAACAAGGCGGCGATGGACAGCCTGCCGAAGGAGCTCACCGACCAGTTCACCAACATGGCGCTGCCGGTGGCCGACCTCGTCAAGTTCGAGGCGCTGCGCGACGTCGGCGAGGCGCAGCGCGACTACGCGCGCATCGTCAGCGAGATCAAGGCCGCGCAGTAGGACGCGCAAAGTCCATCGGCCGGCATGCATTGCGGCAACAAACCCCTCTCTGGCCTGCCGGCCATCTCCCCCTCACGGGGGGAGATTGGCAGTGGCCACGCATGGCGCGAGCTTTGCGACGATGGCGGTTTGCCGGGAAGCTGCGGCCGTCCGATTTCCCCCCTTGAGGGGGAGATGGCCTGCAGGCCAGAGGGGGGTGCATCATAGCCGCTCCCCGCTTCCGCTCAGCCTTCATGATGGCGCCGGCGCTGGCCTGGCTGACCGCGCTGATGGTGATCCCGTGCGCGCTGGTGCTGGCGCTCGCCTTCTTCCGGCGCGGCATCTACGGCGGCATCGACTACACTTTCACGCTGGAAAATTTCGGGCTGGTCTTCGACCCGCTCTACGCCGGCATCTTCCTGAACTCGGCGCGCATTGCGCTGACCGCGACCGTCATCGCGGTGATCATCGGCTATGCCGCAGCCTACGCCATCTCGAAGGCCCCGCGCGGCTGGCAGCCGATCTTCCTGTTCTTTGCCGTGCTGCCCTTCTGGTCGAACTATCTGATCCGCACCTACGCGTGGATCGTGCTGCTCAACCGCGAGGGGCTGGTGACGCAGCTCCTGCGCTGGTTCGGCTATGAGGGCGAGCCACCGTCGCTGCTCTACACCGAGGGCGCGGTCATCGCCGGGCTGGTCTACAACTACCTGCCCTTCGTCATCCTCGCCTGCTACGCGCCGCTGTCGCGCATGAACCCTGAACTCGCCGAAGCCTCGCGTGACCTCGGCGGATCGGGCGTTACCACCTTCCGCCGCATCATCCTGCCGCTGACGCTGCCCGGCATCGCCGCCGGGGCGGTGTTCGTGTTTGTCCTCTCGATCGGCAATTTCGTCACCCCGGCGCTGCTCGGCGGCGGCCGTTTCCAGATGATCGGCAACCTCGTCTACGACCAGTTCCTGACCGCCAACGACTGGCCGTTCGGCGCAGCACTCTCGATGGCGCTGATCACGATCATGATGCTGCTCCTCACGCTGCAGGCCTTCGCAGCGGAGCGGGCGTCGTCGCGCGGCCCGACGGCGCGCGAGGAGACCGGCTGATGGGTTTCCACCGCTTCACCCTGATTGCCGTCTTCGCGTTCCTCTACATCCCGATCGCGGTGCTGGTGGCGCTGTCGTTCAACGAGGGCGGGCTGCCGA
Source organism: Rhizobiaceae bacterium (assembly GCA_050178915.1). Taxonomy (GTDB): domain Bacteria; phylum Pseudomonadota; class Alphaproteobacteria; order Rhizobiales; family Rhizobiaceae; genus JBFXAF01. Next base: position 6 of record JBFXFO010000037.1, on the reverse strand, counting down.
CCGTCT
>JBFXFO010000036.1:0-28288 GCA_050178915.1 Rhizobiaceae bacterium | reverse complement strand
ACTACGAATCTGGGGGTCAGAGGTTCGAATCCTTTCGGGCGCGCCATTTCTAAGCCGCTGTCACTCCAGGCATTCCGATTGCCACGCCCCGGCAGCAACCCTTTCGCGGCAAACCAATCCTTTCCGCATCGCCCGCATTTTAGCGGATTGCGTTTGCGGCATCCTAAGGTTTCGGGCACATCCTTTCGGACAGGGGGGGAGTTGCGGATGAAGTCTTGTCGTTTCTGGCCTACCTCGCCAGTCGCCAGTCGCTGCCCGGTCCTGCGGGCGATTTCGCGCGGCGCATAGCCGGCGACCCGGACGCCCCCGATTTCAGCGACTGGGCCGGCATCAAGGCATATCTGGAGACGGCGCTCGCGCCGGTGGTCGAGATCTACGCCGCGCGCGAATGCTGGCTCGCCTACCGCCGTGCGGTGAAGCGCTCCGCGTTCAAGTGAACGTTGCCAGCCTGTCGGCGCCGATGACGCCCAGTTCGCGCCGGTCCGACGGCAGCGGCACGAACGCGACCGTCAGCCCGGACGGCCTCAGCGTGCAGAGCGCGAAGCCTGCGCCGGCCAGCATCCGCAGGCCGTTCGTGAAGAGCGGGTCGACGGCATTGTGCAGGCCGGTGCCGATGATGACCGGGATGCCGTGCCAGTTGGACACGCGGTCGTGGTGGATGTGGCCGCAAAGCAGCCCTGCCACGTTGCGGCCCTGCAGCATGTCGGCCAGCCGCCCGGAATCGACGGCGGTGAGCGTCTCCCAGCTGGCGTCGTCGAGCGCCGGTGCATGGTGCACCGCCACGATCTTCTGTGTGTCCGGGTGGTTGTCCAGCGCCGCGTCGAGGAAGGCGAACTGCTCCTCTGACAGTGCCCCGGCGATGCGCCCGCGCACCGAGGAGTCGAGCACGATGACATGCACTCCGGCAATCACCGCCTCGTGGGTATAGGGCACCTCCGGACCGGATGTGCGCGCGAGCATGCCTTCGTAGAAGCCCGGCCGGCTGTCGTGATTGCCGAGCGCATAGAGGATCGGCACGTCGATCCCGGCCATCATGGTCCGGACCGCGCGATAGCTCGCGACATCGCCGTGATTGGTGATGTCGCCGCTCACCACGATAAAGGCCGGGCGCGGCTGCATCTCCCGCACCATGCCGACGATGGTCTTCAGCGTCGCCGTCGTGTCGCTCAGCAGGTTCGCGTCGTTCAGCTCGGGCGCCGAGACGTGCAGGTCGGTCAGGTGGATGAAGCTCGTGGTCACGGACTGCTCCTTCGGCCGGCGCGGTCGGCCACCCTCCAGCCGCATCGCACAGCTTTGTGACAGGGGGAAGCCGCAACCGGCCGGCAGTTGCGGTTCGGCGGGCGGGGGAATAGGTATCGCGCACGATTGCCGCCCGCCGCACGATGAGAGGACACACCATGAGCGTCGCCAGCCAGACCAAAGCCATCCTGAAGAAACTCGGCGTGCCCGAGAAGGCGTATGCCGGCGGCGGCATGGCCACCTTCAGCCCGGTGACGGGCGAGAAGATCGGCGCGGTCACGGCGATCTCGGCGAAGCAGGCCGGCGCTGCCATCGACAAGGCGCAGGCCGCGTTCAATACGTGGCGGCTGGTGCCGGCGCCGAAGCGCGGCGAGCTCGTCCGCCTGCTGGGTGAGGAACTGCGCGCCGCCAAGGCCGATCTCGGCAGGCTGGTGTCCATCGAGGTCGGCAAGATCCCGTCCGAGGGCCTCGGCGAAGTGCAGGAGATGATCGACATCTGCGACTTCGCGGTCGGCCTGTCGCGCCAGCTCTATGGCCTGACCATCGCCACCGAGCGTGCCGGTCACCGCATGATGGAAACCTGGCACCCGCTCGGCGTCGTAGGCGTCATCTCGGCCTTCAACTTCCCGGTCGCGGTGTGGTCCTGGAACGCGGCGCTTGCGCTGGTCTGCGGCAACGCCGTCGTCTGGAAGCCGTCGGAGAAGACGCCGCTTACCGCGCTCGCCTGCGCCGCCATCTTCGAGCGTGCGGCCAGGAAGGCCGGCGATGTGCCGAAGGGGCTCTTGCAGGTGCTGGTGGGTGACCGCGCCGTCGGCGAGGCGATGGTCGACAATCACAAGGTCGCGCTTGTCTCCGCCACCGGTTCGACCCGCATGGGCCGCGAGGTCGGCCCGCGGCTGGCGCAGCGCTTCGCGCGCTCGATCCTCGAGCTTGGCGGCAACAATGCCGGCATCGTCTGCCCGTCTGCCGATCTCGACATGGCGCTGCGCGCCATCGCCTTCGGCGCCATGGGCACCGCTGGCCAGCGCTGCACGACGCTGCGCCGGCTGTTCGTGCATTCCAGCGTCTACGACAAGATCGTGCCGCGCCTGAAGAAGGCCTACAAGAGCGTCACCGTTGGCGATCCGCTGCAAGGCAAGGCGCTGGTCGGCCCGCTGATCGACAAGGCCGCGTTCGACGGCATGCGGGAAGCACTGAAGCTGGCCGAGGCGAATGGCGGCAAGGTGACCGGCGGCGAGCGGGTCAAGGGACCGCACGCCGACGCCTATTACGTGCGCCCGGCGCTGGTGGAGATGCCGAAACAGGTCGCCCCGGTGACGGAGGAGACCTTTGCGCCGATCCTCTACGTCATGAAGTACGACGATTTCGACGCCGTGCTTGCCGATCACAACGCCGTCGGCGCCGGCCTGTCGTCCTCGATCTTCACGCTCGATATGCGCGAAGCCGAGCGCTTCATGTCCGTCGACGGCTCCGACTGCGGCATCGCCAACGTCAACATCGGCACCTCGGGCGCCGAGATCGGTGGCGCGTTCGGTGGCGAGAAGGAGACCGGCGGCGGCCGTGAATCCGGTTCGGACGCCTGGAAGGCCTATATGCGCCGCGCCACCAACACGGTGAACTTCAGCCGTGCACTGCCGCTCGCGCAGGGCGTGTCGTTCGACATCGACTGACGCTTCACTCTAGCTGGCGTCGATCTCGGCCTGCAGCGCTTCGAGTTCGGAGCGGGTGGCGTCGAGCGCCGTCTGCTCGATGGCGCGGAAACGCTCGACCAGCGCGGCGCCGACCGGCGTGAGGCTTGCCCCGCCGCCGGCGTGCCCGCCGGTCTTGGCAGCGATCACCGGTTTGCCGAAGATGCGGTTCATCTCGCCAACGAGGTCCCAGGCGCGCTTGTAGGACATCTCCATGGCGCGCGCCGCAGCCGAGATCGAGCCGTTCGCGGCGATCTGTTCGAGCAGCGCGATCTTGCCCGGTCCGATGCGTCCCTCCGGATCGACGTCGATCTTCAGCATGAGTTTGGGCATGGCGGCGTCTCCGGCGAGGCCGTCACTGTAGCGGAGGCCTTCGACATCCGTCACCCGCCATGGTGTCACGCGCCAAGCGCGTCGAAGCTGACCGTCTTGATGATCGCGTAGACCGGCTGGCCGACCTTCAGGCCGAGCGTTTCGAGCGACTGCCGCGTGATGCTGGCGACGATTGTGGCGCCGCCGCAGTCGAGCCTGACCTCGACCGCCGGCGCACCGGGCTCGGCGCGGATATCGGCGATGCTTCCTGCCAGCACGTTGAGCGCGCTGAGGCCGTGCGGCTGCGTCGTCGCAACGATCACGTCGCGCGCACGGATGCGCAGCCTCAGTCGGGCCCCGGTGGCGGCTTTCAGCGCCGGCACGCGGATCGGCCCGGCGCGGGTGGCCAGCAGCGTCATGCCGTAATGCGTATCGTGCCCGGCGATCTCGCAATCCAGCACCGCGCCGCCTTCGCCGCGCTCTTCCGCCGGCAGCAGGTCGAGCCGGCCGAGCACGTCGGAAGTCTCGCCGATCGCTTTCAGCCGGCCGTCTTCGAGCACCGCCACCGTGTCGGCCAGCCGCGCCACCTCGGCGACCGAGTGGCTGACCAGCACGATCGGAATCTTCGTCTCGTCGCGCAGCCGCTCCAGATAGGGCATGATCTCGGCCTTGCGCTGGGCGTCGAGCGAGGCGAGGGGCTCATCCATCAGCAGCAGGGTCGGGTCGCAGAGCAGTGCGCGCCCGATTGCGACACGCTGCTTCTCACCGCCGGACAGCCCGTCGGGACGGCGTTTCAGCAGATGGCCGATGCCGAGCAGGTCGACGACGCGGGCGAACTCGCTGCGTTCGCTGCCGCGCCGGAACCAGCGCGCATAGTCGAGATTGCCGCGCACGGAGAGGTGCGGGAACAGCCGCGCATCCTGGAATACGTAGCCGATGCGGCGGCGATGTTTCGGCACGAAGATACGGGCCGAAACATCGGCCAGCACGCGGCCGTTGGCGGCGATACGGCCTGCGTCCGGTCGGAGCAGGCCGCCAAGCAGGTTGACCGCCGTCGTCTTGCCGGAGCCGGAAGGCCCGAACAGCGCGGTGACGCGTCCGGCGCTGCGCATCCCGATGTCGAGGCTGAACTCACCCAGCCGCTTGCGGACCTCGATCTCGATCATCCGACCGCGCCCGTCCGGCCGACACGTCGGGCCAGCATTTCCGAAGCGACCAGCGCGATCATCGAGATGGCGATCGAGATCAGCGTCAGCCGCAACGCCCCTGCGTCGCCGCCGGGCACCTGCGTGAAGGTGTAGATCGCGGCGGGCAGCGTCTGCGTCTCGCCCGGAATGTTGGAGACGAAGGTGATCGTCGCCCCGAACTCGCCCATCGCCTTGGCAAAGCAGAGGATCATGCCGGCCACGATGCCGGGCAGCGACAGCGGCAGCGTCACGGTCAGGAATACCATCAGCGGACTGGCGCCGAGCGTGCCGGCGGCGGCTTCGAGGCGCCGGTCCACCGCTTCGATCGAGAGGCGGATGGCGCGCACCATCAGCGGAAAGCCCATGACGGCTGCGGCCAGCGCCGCCCCGGTCCAGCGAAACGAAAAGACGATGCCGAAATGGTCCTCCAGGAAGGAACCCACCGGGCCGCGCCGCCCGAAGGTGAGCAGCAGCAGGTAGCCGGTCACCACCGGCGGCATCACAAGCGGCAGGTGCACGATGCCGTTGAGCAGCGTGCGGCCGGGAAACCGGCCGCGTGCCAGCAGCCAGGCAATGGCGATGCCGATGGGCAGGCTGGCCACCACGGCCCAGGTCGAAACCCGGATGGAGAGCCGGACCGCATTCCACTCGTCGGGACTGAGGTCCAGCCACTCCATGCGTCAGTTCGATCCCGTCACCTGGACAGGACGGTGAAGCCCTGTCCTTCGAAAATCGCCGTCGCCTTGGCCGACTTCAGGCAGGTGAGGAAGGCAGGCGTCTCAGCATCCTTCGAAGAAGAGGTCTGCGCAACCGGGTAGACGATCGCCGGATGGCTGTCGGCCGGGAAGCTGTCCACGACCCTGACCTTCGGCTCCGCATTCGCGTCCGTCTTGTAGACGATCCCGAGCGCGGCTTCGCCGGTGGCGACGTGCGCCAGCGCGGCGCGCACGTTCTCGGCCTGCGCCACGCTTCCCTCGACGCCGGCCCAGACGCCGAGCTTCTCGAGTGCGGCCTTGCCGTACTTGCCGGCCGGCACGGCGTCGACATTGGCCATGGCGAGCTTGCCGCCGCCGAGCGCGCCTGCGAGATCGAAGTTCGGGCCGATCGTCACCGCAGCGGTGGAGTCCGCCGGGGCGACCAGCACGATCGAATTGCCAAGCAGCTGCGCCTCGGTGTCCGGCTTCGTCAGCTTCTTGTCGGCCAGGTATTTCATCCAGTCGAGATCGGCCGACATGAACACGTCGGCCGGCGCACCTTCCTCGATCTGCTTGGCCAGCGCGGAACTGGCCGCGTAGGAGATCGTCGCCTTCTCGCCGACATCCGATGCGCAGGCGTCGTTCACCGCGTCGAGCGCATTCTTCAGGCTGGCAGCCGCGAACACCGTAACGGCAGTCTCGTCGGCCATGGCCGGGACGCCGAGAGCGGCCGCGAAGGTGAGCGCGACCGCAGCGCCAAAATGTCTGCGTTTCAGCATGAAAATCCTCCTGTCGGGGAATGAGAGACCTGTGCGGGCGATGCCGCCTAGGCCCGTTATATACGGACGGATATAACACGCAAACGGCTTTGGCTGCCTGTGCCAACGCTTGGCTGTACCAATCGAAGGACGTTCCGTAATCGGCGGAGCCGGGCTAAAGCTGTAGGAACATCGCAAACACGAGGGACGTCCGATGACCGCAAACGCTTCGCTCCAGGCCCGCAGGGTGGCAGCCATTCCGCGCGGCATAGGCAATGCCTTCCCGGTCTACGCCGAGCGCGCCGAGGATTGCGAGGTTTGGGATGTCGAGGGGCGCCGCTTCATCGACTTTGCCGGCGGCATCGCCGTTCTCAACACCGGCCATCGCCATCCCAAGGTGGTCGCTGCCGTGAAGACGCAGCTCGACAGGTACACGCATACCTGTTTCCAGGTGCTGCCCTATGAGCCCTACGTCGAAGTCTGCGAGAAGCTGAACGCGCTGGCGCCGTTCAAGGGCGATGCCAAGAGCATCCTGTTTTCCACCGGTGCTGAGGCGGTCGAGAACGCCATCAAGATCGCGCGCGCCGCGACCGGTCGCAGCGGCGTCATCGCCTTTGCCGGCGCTTTCCACGGCCGCACGCATCTCGGCATGGCGCTGACCGGCAAGGTTGCGCCCTACCGCAAGAAGTTCAACCTGCTGCCGTCGGGCGTCTATCACCTGCCGTTCCCGACCTCTGAGAACGGCGTGTCGGTGGCCGAGTCCCTGCGCGCGCTGGAGACGCTGTTCCGCGCCGACATCGAGCCGAGCCAGGTGGCCGCGATCATCATCGAGCCGGTGCAGGGCGAGGGCGGCTTCCATCCCGCGCCGACCGAGTTGCTCGAAGCACTGCGCGCCGTCTGCACCGAGCACGGCATTCTCCTCGTCGCCGATGAGATCCAGACGGGCTTCGCCCGTACCGGCAAGATGTTCGGCATCGAGGTGAGCGGCGTCGAGCCTGACCTTGTCACCGTGGCGAAATCGCTGGCCGGCGGCTTCCCGCTGTCGGGCGTGATCGGCCGCGCCGCGATCATGGACGCAGCGGAGCCGGGCGGCCTTGGTGGCACCTATGCCGGCAATCCCCTGGCCTGTGCCGCCGCACTCGCGGTGATCGATGTGATCAAGGAAGAGAAACTGGTTGAACGCGCACAGAAGCTTGGCGAGAAGCTGCGCGGCACGCTGGCCAGGATCGCGCAGCGCAACGACGTGGTGTCGATCGCCGCTGTGCGTGGCCCCGGTGCCATGGTTGCCTTCGACATCGTCAAGTCGCGCGGTGGCAACGAGCCCGACGCCGACGCCACCAAGCGGGTAACGCAGGCGGCGATCGCCGAGGGCCTCGTGCTGCTGTCGTGCGGCGTGCACGCCAACACGGTCCGCCTGCTGATGCCGCTGACCGTGTCGGACGCCATTCTGGACGAGGGCATGGCCAAGCTCGAAAAGGCGCTCGTCGCGGCAAACGCCTGACCGAGGCGCGGCCATGCGCGATTTCCAGCACCCCGGCCGCTCCGCCGTCCACGCCGTAAACGGCATGGTGGCGACGTCGCATCCGCTCGCGACAGGAGCGGCTGTGGATGTGCTGAAGGCCGGCGGCAACGCGCTCGACGCGGCGATAGCGGCCAATGCGACGCTCGCCGTGGTCGAGCCGCAGTCCACCGGCATCGGCGGCGACTGTTTCGTGCTGATGGCAAAGGACGGCGGCGACGACGTCATTGGCTTCAACGGCTCCGGCCGCTCGCCCGCGGCGGCGACGCTCGACTGGTACCGGGAGCGCGGCTTCACCGACATCCCGGAAGACTCGGTCCACGCTGCGACGCTGCCCGGCGCCGTTGACGCCTGGACGACCCTGCACGCCGATCACGGGCGGCTGCCCTTCGCGCAATTGTTGGCGCCGGCGATCCGCTATGCGCGCGAAGGATATCCTGTGCATGCACGCGTGCGGCGCGACTGGTTGCTGGCCGAACCGCTGTTGCGCAAGCGTGTCGCTGCATCAGAGGTCTACCTGCCCCGCGGCAGTGTGCCGGAGGAGGGTGACCTGCACGTGCAGGCCGCGCTCGGCGACACGATGCAGGCGATTGCCGAGCAAGGCCGGGGCGGCTTCTACGAGGGCCCGGTAGCGGCCGCCATGCTGGCTGCGCTGCGGGCGGAAGGCGGGCTGCACACGCTCGACGACTTCGCCAATGTGCATGGCGACTACGTCACGCCGATCGGTACCGACTATCGCGGTTTTCGCGTGCATCAGATTCCGCCCAACAATCAGGGCATCACCGCGCTCATCATGCTCAACCTGCTGGAGCGCTTCGACCTCCCTGGCCTCGACCCGCTGTCGGTCGAGCGCACGCATCTGGAAATCGAGGCTGGGCGGCTGGCTTTCGCGGTGCGCAACACCGAGATCGCCGAGGAACAGGCGATGCATGTGCGCGTCGAACAGCTCCTGTCGAAGGACTGGGCCGCGCAGATGGCTGCCTCGATCCAGCGCGACAGGGCGATGACCTCGCTTCCCGATCTGCAACTGCGCCAGTCCGACACGGTCTATGTCAGCGTCGTCGACCGTGACCGCAATGCGGTGTCCTTCATCAATTCGGTCTACGATTCCTTCGGATCAGGCCTGCTCTGCCCGCAGACGGGCGTGATGTTCCAGAACCGCGGCAATTCCTTCGTCGTCGATCCTGCCCATCCGAACTGCATCGGCCCGTCGAAGCGGCCCATGCATACCATCATGCCGGGCATGCTGACGAAGGACGGTCGCGCCATCGCGCCCTATGGCGTGATGGGCGGCGACTACCAGCCTTTCGGGCATGTTCGCTTCCTTACCAACCTGATCGACTTCGGTCTCGACCCGCAGGCGGCGATCGACATGCCGCGCGTCTTCGCGTCCGGCGGGCAGGTGGAGATCGAGAAGGCCTTTCCGGCAGGAACGCTCGCCGGCCTCGATGCGCTCGGCCACAAGGTGTCGGTCGCGCAAAAGCCGTTCGGCGGTGGCCAGGCTGTCGTGATCGACCACGCGCGCGGCATCCTTTCGGCCGGCTCCGACCCGCGCAAGGACGGCTGCGCGCTCGGATACTGAGCGGATTGCGGCGCCCGTTGTGCCTGTTGGCGAATGCAGCGGAAGGCCTTTTCCGCCTGCGTCTTTGCCGCTATCGTTTGACCAAATGATAAAAAACGACGGGATGCTCTCAGTAACGTAGAAAATCAAACAAACGACAGCCAGAGGTGGACCGATGACCAGAAGCCCAGCCAATCTCATGATCTCGCGCCGTCAGGCGTTGAAGTTCGGCGCCGGCGCCGCAGCACTGACCGCCCTTCCGACCCGCCTCTTCGCCGAGGACAAGCTGAAGGTCGCCGCCATCTACACCGTGCCTTTCGAGCAGCAGTGGGTCAGCCGCATCCACAAGGCCGCCAACGCCGCCAAGGACCGCGGCGACATCGAGTATGTGGCCACCGAGAACGTCTCAAACACCGACTACGAACGCGTGATGCGCGAGTATGCCGAAGCCGGCAACAAGCTGATCCTCGGCGAGGTATTCGGCGTCGAGGATGCGGCGCGCACCGTCGCGGCCGACTATCCCGAGACCGCCTTCCTCATGGGCTCGTCGTTCAAGCCCGATGACGCCAACCCGAACTTCTCGGTGTTCGACAACTACATCCAGGACGCCTCCTACCTGACCGGCATCATTGCCGGCGCAATGACCAAGTCGAAAAAGATCGGCATGGTCGGCGGCTTCCCGATCCCCGAGGTCAACCGCCTCATGCACGCCTTCATGGCGGGCGTGAAGGAGACCGCGCCGGATGCCACCTTCCAGGTCGCCTTCATCGGCTCGTGGTTCGATCCGCCGAAGGCCAAGGAAACCGCCTTTGCGCAGATCGATGCCGGCGCCGACGTCATGTACGCCGAGCGTTTCGGTGTCTCCGACGCGGCGAAGGAGAAGGGCGTGCTGGCGATCGGCAACGTCATCGACACGCAGGCCGATTATCCGGAGACCGTCGTGGCATCCGCGCTGTGGCATTTCGAGCCGACGCTCGACAAGGCCATCGCCGAGGTCAAGGCGGGCAGCTTCAAGGCTGCCGATTACGGCGCGTATTCCTTCATGAAGGAGGGCGGCTGCTCGATTGCGCCGCTCGGCACTTTTGACGGCAAGGTGCCGGCCGAGGCCGTGGCCAAGGTCGCCGAGAAGGAAAAGGCGATCAAGGACGGGTCGTTCACCGTCGAGATCAACGACACCGAGCCGAAGTCGAGCTAGTTGCCGCGATCATGCTGCTCGCACCCCTTGCCCCTCCCCACAAGGGGGAGGGGGATTCCGAGACGTTGGCGCCCGCTTCCCCCTTGAGGAGAGGGGTACGGGGTGAGGGTACATGACCCTCACGCCATCGCCCGCCCTTCGCCTCACCGGCATCACCAAGCGGTTTGGCGCGCTCACCGCCAATGACGGGATCTCGTTCGACCTGGCGCCGGGCGAGGTGCTGGCGCTGCTCGGCGAGAACGGCGCCGGCAAGACGACGCTGATGAACATCCTGTTCGGCCACTATGTCGCCGACGCGGGCACGGTCGAGGTGTTTGGCAGGCGGCTGCCGCCCGGCGACCCGCGCACCGCGCTCGCGGCCGGCGTCGGCATGGTGCACCAGCATTTCACGCTGGCCGAGAACCTGAGCGTCCTCGACAACATCGCGCTCGGCACGCAGTCGCTGCTCTCGCCGCGGCTCGACCGCGAGAAGGCGCGCCGGCGTATCGCCTCGATCGCCGCCGACTTCGGGCTGGACGTGAACCCGTCTGCCATCGTCGCCTCGCTGACCGTCGGCGAACGCCAGCGTGTCGAGATCATCAAGGCGCTCTACCGCGAGGCGCGCATCCTCATCCTCGACGAACCGACGGCGGTGCTGACGCCGGCCGAAAGCACGGCCCTGTTCTCGACGCTGCGCAAGCTCACCGCCGGCGGCCTTGCCATCATCTTCATCTCGCACAAGCTGCACGAGGTGACGGCCGCCAGCGACCGGGTCGTGGTGCTGCGCGGCGGCCGGCTTGCCGGCGAGCGCAGGACGTCGGACACCAACGCGCACGAGCTGGCGCAACTGATGGTCGGCCGCGAGGTGCAGCCTCCCGTCGTCGCCGAAACACTGCGCGGCGCGCCCCTGCTGGTGCTGTCGAAGGTATCGACGTCGCCGCGCCACGGCGTGCCGCTCGACGCGGTGACGCTCGACCTGCGCCGCGCCGAGATCACCGGGCTCGCCGGCGTCTCGGGCAATGGACAGGCGACGCTCGCCGCGCTCATCGCCGGCACTGTATCGCCGGCTGCGGGGAAATTCCTCATCGCCGACCGGCCGATCGCCGAATGGTCGCCGCGCGCCGCGCTGGCGAAGGGCGTCGGCCGTATTCCGGAAGACCGCCACGCGGTCGGCACCATCGGCGACATGTCGGTCGCCGAGAACGTCGTGCTCGAGCGCTATCGCTCCAGGCGCTTCTCCAACCTGGGCTTCCTCAGGGCGGAGGCCATTGCCGGATTCGCCCGCTCGGTGATCGCCGACTATGACGTGAAATGCCCCGGGCCGGACGCGCCCATCCGCCTGCTCTCCGGCGGCAACATGCAGAAGCTCATTCTCGGTCGCGCGCTCGACGGCGACCCCGCCATCGTGCTCGCCAACCAGCCGACGCGCGGCCTTGATGTCGGCGCCGTCGCTTATGTGCACGAGCGCCTGCTCGCCGCGCGCCAGCGCGGCGCAGCGATCCTGCTGATCTCGGAGGATCTGGACGAAATCTTCGCGCTCTCCGATCGCGTCGCGGTGATGTCGAAGGGCCGCATCGCCGGTCCGTTCCCGCGCGGCACCAAGACTGCCGCCGAGATCGGCGCGCTCATGGCAGGGGGAGATGCGCATGCGGCTTGAGCCCGTCGCCGCGCCGTCCGCGCTCGCCTCGCTGCTCTACCCGGCAGCAGCGGTCGTCATCGCCTTTGCGGTCTCGGCCCTGCTGGTGCTGGCAGCCGGCGCCGAGCCGCTCGACGTTTTCGTGCTCGTGGCGAGGGGCGCGGGCGGTTCGCAGTTCGCGCTGTTCGAAACGCTGACGCGCGCCACGCCGCTGATCTTCACCGGCCTTGCCGTTGCCGTGGCCTTCCGCGCCCGGCTGTGGAACATCGGCGCCGAAGCGCAGCTTTATGCCGGCGCCATCATCACCGTTGTGCTCGGCACCGGCGCGCTGCCGCTGCCGGCCTTTGTGCTGCTTCCCCTGCTGGTGGTGGCGACGATCGTCGCCGGTGCGCTCTTGCTGCTCGGGCCGGCGATCCTCAAGACCCGCTTCGGCGTCGACGAGGTGGTCACGACGCTGCTCTTCAACTTCATCATGCTGCTCTTCGTCTCCATGCTGCTGGAGGGCGTGCTCAAGGACCCGACGGGGCTCGGCTGGCCGCAGTCGCAGAAGCTGATCGCCGAGGCGCGGCTGCCGCGCATCGTCACCGGCCGTCGCCTTCATTACGGCTTCGTGCTGGCGCTGCTATCGGCGCTGGCGGTCTGGATCGTGATGAAGAAGACCGCGCTCGGCTTCGAGATGCGCGCCGTCGGCCACAACCCGGAAGCCGCGCGGTTCGCCGGCATTCCGGTCAACCGCGTGCTGATCAAGACCGCGCTTCTCTCCGGCGGTCTTGCCGCGCTGGCGGGCTTTTCGGAAGTGTCCGGCCTGAAGGGCAACCTGACGCTCGATCTGTCGCCCGGCTTTGGCTATTCGGGCATCGTCGTCGCCATGCTGGCGCTGCTCAATCCGCTCGGCGTGGTCGTCGCCGCCATCTTCGTCGCGGCGATCTTTGTCGGTGCCGACGCCATGAGCCGCACCGCCGGCGTTCCGTCCTACATCGCCGACGTGATGGTCGCGCTGTCGCTGCTCACCATGGTCGTCGCCATCATGCTGACGCGCTACCGGCTGCGCTGGAGGTAGGCGATGGAGCAAGCTCTCGACATCCTGCTCTCGGCGTCCTTCTGGGTGGCGGTGGTCCGCATCGCCTCGCCGCTGATCTTCGCCACCATGGGCGAGCTGATCTGCGAACGTGCCGGCGTGCTCAACCTCGGCATCGAAGGCATCATGGCGGCTGGCGCCTTCTCGGGCTGGCTCACCGTCTATGCCGGCGGCGATCTGTGGCTCGGCGTGCTTGTCGCAGCGCTTGTCGGCATGGCGTTCGGTCTCCTGCATGCGCTTCTCACCGTCCCGCTCGGCCTGTCGCAGCATGTTGTCGGCATCGGCATCACCCTGCTTGCCACCAGCCTCGCCTATTTCACCTACCGCGTGGTGCTGCCTGAGGTGACCTCGCCGCCGAAGATCGAGCCGTTCCAGCCCTTGCCGATACCCTACCTCGCCGACATCCCGATCATCGGCCAGGCGCTGTTCAACCAGACGCCGCTGACCTACCTCGCCTTCGTGACGGTGGCGGTCGTGGCGTGGGTCCTGACGCGGACGCCGCTTGGCCTCGCCGTGCGTGCGGCCGGCGAAAACCCGTCCGCCGTCGAGGCGCAGGGCATCTCCGTCGCCGGCATCCGCATCGGCGCGGTGATGGTCGGCAGCGCGTTGATGGCGGTCGGCGGCGCCTTCCTCACCATGTCGGCGTTCAATTCGTTCTTCTTCGAGATGATCAACGGGCGTGGCTGGATCTGCATCGCGCTGGTCGTCTTCGGCTCGTGGCGGCCGGGCAAGGCGCTGCTCGGCGCCATCCTCTTCGCCGCCTTCGATGCCTACCAGATCAGGCTGCAGCAGATTGCCGGCACGGTTCTACCGTACCAGGTGTTCCTGATGCTTCCCTACATCCTGTCCATTCTCGCGCTGGTGGTGGTGGCGCGCCGCGCCGGCTATCCCAAGGCGCTGATGATTCCATACCGGAAAGGCGAGAGATGAGCTTCGACCTGATCGTCAAGGGCGGCGTGCTGCCCGACGGCCGTGCGGCCGACATCGGCATCAAGGGCGAGAAGATTGCCGCCATCGAGCCGCGCATCGATGCCGAGGCCGGCCGTGTCGTGGATGCCGACGGCAGCCTCGTCTCGCCGCCGCTGGTCGACCCGCATTTTCACATGGATGCGACGCTTTCCTACGGCATTCCGCGCATCAACGCTTCGGGCACGCTGCTGGAAGGCATCGCGCTGTGGGGCGAACTCAAGCCGCTGCTGACCCACGAGGCGGTGAAGGAACGCGCGCTGCGCTATTGCGACTGGGCGGTGTCGATGGGCCTGCTTGCCATCCGCACGCATGTCGATACCTGCGACGACCGGCTGCTCGCGGTCGAGGCGCTGCTCGACGTGAAGAAGACGGTCGCGCCCTACATCGATCTGCAACTCGTCGCCTTCCCGCAGGACGGCCTCTATCGCGACCCGACCGCGCGCGCCAACACCATCCGCGCGCTCGACATGGGCGTCGACGTGGTCGGCGGCATCCCGCATTTCGAGCGCACCATGGCCGACGGCACGCGCTCGGTCACCGAACTCTGCGAGATGGCGGCGGAGCGCGGCCTCAGGGTCGACCTGCATTGCGACGAGAGCGACGATCCGCTGTCGCGCCACATCGAGCAGCTCATCTACGAGACGCAGCGGCTCGGGCTGCAGGGCAGGGTCAACGGCTCGCACCTGACCTCCATGCACTCGATGGACAATTACTACGTGTCGAAGCTGCTGCCGCTGATGGCCGAGGCGCGAGTGTCGGCCATCCCCAACCCGCTGATCAACATCATGCTGCAGGGCCGCCACGATACCTTCCCGAAGCGCCGTGGCATGACGCGCGTCAAGGAGATGCTGGCGCATGGCATCCGTGTCGGCTTCGGCCAGGATTGCGTGCTCGACCCCTGGTACTCGCTCGGCACGGCCGACATGCTTGATGTCGCCTTCATGGGCCTGCATGTGGGGCAGATGTCGCATCCGTCCGAGATGCGCAAATGCTTCGACATGGTGACGGTCGAGAGCGCCGCCATCATGGGGCTCGACGATTACGGGCTGGAGGTGGGCAGGAAGGCGAGCCTCGTGGTGCTCGATGCCGGCAACCCGATCGAGGCGCTGCGCCTGCGCGCCGAACGGCTCTGCGTCGTCGCCCGCGGCAAGGTCGTGGCCGAGCGCGAACGGCGCGACACGCAGCTGTCGCTGCCCGGTCGGCCGGTTGGCGTCAACCGCCGCCACACAGCCTGAGCGAGGCTGGACCGGCGATATCCCGATCTGGGCCTCGCCAAGCGGGGTGACCAGCGCTAAGAGCGCGGCAATCAGCCTCCGGCCGCGCTCCGACCATGTCGATCAGAAACCTGTTCACCACCCGCAACACGCTGCTGGCCGGCGTGCTGCTGATGCTGCTCGGCGATTTCGTCTTCTCGCTGCTCGACGCGCTGGCGAAGTGGCTGGCCACGAGTTTTCCGATCGGCCAGGTGATCCTCATCCGCTCGCTGGCCTCGCTGCTGTTCCTCTCGCCGATGATCCTCCGGCAGGGCGTCGGCGATCTCTTTCGCGTCGATCGTCCGGGGGTGCAGATGATGCGCGTCGTGGCGATCACCATCGACGTGTTCTTCTTCTACCTCGCGGTCGTGGCGCTGCCGCTCGCCGACGTGCTGAGCTTCTACATGGCCGGACCGATCTACGTCGCGGCGCTGTCCCACTTCATGCTCGGCGAACGCATCGGCTGGCGCCGCTGGCTCGCCATCGGCGTGGGCTTTGTCGGCGTGCTCATCATCCTGCGTCCGACCTCCGGCGTGTTTTCGTTCGGGTCGCTCTGGGCAATCGTCGGCAGCTTCGGCTTCGCCTTCGCGATCGTCTTCGCGCGCATGCTGCGCGGCACCAGCGACACGGTGCTAGTCACCTGGCAGACGATCGGCGCGGTTCTCGTGGCCGGCGTGCTCGCCGTCGGCAACTGGGTGCCTGCCACCAGCTTCGACTACGGCGCCATGGTGCTGCTCGGCCTGGTCTCCTGCGTCGCGCACATGCTGATCACGCGCGCGCTGAAGCTGGCGCCGGCCTCGATCCTGGCGCCGCTGCACTACACGCTGATGCTGTGGGCGGTCGTTTTCGGCTGGGTCTTCTTCGGCGACGTGCCGGGCTGGCAGACGCTGCTCGGCGCGGCGATCGTCGTGCTCGCCGGCCTGTTCATCGTGCATCGCCAGAAGGTGAAGGCCGAGGTGCCGCCGGAGAACGTGCCGAGCAACGTCAACTGACGTCGCCGCTTCGCTACTTTGCCAGCACCAGCGCCCAGTAGCGCGCGCCCTTGGCGTCTTCCGCCGAGGCCAGCCCGAAGCGCGAGAAGCGCGGGTCGAGCATGTTGCGGCGATGGCCGGAGGAATTCATCCACGCCGTGAACAGCCCGCCGGCGTCGAAACGCCCATGCGCGATGTTCTCCGCCGCGGCGCCCTCGATGCCATTGGCGCGCACGCGCGAGGCGAAGTCGCGGCCGCGCCGCGTCGTGTGTTCCATCTGCCCGGCCTCGGCCATGTAGGCGGCCTGCTGTGCGGCGGCGCGCTCCAGCGTCGGGTCGGGCGTCAGCGAGGACAGGCCGTGCGAGGCGCGGATCTTGCGCAGCGCCTCCTCGCCCGACTGCGCCTCGATGACCACCGGCTTGTTCGCTCCGACGTCGAGCACGCTCTGGCAGCCGGGCAGGCCGATCAGGGCTGCTGCGCCCACGGCCTTCATCAGCCAGCGGCGGTCGGCGTCGCTGAGCCTTTGCGATGGAAGGGGAATCGGTCGTCCTTTTGGCATTGCGCCGGCAATGTGACGCCGATCATGGCAATTCGCGGGCAGCCGCGCGGAATGGGACGCAAAGCCTAGCGCAGCGTGCAGGCGGCGGCGTAGAGCGGGTTCATGAACGTGCCATCGGGCGCCTCGATCGAAAGCCACTGCATGTCGCGCAGCTTCGGCATGCCCGTGGGACCAATCCAGGTGAAACCGGACCGGCTGTCATTCGCGGCTCCCTCCTCGACGCTCCAGCCGCAGCAGGGGACGGCCTTCTCGATGGTGTAGGTCGCCGTCATCGGCTCGGTCGGCTCGTTCTGGTATTTGCGGTAGGTGCCCTCCAGCACGAGGTTGCCATACGGTCCCACGCAGCTCGGATCCGGCATCACCTTGCCCTCGTCGCACAGCCAGCGGTACTCGGTGCCGACGCGCGCCACGCTGAACATGCCGCCCGCCCACGGATCGACGAACACGACCGTGTCGAGCGGGCAGTCGCGGATGTCGAGGCGCTGCTCCGCCGCCTCTGCCGTCGCCGTCAGGAGCAGGCAGCCCACCAGGATCGTGCGTCGCATCAAGCCTTCACCCGCTCCGCTTTGGGGTCGAACAGCGGTTCCAGGTGCAGCCGCGCGGGAACGCGTTCGGTCGCCACCACCAGCTCATAGTTGCCGGAAGCCAGATACGCGTCGGACACGCCATCGGCATGGCGCACATAGCCGAAGCCGATCGGCTTCCCGACCGTGTAGCCGTAGCCTCCAGAGGTGAGGTAGCCCACCGGCTGGCCGTCGCGCAGGATGGTTTCACGTCCGAGCAGGACGACGCTGGCGTCATCGACGCTGAAGCCGGCGAAGCGTTTCGTCAGCGGCTTGCCAACCGACGCTTCAAGCGCCTTGCGGCCAAGGAAATCGGTGTTCTTGCGCAGCTTCACCGCCCAGCCGAGGCCTGCCTCCAGCGGGTTGTCATTCGGTGTGATGTCGGAGCCCCAGGCGCGATAGCCCTTTTCCAGCCGCAGCGCTTCCAGCGCGCGATAGCCGACCGGCCTGATGCCATGCGCTGCTCCGGCAGCCATCAGTGCGTCGAACACCGCGCCGGTCGCCTCGATCGGCACGTGCAGCTCCCAGCCGAGTTCGCCGACATAGGTGACGCGCAGCGCGCGCACGCTGGTGCCGGCAATCTCGATCTCGCGCACATGGCCGAACGGGAAGCCGGCGTTCGACACATCCGAGCTGGTGACGCCCGCCAGCACGTCGCGGGCGCGCGGTCCCATCAGCGACAGCGTACCGAACGCCTCGGTCACGTCGGTCAGCGTCGCGTCGAGGTCGGCCCCGACATGATCGCGGATCCAGCCGAAATCGTGGGTCCGGAAGCCGGTGCCGGTGACGATGTAGAATTTCTCGTCGGCAAGCCGAGCGACCGTCAGGTCGGCCTCGATCCCGCCGCGCGTGTTGAGCAGCTGCGTATAGGTCAGCCGCCCGACCGGCTTGCTGACATCGTTGGCGCAGATCCAGTCGAGCGCGCGGCCGGCGTCCCTGCCGGTCAGCTCGTATTTGGCGAAGGACGACTGGTCGAAGATGCCCACCTTTTCACGCACATGCGCATGCTCGTCGCCGACCGCGTCGAACCAGTTCTGCCGCCCCATCGAATAGACGTCGCGCGGCTCGGTCCCTTCCGGCGCGAACCAGTTCGGCCGCTCCCAGCCGAGCTTCGAGCCGAACACGGCGCGATGGCTTTTCAGGCGTTCGTAGAGCGGCGACACGATGCATGGCCTGCCGCTCTCGTATTCCTCGTGCGGGAAGCCGACCGTGTAGTGCTTGCCATAGGCCTCCAGCGTGCGGTCGCGCACCCAGTCGCGGTCGCGGTGCAGGCCGGAGAAACGGCGGATGTCGACGACCCACAGGTCGAGCGGCGCCTCGCCGTCCACCACCCACTGCGCCAGCACCCAGCCGGCGCCGCCGCCCGAGGCGATGCCGAAGGCATTGAAGCCTGCGCCGACGAACATGTTGGCGCATTCCGGCGCGTCCCCGAGGATGAAATTGCCGTCGGGCGTGAAGCTTTCCGGCCCGTTGATCATCTCCTTGATGCCGACATGCCCGAGGGCCGGCACACGCTCGATCGCCTCGCTCATATGCTGCTCGAAATGGTCGTAGTCGTCGTCGAACAGACGGAACTCCCAGTCGGTCGGCACGTCGCCAGTGGTCCATGCCTGCGGGTTCGGCTCGTAGCCGCCGAACACCAGCCCGCCGACCTCTTCCTTGAAGTAGGTGCGGCGGTCGGGGTCGCGGATCGTCGGCGCATCGGTGGAAAGTCCGGCGATCTTCTCTGTGATCACATACTGGTGCTTCACCGGCTGCAGCGGCACGTTGATGCCGGCCATCGCTCCGACCTGCCGCGCCCACTGGCCGGCGCAGTTCACCACCTTCTCGCAGGCGATGTCGCCCTGGTCCGTCCGCACTGCGGTGATGCGGCCGTCCTTCATGTTGAAGCCGGTGACGCGCACGCCTTCATGCAGCTTCGCGCCGTGCATGCGCGCGCCTTTCGCCAGTGACTGCGCGATGTCGGAGGGGCTCGCCTGCCCATCGGTCGGCAGCCATGAGGCGCCGACGAGATCGCCGACCTCCATCAGCGGCCACATGCGCTTCACCTCTTCCGGCGAGATCAGGTGCATGTCCATGCCGAAGCTTTTCGCCGTCGTCGCCAGCCGCCTGAACTCGGTCCAGCGGTCCTGGTTCTTCGCCAGCCGCAGGCAGCCGCTCATCTTCCAGCCGGTTTCGAGCCCGGTCTCGTCCTTCAGCTTCTTGTAGAGCTCCACCGAATATTTGAGCACCCGCGTGATCGATGCGGACGAGCGCAGCTGACCGACCAGCCCCGCCGCATGCCAGGTCGAGCCGGAGGTGAGCCGGCCCTGTTCGAGCAGCACCACGTCGGCCTTGTGATCCTTCGCCAGATGGTAGGCGGTGGAGCACCCGATGATGCCGCCGCCGATGACGACGATCTGCGCTTGCGAGGGGAGGCTCATGCGGGGTTCCCGTATTTCGAGCGATATGCGTCGAGCGCCGCGTCGAGCCGCGCCAGGTTCTCGGCCGTATAGGCGACGTAGTCCGCGCCCGGCGCGTCGAGGTGCAGTTCCGACACCATGCTCCACATCGCCTCGCGCAGCAGCGACGCAACCTGCATGGCCGCATGCGACCGGCGGATGTCGGCGTCGGGGCTTTTGCCGAAATAGGCAGCGAGGAGCTCTTCGGCCTCGGCGTCGCTCATGCCGGCGTTTGACGTCGCGCCGGCGAGGTCGAACATGGCGGTGTTGAAGCCGGCATATTCAAAGTCGATCAGCCAGAGCTTGGCGCCGTCGTCGAGGAAGTTTGCCGGCAGCAGGTCATTGTGCCCGAAGACCACCGGCAGCGGCGCCTGCGCCACTTCAAGCTCGGCGGCGAGTTGCAGATAGCTCGGCAGCTTCGCCGCCATGCGGCTGCCGCCAGCCTCCAGCGTGCGCGCATAGTCCCGGATCACGTGGAACACCCAGAACATGAAGCCCGCGCCGGTCACATGGCGCGGCATCTCGTCGTGGAAGCGGCGCATCAGCGCGGCGATCCGCAACCGGTTGGCCCGCACGTCCTCGCCGCCATAGGTTCTGGCGCCGAGGAACTCGGTCACCATCATGCCGGGCTGTGCATAGCGCACCTCCGGCGCGAAGCCGGCTGCATGCGCTGCCTTCGCCACCATGATCTCGCGCTCGCGGAAGACATGGTGGAAGGGGAAATCCTGCCCGAAGCGCACGACATGCCGGCCGTTGCCGTCGCTCACCACCCAGCTCTCGTTCGACAGCCCGCCCTTCAGCGGCGCGATCTCGATCGCGCCGTTCCAGATCGGTATGGCGCGGATGCGGTCTTCTGTTGTCATGACGTGACTGTAGCCATACGGAAGCCCTCCGGCCAACAGCCCACTTCCCTCTATCCCTGCCCGCGTGCTTAGTCGCGGCATGGCCTTTACCATCCGCCAGCTGCAGTTCTTCGTCGCCGTCGCCGAGCAGGGAACGGTGTCGCGCGCGGCGCAGAGCCTTTCGATCTCGCAGTCGTCGGTGACGGAGGCGATCAAGGAGCTTGAAGGCGACCTCGGCGTGCAGCTCTTCGACCGCCACCCGCGCGGCCTGAGCATCACCCACAAGGGCCACCAGTTCCTACGCCACGCCACCAAGATTCTCGCCGACGTCTCGGATGCGCGCCTCACCTTCAGCAACGAGGCGGCGACGCGCGGCGGCCGCATGCAGCTCGGCGTCACCTCGCTCGTCGCCGGTTATGTCCTGTCCGACCTGCTGGCGCGGTATCGCCGCGCCTATCCCGGCGTCGAGGTGTCGGCCATCGAGGACAATGGCGACTATCTCGAGCACCTGCTTGTCGGCGGCGAACTCGACGTCGCGGTCATGGTCATCTCCAACCTGCGCGACCGCATGGCGCTGCAGGCGGAAATCCTCGAAGTCTCGCCCTATCGGCTGTGGCTGCCGCTCGGCCATCCGCTCACCGGCGCCGATTCGATCGGCATCGCCGATGTGGCGCGCGAGCCGCTGATCATGCTCACCGTGGACGAGATCGAGGAGAACACCGGCAAGCTGCTCACCGCGCTCGGCGCGCGCCCGCACGTCGCCTTCCGCACGCGCTCGGTGGAGGCGGTGCGCAGTCTCGTCGCCACCGGCGCCGGTATCGCGCTCCTGCCCGACCTCGTCTACCGCCCGTGGTCGCTGGAAGGCGATCGCATCGAAAGCCGCGACGTTTCCGGCTCGTTGCCGGCGGTGCAGGTCGGCATGGTCTGGCGGCGCGGCTCCGGCCTGCCGCAGGCGGCGCGCGACTTCATCGGCATCGCGCAGTCGCAGCGCCCGACGCGCCGCCTGTAGCACGCGCGCCGAGGCCGACCTGTCATGTTGGCGCGCTAGGAATCGCTCGAATTGTGGAGGCCTTGAGATGCAGATCGGGATGATGGGACTGGGGCGCATGGGTGCCAACATGGTGCGGCGGCTCATGCGCGGCGGCCACGAATGCGTCGTCTACGACATCAATGCGGAAAGCGTCGCGGCGCTGGCCAGCGAGGGCGCAACCGGCACCGCCTCCGTCGAGGAGCTCGTCGCCGGGCTGGCGAAGCCGCGCTGCGTCTGGCTGATGCTGCCCGCCGCGATCACCGGCCGCGTCGTCGACGAGATCACGCCGCTGCTCGAGCCGGGCGACATCATCATCGATGGCGGCAATTCGCACTATCACGACGCGGTCGATCTTGCCGCCAGGCTTGCCGGCAAGGGCATCAGCTTCGTCGATGTCGGCACCAGCGGCGGCGTCTGGGGCCTCGATCGCGGCTACTGCCTGATGATCGGCGGGCCGGACGAGGCGGTGCGGCATCTCGACAGTGTCTTCTCCTCGCTTGCACCGGGGGCCGACGGCGCCGTCACCGGCAACGAAACCGGCACCGCGCAACGCGGATACCTGCATTGCGGCCCGAGTGGCGCCGGGCACTTCGTCAAGATGGTCCACAACGGCATCGAGTACGGCGTCATGGCTGCCTATGCCGAGGGCATCAACATCCTCAAGCAGGCGAATGCCGGCAAGGAGCATCGCTCCGCCGACGCCGAGACCAGCCCGCTACAGCAGCCGCAATACTACCAGTTCGACATCGACCTGCCGGCCGTCACCGAGGTCTGGCGGCACGGCAGCGTCATCGGCTCATGGCTGCTCGACCTGGCCGCCGCGGCGCTCAAATCCGACCCGGCGCTGGCCAGTTTTGGCGGGCGTGTTTCCGATTCCGGCGAGGGACGCTGGACGCTGAAGGCCGCGATCGACACAGGGGTGCCGGCGCCGGTCCTTTCCTCGGCGCTGTTCAGCCGCTTTTCCTCGCAGGGCGAGTCCGAGTTTGCCGACAAGCTGCTCTCGGCCATGCGCTTTGCGTTCGGCGGCCATCTGGAGAAACCCAAAGGCTGACGGATATCTATCGGGAAAATCGATAGCAGCCTTCTGATAAATGAAATTGCGAATGTTGTAGATTCGCAGCACGTTGACCGAAGGGGCCGAAGCCGACGTTCGAGCGGCACCCTCGAAACCGTCATCGACGATGACGCCAATGGGAGACGTGGGATGAAGACCTTTCTGCATTCGTGTACTGCGATTGCCGTTGCGCTCGCCTTTTCGACGCAGGCGATGGCGCAGGTGAAGGAAGTGGGTGCCGGCGAAGGCCAGCTGAACATCATCGCTTGGGCCGGCTACATCGAGCGCGGCGAAACCGACAAGGCCTTCGACTGGGTCACGAAGTTCGAGACCGCGACGGGCTGCAAGGTCAACGTGAAGACCGCGGCGACCTCCGACGAGATGGTCGCGCTGATGAACGAGGGTGGCTTCGACCTCGTCACCGCTTCCGGCGACGCCTCTCTGCGCCTCATCGCCGGCAAGCGCGTGCAGCCGGTGAACGTGGATCTCGTGAAGAGCTGGTCGACCGTCGACGACCGCCTGAAGAACGCCCCCTGGCACACGGTCGATGGCGTCCACTACGGCGTGCCCTACATGTGGGGCCCGAACGTCCTGATGTACAACACCAACGCCATCAAGAGCGCGCCGACCTCCTGGAAGGTTGTGTTCGAGGAGATGACGCTGGACGACGGCAAGTCCAACAAGGGCCGCGTGCAGGCCTATGACGGCCCAATCCATGTCGCCGACGCGGCGCTCTACCTGATGACGCACAAGCCGGAACTCGGCATCAAGAGCCCGTACGAACTCAACGAAGAGCAGTACAAGGCATCGCTCGACCTGCTGCGCCAGCAGCGCGCCCTGGTCGGCCGCTATTGGCACGACGCCTTCATCCAGATCGACGACTTCAAGAATGAGGGCGTTGTCGCCTCCGGCTCCTGGCCGTTCCAGGTGAACCTGCTCAAGGCCGACAAGCAGCCGGTCGAATCGGTGTTCCCCACCGAAGGCGTCACCGGCTGGGCCGACACCACGATGATGCATGTCGACGCTGCCAACCCGAACTGCTCCTACATGTGGTTCGAGCACCAGCTGTCATCGAACCTGCAGTCCGACCTGTCGGTCTGGTTCGGCGCCAACCCGTCCGTACCGGCTGCCTGCACCGACGGCCGCGGCATGCAGAACGCCGAGGGCTGCACCGCCAACGGCCTCGACAATTTTGAGAAGGTCCACTTCTGGACCACGCCGACCTCGAAGTGCGCCAGCCAGAACGACCAGTGCGTGCCTTACTACCGCTGGGTCTCTGACTACATCGGCGTGATCGGCGGACGCTGACCTGAACTGACGCAAATTTCTGTCACCTGACCCTCTCCCCGCATGCGGGGAGAGGGTCAGGTGGCAACGCTGGAGCGCGCTCCTCTCCCCTTGCGGGAGAGGGTGCCGGCAGGCAGGTGAGGGTGCGCGCAACGACATGGGATCCGGCACGACGATGACCCCCGCAGTTTCCTTTGCCAAGGTCTCGCGCCATTTCGGCTCCGTGCGTGCCGTCGACGGCGTCGACCTCGACATCATGGAAGGCGAGTTCTTCGCGATGCTGGGACCATCCGGCTCGGGCAAGACCACCTGCCTGCGCCTGATCGCCGGCTTCGAGCAGCCGACCGCCGGCACCATCTCGATTTCGGGCGAACGCGCCGAGGGCGTTCCGCCCTATCGCCGCAACGTCAACACCGTGTTTCAGGACTACGCGCTCTTTCCGCATCTGAACGTGCTCGACAACGTCGCCTACGGGTTGATGGTGAAGGGTGTCGGCCGTGCCGAGCGCGGCGCCCGCGCGGAGGATGCTCTGAAGCTGGTCAAGCTGGCGGGCTATGGCAGCCGGCGTCCGGGCCAGCTCTCCGGCGGTCAACGCCAGCGCGTGGCGCTCGCCCGCGCGCTGGTCAACCAGCCCCGGGTCCTTCTGCTCGACGAGCCGCTCGGCGCGCTCGACCTGAAGCTGCGCGAGAGCATGCAGGAAGAGTTGAAGGCGTTGCAGAAGTCGCTCGGCATCACCTTTGTATTCGTGACCCACGATCAGGGCGAAGCGCTTTCGATGGCGGACCGCGTCGCCGTCTTCAATGACGGCCGCATCATGCAGATCGGCTCGCCGGAAGACATCTACAGCCGGCCGACGTCGCGCTTCGTCGCCGACTTCGTCGGCTCGTCGAACGTGCTGCCGCCCGAGTTCGTGCAGCGCTACTCCGGGCAGCGCCGCTGGGGATCGCTTCGTCCGGAGGCGATCCGCATCCAGGCGGCCGCAAGCGGCGACGGCGTGCCGGCGCGGGTTGTCTCGCGCCACTATCACGGCGCCTCCACGCGCATCGGCCTTGATGCCGACGGCTTGCGGCTCAACGCCGTCGTTCCGGCCGGCAACGCCGTGCCCGCGGAAGGCGAGGCCGTCGTGCTGACCTTCAACCGCGACCAGCTGCACCTGATGGACGAGGCGGTGTGATGGGCGCCGCCATCTCCAGCACCGGCCCCGCCATCCTGCCAACCACGGGCGGCATCGGCGGCGCGTTGTCCGACCTGTTCTGGCGACGCCCCCGCTTCCTGCTGGTGCTGATGCTGCTGCCGCCCGTGCTGTGGCTCGGCATCGTCTATCTCGGCTCGCTCTTCGCCTTGCTGGCGCAGAGCTTCTTCTCGATCGACGAGTTCTCCGGGATGATCAACCGGGAGCTCACGCTCAAGACCTATGCCGAGCTCCTGAACCCCATCAACGTCGATATCATCCTGCGCACCGTCGGCATGGCGGCGGCTGTGACCGTCGCGTCAGCCGCTATCGCCTTCCCGATCGCATACTTCGCAGCGCGTTATGCGCGCGGCCGCTGGAAGGCGCTGTTCTACCTCGGCATCATGCTGCCGCTGTGGTCGAGCTATCTCGTCAAGGTCTACGCCTGGAAGCTGATCCTCGCCAAGGAAGGCATCATCGGCTGGGTGTTCGAGACGCTGCACCTGACCTGGCTGCTCGACGCATGGCTGTCGCTGCCGGTCGTCGGCGGCAACTCGCTGTCCGTCTCGTGGACCGGTACCTTCATCGTCTTCATCTATGTCTGGCTGCCCTTCATGATCCTGCCGATCCAGGCATCCTTGGAGCGCGTCCCGTCCAATCTGGTCGAGGCTTCGGCCGACCTCGGCGCCGCGCCGCGCCAGACGTTTCGCAATGTGATCTTCCCGCTGGCGCTTCCGGGCATAGTCGCCGGCTCGATCTTCACCTTCTCGCTGACGCTGGGCGACTACATCATCCCGCAGATCATCGGCACGTCCGAGCTGTTCATCGGCCAGGCGGTCTACTCGTTCCAGGGCACGGCCGGAAACATCCCGCTGGCGGCGGCCTTCACCGTCGTACCGATCGTGGTGATGGGCTTCTATCTCTGGGGCGCCAAGCGTCTGGGGGCCTTCGATGCGCTCTGACCTTGGCGAACGCGCAACCTTCTCACTGAAGCTGGCCGCAGGGCTCGGACTTGCCTTCCTGCACGTGCCGATCCTGCTGATCTTCGTCTACGCCTTCACGACGGAGGAGAAGTCGTATCAGTGGCCGCCCCCCGGCCTGACGCTGCGCTGGTTCGAGGCCGCGTGGAACCGCCCCGACGTCTGGGCGGCGCTCAGCCTCTCCGTCCAGGTCGCCGCCGTCGCCACCGTCATCGCGCTGGTGCTGGGCACGCTCTGCGCCGCAGCCATCGCGGGCTCGCGTTTCTTCGGCCGCGAGGTGATCTCGCTGCTGGTGATCCTGCCGATCGCGCTGCCCGGCATCATCACCGGCATCGCGCTGCGCTCGGCCTTCAATCTCGCCGACATCCCGTTCTCGACCTGGACGATCATCCTCGGCCACGCCACCTTCTGCGTCGTCGTCGTCTACAACAACGCGGTCGCCCGTTTCCGCCGCACGTCCGGCTCGATGATCGAGGCGTCGATGGACCTCGGCGCCAACGGCTTCCAGACATTCCGCTACGTGGTGCTGCCCAACATCGGCACGGCGCTGCTCGCCGGTGGCATGCTCGCCTTCGCGCTCTCCTTCGATGAGGTCATCGTCACCACCTTCACCGCCGGCCAGCAGGAGACGCTGCCGATCTGGATGTATTCGGAGCTGATCCGGCCCCGCCAGCGGCCGGTCACCAACGTCGTGGCCATGGTCGTCGTCATCGTGACGCTGCTGCCCATCCTTGCCGCCTTCTATCTCACCCGCGACGGCGATCAGATCGCCGGTTCGGGCAAGTAACCGCCTGTTCGAGGAGGAATTCATGCACACCGAGATGCTGATCGGCGCGAAGTTCGAGAAGGGCACCGAGGCCGAGGAGCAGGTGCTCAACCCGAAGACGGGCGACACCATCCTCAACCTTCCGGAGGCCAGCCAGTCACAGATCGAGGCCGCCGTCGCGGCTGCGCAGAAGGCCTTCGTCTTGTGGTCGCGCACGACGCCGGCGCAGCGCTCGGGCTATCTCCTGAAGATCGCCGACCGCATCGAGGCCGAGGCGCAGGAGTTCGCCACGCTGGAGGCGCTGAACTGCGGCAAGCCGATCAATTCCGTGCTCAACGACGAGATTCCCGCGATCGTCGATTGCTACCGCTTCTTCGCTGGCGCGGTGCGCTCCATGCCGGGCCAGACGGCCGGCGAATACCTGCCGGGCTTCACCTCGATGATCCGCCGCGACCCCATCGGCATGGTCGCCTCGATCGCGCCGTGGAACTACCCTCTGATGATGATGGCGTGGAAGCTCTGCCCGGCCATCGCCGGCGGCAACACTGTGGTGTTCAAGCCGTCGGAGCAGACGCCGCTGACCGCCCTGAAACTCGGCAGGATTCTCGCCGAGATCCTGCCGGAAGGCGTCGTCAACATCGTGCTCGGCCGCGGCGAGACGGTCGGCAACGCACTCATCAACCATCCGAAGATCGACATGATCTCGATCACCGGCGATGTCGCCACCGGCAAGAAGATCCTGCAGGCCGCCGCCAAGTCGGTGAAGCGCACGCATCTGGAACTGGGCGGCAAGGCGCCGGTCATCGTCTTCGACGACGCCGACCTCAGCGCTGTGGTCAACGGCTTGCGCGCCTTCGGCTACTACAATGCCGGCCAGGACTGCACCGCAGCCTGCCGCATCTATGCCGGCAAGAAGATCTACGACAGGCTGGTCGCCGACCTCTCTTCGGCCGTCTCGACCATCAAGTTCGCGCAGGCCGACGATACCGAAAACGAGATCGGCCCGCTGATTTCACGCCGCCAGCGCGACCGCGTCGCATCGTTCGTCGAGCGCGCATCCGAGCTCAAGCACGTGGAGATCACCACCGGCGGAAAGCCGGGCGAGGGTCGGGGCTTCTTCTACCAGCCCACCGTCGTCGCCGGCGCGCTGCAGGATGACGAGATCGTGCGCCGCGAGGTTTTTGGCCCGGTCGTCTCGATCACCCGCTTTTCCGATGTCGACGAGGCGGTCGGCTGGGCCAACGACAGCGACTATGGCCTTGCATCGTCGGTGTGGACGAAGGACGTGTCGCGCGCCATGGCGACGGCCACCCGGCTCCGTTACGGCTGCACCTGGATCAACACGCATTTCATGCTCTGCAACGAGATGCCGCATGGCGGCATGAAGCAGTCCGGCTACGGCAAGGACATGTCGCTCTATTCGCTCGAGGACTACACCGCCGTCCGCCACGTGATGGTCGCGCACGGCTGAGGATCTCCGCCAGCCCATCTGGTCCGACCAGATTTTCCGGTCTAGTCTTGCCCCACTTGCGAAGCGGGGGGAGGCTGCCGGTGA
>JBFXFO010000035.1:0-28647 GCA_050178915.1 Rhizobiaceae bacterium | reverse complement strand
GCCTGGGTGCGGGCGGAAGCCTCCTCGATGCGCATCTTCGGCACGCCCTGCTCGATCGCAGCAGCCATGCCGCCAAGGCTTTCGACTTCCTCGATATGGGCCAGCGCGCGCGAGGCGAGATCGTGCGTCAGCCGCTCGACAAAGGCCGAGCCTCCCCACGGGTCGATCATACGGGTGGTGCCGGACTCGCGCTGCAGGATGATCTGCGTGTTGCGCGCGATGCGGGCGGAATGGTCGGTCGGCAGCGCCAGCGCTTCGTCGAAGGCATTGGTGTGCAGCGACTGCGTGTGCCCCTGCGTCGCGGCCATCGCCTCGATCATGGTGCGAACGATGTTGTTGTACGGATCCTGCGCCGTCAGCGACCAGCCGGAGGTCTGGGTGTGGGCGCGCAACGCCAGCGACTTGTCGCTCTTCGGCGCGAAATTCTTCTTCATCAGCGCCGACCAGATGAGGCGCCCGGCGCGCTGCTTGGCCACTTCCATGAAGAAGTTCATGCCGGAGTTCCAGAAGAACGACAGGCGCGGCGCGAAGCTGTCGACGTCGAGCCCGGCGGCAACGCCGGCGCGCACATATTCGATGCCGTCGGCGATGGTGTAGGCGAGCTCCAGGTCGACCGTCGCCCCGGCCTCCTGGATGTGATAGCCGGAGATCGAGATGGAGTTGAACTTCGGCATGTTCTTCGACGTGTAGGCGAAGATGTCCGAGATGATCCGCATCGAAGGTTTCGGCGGGTAGATGTAGGTGTTGCGAACCATGAACTCCTTTAGGATGTCGTTCTGGATGGTCCCGGCGAGATCCTTCTGCGCGACGCCCTGTTCCTCGCCCGCGACGATGTAGAGAGCCATGATCGGCAGCACTGCACCGTTCATGGTCATCGACACGGTCATCTGGTCGAGCGGGATGCCGTCGAACAGCTGCCGCATGTCGAGGATGGAATCGATCGCGACACCGGCCATGCCGACATCGCCGGCGACGCGTGGATGGTCGCTGTCGTAGCCGCGATGCGTGGCGAGATCGAAGGCGATGGAGAGGCCCTTCTGTCCGGCCGCGAGGTTGCGGCGGTAGAAGGCGTTGGACTCTTCCGCGGTCGAGAAACCGGCATACTGCCGGATCGTCCAGGGCTGCTGGACATACATTGTCGGGTAGGGGCCACGCAGGAACGGCACGATGCCCGGCCAGCTTTCGAGCAGCAGCCCGTTGCGGGCGCCGGCGCCATAGGCCCGGCGGATGGCAATGCCCTCCGGTGTCTCGCGCTTCTCTCGACTGTCGGAGGCTGCGCCCGGCTTCGGCGCTGACCACGGAATGCTGGAAAAGTCAGGGATCAAGCGGACGCTCCAAGCATCTCGTCAAGCCGTACCGGCGGCAGCGATTCGCAGGTGACGGCGGTGTCCTCGGCAAACGTCTTGCGCGAGTCCGCATAGACCTCGATCTGGCGTTCCTTTGCCAGCGGGTAGAGCGTCGTGCCGACGATGCTCTTTCGGCCTTCCCTCAGGTCGGCAGCACGGGCCTCGCGGGCGGCGAGAATGCGCGCCTGGATGCGGCCGTCGGCGAGGCTCTTCAGCGCGCCGCCTTCGGCATCGATGGTCTGGAATTCCTTCCAGGCCGCTTCGCAGAGCGCCTCGGTCAACGCCTCGATGCTGCCCGATCCGGCCGCCGGGTCGGCGACGAAGTCGAGATGGCTCTCGCCGGCAATGATGAGCTGCGTGTTGCGCGCGACACGCCGCGCGAACTCTTCCGGCAGACCGAGCGCGATGCTGTGCGGCAGAAGCGAGACGGAGTCGGCGCCGCCCGTCGCGGCGGCGAAGGCAGCCACGGTCGAGCGCAGGATGTTGGTCTCGGGATCGCGCGCGGTCACCATGCGCCAGGACGTCTCGGCATGGATCATGCCCGGCGACGCCGGGATGCCGCACGCCTCCTGCGCGCGCGTCCACAGGCGGCGCAGCGCCCGCACCTTCGCCATTGACAGGAACTGGTCCTGATCGACGCTCAGCGAAAAGCCGATATGCGGCGCGGCATAGACAAGCGCCTGCCGCGCGGATTCGAACATGCGCAGGTGCGATACGACGGTCGCCAGCGCGATGCCGAGTTCCTGTGCCTCGGTGGCGCCGGCATTGTGGAAGACGCGGCCGTCGCCCTCCAGCAGCACGCCGGGCACGCCCATGGCGAAGAAATGCGCCAGCGACTGCGGCAGCGAGGCGTGCAGAGCCTCGATCGACATGCGCAGGCGGCCGGTACCACCGAAGATCGCGGACGGATCGATGCCGAAGGAGAGCCGCAGCTTCGACGGATCGCCGCGCCGCGTGGTCAGCAATGCGAGCAGCCAGTCGGCGCTGGCACGGCTGGCCGGATGCGGATCGATGCGCAGATAGACTTCGTCGAGCGGGATGCCGTCGAGCGCCGCGGCAAGCGCATCGGGCGAGGCGGGCAGGCCGAAGCCGAAAGAATTGGGTGCGCCGGCGAACACAACCGCAAGGCCGGTCGCGCCGTTGGCGACGTCGTCGCGCGCCTGCCTGTTCGCACGCTGCGGATCGGGATCGTCGATACGCTGCGTGATGCTCCAGGGGCGGGTGGCATCGACGCGGCCACGCGGCTCGGCGTGCGGCGAGGCGGGCTCGATCGGATTGATGCGGATGCCGTCGTCGGTGCGCGAGACGAGCGTTGCGTCGAACGCCTTGCCCCCCAGCGCCTTCTCGGCAAGTGCGCGCCAGCGCTCTTCCGGAACGGGCCCGAAACCGGCTTCCTTGAACAACCTTCCGGCGTCCATCCTGCCTCCCGAGTTTGCCCGCGCCCAATCCCAACCCGGTCTATAGGGTGCCCGCGCCGCAATCGCAATGCAGCACCGGCGGGCCCGACTTCGCGGCTGCGCATACCCGCTTTGTGCGATCGTTGTTGTGAGCGCCGAAAGGCCTGTCTATAGGTGGCGCGAGGCCAAGCGCAGGAACGGAAAAAGCGGAGATCGCAGCATGGCGGACGGAGAGATTTTCCTCGGGGCGAGCCGCAAGCCGGACGACAGCTACCAGCGGCCGGAAAAGCTGCTGCTGAAGTATGGCAACCGGCACGGCATCGTGACCGGGGCCACCGGCACCGGCAAGACGGTGACGCTGCAGATCCTGGCGGAAGGTTTTTCCAACGCCGGCGTGCCGGTGTTCGCCGCCGACATCAAGGGCGATCTGTCGGGCATCGCCGCCATGGGCGAGGCGAAGGACTTCCTCATCAAGCGCGCCGAGCAGATCCAGCTCTCGCCTTACGACTTCCAGGAATTCCCGGTGATCTTCTGGGATCTTTTCGGCCAGCAGGGGCATCCGATCCGGGCGACCGTCTCGGAAATGGGGCCGCTGCTGCTTGCGCGGCTGATGAACCTGACCGAGGCGCAGGAAGGCATCATGAACATCGCCTTCCGCATCGCGGACGAGGAAGGCTTGCTGCTGCTCGACATGAAGGATCTGCAGGCGCTGCTCGCCAACATCGCGGAGCGTGCCGACGAGATCAGCGGCCGCTACGGAAACGTGACCAAGCCGTCCGTCGGCGCCATCCAGCGCGCTCTGCTGGTGCTGGAACAGCAGGGCGGCGCGAATTTCTTCGGCGAGCCGGCGCTGGAAATCTCCGACCTGATGCGCACCACGCGTGACGGGCGCGGCGCGATCAACATCCTCGCCGCCGACAAGCTGATGATGAATCCGCGGCTCTACGGCACCTTCCTGCTGTGGCTGCTGTCGGAGCTGTTCGAGGCGCTGCCGGAGGTTGGCGATCCGGAGAAGCCGAAGCTCGTCTTCTTCTTCGACGAGGCGCACCTGCTCTTCAACGAGGCGCCGCGCGCCTTGACCGAGCGGGTCGAGCAGGTCGTGCGGCTGATCCGCTCGAAGGGCGTCGGCGTCTATTTCGTGACGCAGAACCCGCTCGACGTGCCGGAGACGGTGCTGGCGCAGCTCGGCAACCGCATCCAGCACGCGCTGCGCGCCTACACGCCGCGCGAGATCAAGGCGGTTCGCACCGCCGCTGACACTTTCCGCCCCAACCCCGATTTCAACTGCGCCGACACGATCACCAAGCTCGGCACCGGCGAAGCGCTGGTCTCCACCCTCGAGGAGAAGGGCATCCCGGCGATGGTGCAGCGGACGCTCATCCGCCCGCCGGCATCGCGGCTGGGGCCGCTCACGCCGGAAGAGCGGCAGAAGCTGATGGCAGACAGTCCGGTGGCCGGCCAGTACGACAAGACGGTCGATCGCGAATCGGCGTTCGAGATGCTGCAGAGGCGCGCCTCGGGCGAGGGCGGCCGCGGCAGCCAGCGCGGCGGCGCGTCGTCGAGCCGCCGCGACCAGTGGGGCGACCGCCCCGAGCCGCGGCAGGCGGACGAGGCGCCGCGTGAGCAGGAACGGCCGGACGAAGGCGGCCGCTGGACGCTGCCCGATTTTGGCGGCGGCAGCAGCCCGCGCCGAGATGACCGGCGCGATCAGCGCCGCGACGATCGCGATTACGAGCCGCGCCGCCGCGAGCCGGCCCAGCCGCGCCCGTCAAACCGCCAGAGCGTCGGCGAGGCAGCGGTGAAGTCGGTTGTCCGCTCGGTCGGTTCGTCGCTGGGGCGGGCGCTGGTGCGCGGCATTCTCGGGAGCCTGACCGGCCGCCGGTGATGAGCGGCTGACAAAGCGCAGACGGAAAAGGGCGCCGGTGGCGCCCTTTTTCGTTCGATGCGACGGCTCGTCAGAGCAGGCGTTCGGCATCGCCGGGCAGGCCGGCATCGATCGGCGTCGTGGTGGCGCGGCCGGAGGTGCCGGTCATCTTCGCCGCTTCCGACAGATTGGCGCGCACATGGATGGGCGCGACGCCGTTCACGCGGCTGTAGAGATCGATGATGTCCTGGTTCATGAAGCGCACGCAGCCGGACGATGCGTTCTTGCCGATGGAATCCCAGGCCGGCGTGCCATGCAGGCGGTACATCGTGTCGTTGCCGTCGCGGAACAGGTACATGGCGCGCGCGCCGAGCGGGTTGGTCGGTCCGGGCGGCATGCCCTCCGCGTATTTCGCCAGCTTCGGATCGCGCTTGACCATGTCGGACGGCGGCGTCCAGGTCGGCCACTTCTTCTTCCACTGGATGACTGCGCTGCCGGTCCACTCGAAACCGGATTTGCCGAGGCTGACGCCATAACGGATCGCACGGCCACCCTCGCGCACCAGGTAGAGGAAGTGCTGCGACGTATCGACCACGATGGTGCCGGGCTTCTCGCCGGTGGGATCAGGCACGACCTGGCGCAGGAACTTCGGATCGACCTTGCTGATCGGAATGGCGGGCAGCTGGTAGCCCTCGTCCACCCGCGCGGCATACATCATCTCCGGGCTGTCCATCGCCGGCTCGGCCGGAGCGGCGGGCGGAGGCGCCGCCGTATCCATCGTCGTGCATGCCGCGAGCGCCATGGACGCAGCGCCGGCGGCGGATGCGCCGAGAAAAGATCGCCGGCTCAGACGACCGGAAAAGATGAATTGATCGGACATAACCGCCCCCTGCTCGCGAGCCTGAAAGCAACCCGGATCGAAATAGCAGCCCCACGCCGACTATCTGACTGACAATCATACCCTATTTCGAAAACGGCGGAAGCGTGGCCGAACCAAGGCACCAAAGAAAGTCATTTGCACCGCGTGTCCGGCTCGCAACAGCGTCGCGGCCCGCCGCTGCAGCCAAATGCATCGGCCCGCCGGGTTGACGGTGGCGTCCGAAAGGTATTCTCCATAGCCGCCGTCGAGAATGGAGCAGCAAATGGCTTTGATCCCCGCAGCACCGTCCATGACCTGGACGTACGTCGATGGCGACTGGCATGAGGGCAACGTCGCGCTGGCCGGCCCGCGCAGCCATGTCATGTGGCTGGGGTCCAGCGTTTTCGACGGCGCGCGCTGGTTCGAGGGCGTGTCTCCCGACCTCGACAAGCACTGCGAGCGCGTCAACTCTTCCGCGCTAGCGCTCGGCCTGAAGCCGACAGAGAAGGCAGAGACGATCGCGGCGCTGACGCGTGACGGCCTGAAGAAATTCGACGGCAAGACGGCGGTCTACATCCGCCCGATGTACTGGGCTGAGGCTGGCGGCTACATGGGCGTGCCGCCCGACGGCGACTCGACCCGTTTCTGCCTCTGCCTCTACGAATCGCCGATGCTGCCGCCGTCCGGCTTCGCCATCACGGTGTCGCCGTTCCGCCGTCCGTCGTTCGAGACGATGCCGACCAATGCGAAGGCCGGCTGCCTCTACCCCAACAATGGCCGTGCCATCCTCGAAGCGCGCTCCCGCGGCTTCGACAACGCGCTGGTGCTGGACATGCTCGGCAATGTTGCCGAGACGGGTTCGTCCAACATCTTCATGGTGAAGGACGGCGTCGCCTACACGCCGGTGGCGAACGGCACCTTCCTCTCCGGCATCACGCGCGCCCGCACGGCCGAATTGCTGCGCGGCTCCGGCGTGAGCGTGGTGGAGAAGGTGCTGACGCCGAAGGACTTCCTCGACGCCGACGAAATCTTCTCCACCGGCAATCATTCCAAGGTGGTGCCGGTAACGCGCATCGAGAGCCGCGACCTGCAGCCCGGTCCGGTGGCGGCTAAGGCACGCAAACTTTACTGGGACTGGGCGCACGCCTGACCGCCGGCGGCGGTTGCCACCGCGCCGGGAAAACCTATGTTCCGGGTGAAACACACCCGATCATTGCCAGAAGGGAGTACGACCATGGCTTTTGAACTGCCCCCATTGCCCTACGACTACGAGGCGCTCGCGCCCTTCATGTCGAAGGAGACGCTCGAATACCACCACGACAAGCACCACAAGGCCTATGTGGACAACGGCAACAAGCTGGCGGCGGAAGCCGGCATGGACGGCCTGTCCCTGGAAGAGATCGTGAAGCAGTCGTTCGGCAAGAATGCCGGCCTCTTCAACAATGCCGGCCAGCACTACAACCACATCCACTTCTGGAAGTGGATGAAGAAGGGCGGCGGCGGCAAGAGCCTGCCGGGCAAGCTGCAGAAGGCGGTCGACAGCGACCTCGGCGGCTATGACAAGTTCAAGGCCGACTTCATCGCGGCCGGCACGACGCAGTTCGGCTCCGGCTGGGCCTGGCTGTCGGTGAAGGACGGCAAACTCGCCATCTCCAAGACCCCCAACGGCGAGAACCCGCTCGTGCACGGCGCCGAGCCGATCCTCGGCGTCGACGTGTGGGAGCACTCCTATTACATCGACTACCGCAACGCCCGCCCGAAGTACCTCGAGGCGTTCGTCGACAGCCTGATCAACTGGGACTACGTGCTGGAGCGCTTCGAGAAGGCCGGCGGCTGACGCCGGCTTCCGCGCCAGTCGCACCATCTGCAAAACCCGGCCGCAAGGCCGGGTTTTTTGCTTGCCGAGATCGCGGGCGTGAAGGTTGTCAGTTCCAGGCGCGCGGGACAGCGCTGGCGAAAAATTGTTTGCCGAGGTCTGGAAGAGACAGGAAAAGTAGGGCGTTATGCCTCAGGCAGCTTTCCTGCAACCTGGGGAACAGAATGAAGACCATCCTCCTCGCGGTTTCCGCGCTTTCCATTGTCGCCAGCAGTGCCCTCGCCGACCCGATCGCGGATCGCAAGGCGAGCATGAAGGAGCGCGGGGCCATCGCCTTTGGCCAGCTTGGGCCGATCGCCAAGGGCGACAAGCCGTTCGACGCTGCGGCGGTGATGACGGCGCTGGAGGCGCTCGACGCCAACGCCAAGAAGTTCGACATCGACGTGCTGTTTCCCGCCGGCAGCGAAAGCCCGAAGACGTCGCCGAAGATCTGGGAGGACATGGCAGGATTCAAGGCGGCCGAGGGCGCCTACGAAGCGGCAATCGGCGCTGCGATCGCGGCCAAGCCGCAAGATCTCGCGGCCTTCCAGCCGCTGTTCGGCGAGATCGGCAAGAACTGCGGCGCCTGCCATTCCGCCTACCGGATGTAACAGGGAGGGCACCGGCGCATGGGTGTCCTGGCCAAGCTCATCGGCACGGTCGTCGTTCTCGGCGTCGCCGCGGCCGGCGTCGGCTGGTACATCACCGGCTCGAATCGCCTCGAAGCGTCAGAGGTGCCTGCAGAGGGCGACGCGACGCGCGGCGAGCGCATATTCTGGGCGGGCGGCTGCGTCTCATGCCATGCCCGGCCGAAGTCCACCGGAGACGCGCTGCTCGAACTGGCAGGTGGCGTCGAACTGAACACGCCGTTCGGCAAGTTCGTCGCCCCGAACATCTCCAGCGATCCGACGGACGGCATCGGCAAATGGTCGGTTGCCGATTTCGCCAACGCCATGCTGCGCGGCGTCTCGCCGGCGGGCGAGCACTACTATCCCGCATTCCCCTATGCGTCCTACGCGCGGATGAACTCTGCCGACGTCGGCGACCTTTACGCGTTCATGAAGACGCTGCCGGCGGTGGCGGGCAAGGCGCCCGACCACGAACTGGACTTCCCGTTCAACATCCGCCGAGGGCTAGGGCTGTGGAAGCTCATCAACCTCAGCCCCGAGCCGGTCGTGGCGCTGGCGGCCGACGCGCCGGAACCGGTCAAGCTCGGCCGCTACCTGGTCGAGGGGCCGGGCCACTGCGGCGAATGCCACACTCCGCGCGACTTCATGGGCGGTGCAGTGAAGGCCGAATGGCTGGCCGGCGCCGCCGCAGCTGAAGGGCAGGGGAACATACCAAATCTGACACCGCATGCCGAAGGTCTGACCTGGACGGAGGGCGAGATCGTCACCTTCCTGACCGACGGCACCACGCCCGACTTCGATGTCGTCGGCGGCTCGATGGCCGAAGTGGTGTCCAACATGTCAAAGCTGTCGGCCGACGATCGCGCCGCGATCGCGGCTTACCTGAAGGCGATCCCGGCGCACCCCAACGGCTATCCGGCGAAGAAGCCTGCGAGTTGAGCCCGGGCGGCAGGATGCCCTCGCTCCAGCCTCACCTGTCGCCGAGGAAGTCAAAACCTTCCGCGAAGAAGACGTTGTAGTCGCAGGTGATCTCGTCGCCGGGCTGGATGTCCTTCAGCGCGTAGGCGACATCGCCATGCGAGAAATCGGTGTTGGGATCGTCCGCGTGGTTCATGTAGCGCGCGTCGTCGGCTTCGAAGACGATGTAGCGCGGGTCGGAACGGCGCGGGTAGCAGTAGCGGTCCAGGTAACTCTTCACCGCACCGCTCTGCGCCTCCCAGACTTCGACCTCGATCAGGCGGTCGAACCTCAGGTCCAACCGCCAGATCTCCGCTCCCTTCGCGATGAATTCCTTGGCGAAGACCCCGATCCCTTCGATCGGAGACTTCGCCAGACGCACCTCGATGAGCAGCATTCGTCGATTCCTAGATTTCGACCGGGACAGGCGCCTTCTCATTCGGTGCCTGATCATAGCCGGGCTGGCCGGTCGCCGGCTTCCTGAGGAAGACCACAAGAACGGCGACGGCCAGAAATGCAAGGACTTCATAGATCAGGGCACTCTCCAGGCTGTCGACAAACGCCGGATGTGGCATCGAGCCTTCGGCGAAGTTGGCGGTCAGGGAGGAGAAGAAGATCTGGCCGGTGATGGCGATCCCGACCGCCGAGCCGATCTGCTGGAACGACTGCAGCGCGCCCGAACCGGAGCCGGCGTCGCGCGGCGGCACCGTGGCGAGCACCGTCTGGAACAGCGGCGAGATGCCGACGCCGAGACCGAAGCCGCAGAGGATGAGCGACGGAGCGAGGTTCCAGTGGTTGACCGTGTCGCCGACCCCGCTGAGCACCCAGGCGAGCGATGCCATGCCGATGACCAGGGCGAGCGAGCCGACAACGATGCGCTCGCGCTGCCAGCGCATGCCGACCCGGCCGGTGAGGACCGAGGCGATCAGCACGCCGACGGGGAACGGCGTGGTGGTGAGACCGGACTCCAGCGCGGTGAAGCCGAAGCCACCCTGCAGGAACACGGCCAGCACCAGGAAGAAGCCCGACACGCCGCTGAAGAAGATGATCGTCATGAACGAGCCGAGCAGGAAATTGCCGTTGTGCAGCAGCGCGGTGGGCAGCAGTTCGGTCTTGCCGGCGCGGTCGCGCGCGCGCTCGAAGAGATAGAGCGCGCCGAAGCCGACGGCGGAAGCGGCGAGCATGGCGAAGGTCCAGAGAGGCCAGCCATAGCCGTGGCCTTCGACCAGCGGGAAGACCAGCAGGAACACCGAAAGGGCTGCCAGAACGACGCCTCCCCAGTCCATGGTGATCTCGGGGTTCGCCTCGGTGCGCGGCACGATGAACCAGGCCGCGATCACCGCGATCACGCCGACCGGAATGTTGACCAGGAAGATCGGGCGCCAGTCGAGGCCGAAAAGGTTGGCTTCGATCAGCAGGCCCCCGAGGAGCGGTCCTGCGACGGAGGCCAGACCGGCGCTCATGCCGAAGAGCGAAAAGGCGAGCCCGCGCTCCTGCGGCGGGAACATCGCCTGCGCAATGGCCATGACCTGCGGCACCATCATCGCCGCCGCGATCCCCTGCAGCACGCGTGCGCCGATCAGCGCGCTCATGTTCGGGGCCATTCCGCACAGCACCGAGAAGAGGGTGAAGCCGCTGACGCCGATGAGGAACATCGCCTTGCGGCCGAACCGGTCGCCGAGGCGGCCGAAGGGCAGCAGGCCGAGCGCGAAGGCAAGCACATAGGCGGCCGCCACCCACTCGATTTCCGAACTGGTGGCTCCCATGCCGCGTGCCATCGACGGCAGCGCGACGTTGACGATCGAAACGTCGACGAGGTTGATGAAGAATGCGAGCAGCAGTACGGCAAGTGCAATCCAGCGGCGGTAGTGTCTCAGTTTGAATTTGGCCAAGGCCGTCGTCTCAGTCGACGACGAGAAGGCCCCGGCGCTTAAGGCACTCCCGCATTTGCTCGATTTCATCGGGGCCAAGCCGGCCTGCGATCACACCGGAATCGCGGACGTAGTTTTGCGGGACAAAGTACTCCTCGCACCAGATGAGGTTTTTTCGATTGGCCGGGTCCAGAGCGATTCGCGTCGGCTTGTGCAGGCCCATGCGCTGATATGCTTCGCGGGACGTAATCAGCAGATCGTCTGGGCACTCCGCGGCGACAAAGGTGCCCGTCCCATAGCTGACTTCGACAGCGCCGTAGAGATTCCCGGTTTCGGGGTTTTCCAGGATTGCGGTTGCCCGAACAAGGGTTGGCCGGGCAATAGGTCCCGGAGCACCCGGCGTCTCTCGCAGCGGAAACTTACACCAGACGAGATCGCCCGGCTCGGGAAGCTCTTCGATACTGATGAGTGTCCACCCCATAGGGTGGAGGTATCACAATCCGCGTTTTGCAGAAACTACATGGCTGCGAGCAATCAAATCGTCCATCGCCGCGTCGGTTTGCATCATCTGATCTGCCGTCAGTTCGCTATAGTCAGCGACATATTTACCGATGCGGTGCGTCTCTTCGCGAGGGGCAGCGGCACGTGGTGGCTGCGAACGCTCAGCCTTTGCACGCAGGCCGAACGACTCGGAAATGCGAAGCATGAAGGCAACCATATGGTTCTCCCTTTGAGCTTCGAAGGCTACAGGAGCGGCGGTTAACGCCACTACCCATAAGGTCGAGCCCAACTCATTTAGCGCCCTATAGTTCCGGATGATTGCATGAAGCTTGTGGCAGCGCTAGGGCGGAAAGTAGGTCAATATTGCTGACGCAGCAAGCTGACACTAAGCCGCAATGCGCTTTTTATAAGGGCCGCGCGGGCCGGGCTTCGGCGCAACTTCATCCATCATCACGACCAGATCGGCCATAGACCAGAGCTTGTCGGTCACGCCGGCAGACATCGCCGGCGTCATGCGCAGCGTCTTGTGCATTTTGATGAAATTGTACCAAACGCTGTACAGGGCGATCATGTGCACGTGGTTATCGAACTTCTTGGAGAACGCATTCGTCAGGCGCGTGAAGCGGCGGTTCGCCATGCGCATCGTCAGGTTCGACCGCTCGACGTGCGACGTGCTGACGAACGCCGGGTCCGGTGAGCCTTCGATCCGGGTCTTGACCGCGCCAGTGCAGACCGCAGGGCTGTAGCGGCGTTCCGCGCTCGCCTTCTTGCCTTCCGGCTCCCCGTACTGCTTCACCAGCATGGCATAGTCGATATCGGCACCGAACGCCTCCTCGACCGCGCGGAGATACGCCCGGTGGCCGTCCGTCGTCATCTGGACGCGGTTGGCGAGACGGTCCTTCACGTCGTCCATGAAGGCCAGCGCATATTCGCTGTCGCGACCGCCAACCAGCCACGAAATGATGAGTTTGCTTTCGGAGTCCAGAGCGGTCCAAGTCCACACGTCGCCAGCGCCGTCCACCGGCTGCTTCATGCTCGCGACGTTCTTCTCCTTCGCGCCGACGAACGACCAGATTTCGTCGCACTGGACCAGATGCGAGCGCACGTTGCGGACGCGGTCATCATGAAGCTGAGCGCAGAACTTGCCGGCGTCGATCAGCAGCTTGGAGACGGTGTTGATCGACACGTCAGCCACGCGGGAGATCGACCGCATGGAAGAACCCTCGCAGAGCATCGAGAGGATTTGAACGCGGGTTTGCAAGGGCAGCTTGTTCATGCCCCTTTTATCTGAACTTTTATGCTTAGTGTCAAGCACATTCGTCATTTCGAACTCCATGCTTGCAGAATCGCTCGTGCAAGCATATGCATGCACCATCGTGATGCAAGCACATGAGGAATCAAATGGCTGATGATGTGAAAGACGAAAGCAAGGTCGCCGGTGGTGTGGCGCGCGCCAAGGCTCTTACCCCTACTGAACGCAGCGCTATCGCAAAGAAGGCCGCGGCCTCCCGATGGGCAGGCGACATCCCAAAGGCAACACATGACGGCGTCATCAAGCTAGGCGATCTAGAAGTCGAATGCGCCGTTCTCGACAATGGCAAGCGCGTCATTTCCGAGCGCGCGATGACGCGAGCCTTCGGAGGCAAGCGCGGCGGATCGCACTGGAAACGTGCGCGGGAAGGTGGCGCCAACTTGCCCGTTTATCTGTCCGCGAAGAACTTTTCCCCTTTCATATCCAATGACTTAGCAATGGCGCTAAGCACCCCCATAAACTACAAAACGCAGCAGGGCGTTGTCGCAAATGGGCTGGACGCAACCTTGTTGCCCCAGGTCTGTAATGTGTTTTTGAAAGCTCGCGATGAAGACGAACTGCACCCAAAGCAGATTCCTCTATCGGTTCAGGCCGACATCATCATGCGCGGCTTGGCGACGGTTGGCATTATCGCGCTTATCGATGAGGCGACGGGCTATCAGCGCGAACGCGCCGTGGACGCGCTCGCTAAGATTCTGGAGAAGTTTATCGCTAGGGAACTTCAGCCTTGGGTACGCACTTTCCCGGACGAATTCTATCAGGAACTCTACCGCCTCCGGGGGCTAGATTTTCCAAAGGACACGGTGAAGAAGCCGAGCTACTTCGGCCACATCACCAACGACATCATCTACAAGAGGCTGGCGCCGGGTGTGCTTGCGGAGTTGAAGAAAGCGACCCCGAAAGGCGCCAACGGTCGGCATAAACAGCAGCTGCACCGTAGGCTGACATCGGACATCGGGCACCCCAAGCTTATGGCGCACCTCGATTCTGTCATCACGGTGATGAAGTTGACCGACGACAGCGACTATAACGGGTTTATCGACAAGCTCGACCGCGTGAAGCCGCGTTACGACGCAACTCTCGCATTGCCGTTCAAAGAGCGATCTTAGCCCTTCTTCCAGCGGCTTTCCGCCGCCTTCCTCGCGATCTCGGCGCGCCGCTCGGGCGTCATGTTCTCGGCGCGCTTCTTCCCGCCCTTGGCTCCTAGCTCTTTGGCGGCGGCGTTCTTGCCGTCGTCGGCTGCGTCGTCGGCTTCTTCGCCGGTGGCAATGCGCATGATCTTCACGGCATTGCCGATCACGTCGGCGGGGCGCTTCTGGCCTTTAGGTCCGGTCGGCAATTTGCTTGGCCTCGTACTCGGCCTTGGTAGGCAGTTTGTCGAATTCAGGCTCGTAGCCGCGATCCTCATAATCCGTCCGAGACATAGGCATGCTGTTCTTGTCGTACAGCACCATCACCCAGTCCGTTTCGTCCCGATAAAGTCCGGTCGCCATCGTCGGCCCTCCCATTCTTTCCGGTAAGCATATAGGAGCGACGACCGCTAGGCGACAACGCGAGCGTCAAATTTCAAACTGAGACACTACCCCAGCGGCGCGGATAGGCTTCTTCCGGAGTGGTGGGATAGGGGTTCATCGGAGGGGTCTCAGACCTGTTGGGATGATGGGGCGAGAAGGCGTTCAAGCTGAAGCGCTACAGTGTCGAAAAAGGCGATCGGGTCGCTCGTGGCGCGCTGCGAACCGATCATGCCGCCGATGACGATGGCGGCGGTCGCTTGCGGGTCGAGGCCGGCGCGGATGCTGCCGTCCTTGCTGCCACGCTCGACCACGTCGGCAATCATGCGGCTCCAGTAGGCATGCAGGGGCTGCATCACGGCGCCGATCCTGGCGTCGCGTTTGCCGCGCGAAGCGAGTTCCGCCATGACGATGAAGGCCTCGTTGTTGAGAGTGAGCGTCTCGCGGAAATCGGCGAACTCCAGCCGCAGCTGCTCCATGCCGCTCAGGCCTTCGCGCGAGTGGCGGGCGAACTGCGCGCGGAATTCGTCGCGCAGCGACTGCGCCACAAGCTCGACCAGCGCCTCCTTGGACGGCACGTGATAGTGCAGCGTCGCGATGTTGATGCCGACGCGTTCGGCGATGTCGCGCATGCGCAGCCCCTCGAAACCGCGCTCGGCGATGAGAGAGCGGGTGGCGGCGGCGATTTCGGCACGACGACGGTCGGTCTGGCGCGGTTCGGAGGAAGCCTGACTCATGTCTATCAATCAGTTGATTGAGATTGCATCAATCAATTGATTGATAAGCTCCGATTGTCAAGCGCTGTTCGCGCGCGGCGGAAAGCCTGCTGACAGAAACCGACACGCCTCGGTTGCCGGCGATCATTGGAGCGGACCGCGGATGCTGGCGCGTTTCAGCGCGGCCGGCGTCAGGCGAGGCGGCCGCAACGAGAATCCGGCCGACGCCTCGCAGCGATCCGGTCACTCAGCTTTTCAGGCTGCCGCCGGTGACCTTGATGGCGAAGGCGTAGTTGAACGCGATCTCTTCCAGCCGGCTGAAGCGGCCGGACGCGCCCGCATGGCCGGCATCCATGTTGATCTTGAACAGCACCGGGCTGTCGCCGCTCTTCTTCTCGCGCAGCTTCGCCACCCACTTCGCCGGCTCCCAGTAGGTGACGCGCGGGTCGGTCAGGCCGGCGACTGCGAGGATCGGCGGATAGGAAAGCGCCCCGACATTGTCGTAGGGCGAATAGGCGGCGATCGTCTTGTAATCCTGCTTCGAGGCGATCGGATTGCCCCATTCGGGCCATTCCGGCGGGGTGAGCGGCAGCGTCGCGTCGAGCATGGTGGTGAGCACGTCGACGAAGGGTACCTCCGCGATGATGCCGCCGAACGCGTCGGGCGCCATGTTGGCGACGGCGCCCATCAGCATGCCGCCGGCCGAACCGCCCTGTGCCACGATGCGGTCATGGGCGGTGTAGCGCTCGGCGACGAGGTGTCTTGCCGCCGCGATGAAGTCTCGGAAGCTGTTGGCCTTCTGCGCGCGCTTGCCGTCTTCGTACCAGGCATAGCCCTTGTCCTTGCCGCCGCGGATATGGGCGATCGCGTAGACGAAACCGCGGTCGGCGAGCGACAGCAGATTGGTGTTGAACGCTGCCGGCACGGTGATGCCGTAGGAGCCGTAGCCGTAGAGCAGGCAGGGCGCGCTGCCGTCGAGTCTGGTGGAG
The DNA here is from genome assembly GCA_050178915.1 of Rhizobiaceae bacterium. Classification (GTDB taxonomy): domain Bacteria; phylum Pseudomonadota; class Alphaproteobacteria; order Rhizobiales; family Rhizobiaceae; genus JBFXAF01. The sequence goes on along the minus strand of JBFXFO010000035.1, from coordinate 12,840 downwards.
CGGTGGTGGATGAGCGAGACCGGCACCAGTTCGCCATCCTCAGCCGGCGCCATCAGGCGGCGCGTCACGTAGTCATCATGGTCGTGGCCGGAGGGCACCTCCTGCGTCTTCAGGAGCACGCGTTCGCGGGTGCGCATGTCGTAGTCGAACACCTGCGTCGGCGTGGTCATCGACGAATAGGAGAAGCGCAGCACGTCGGTGTCGTATTCGTAGGAGCCGTTGAGGCCGAGCGAGTACGCTTCCTCGGGGAACGCGATGACGTGTTCGGAGCCGTCGGTGCGGCTGCGGATGACGATGCGCGGCAGCCCGTCCTTGCGCTCCAGCCGCACCAGCCAGTCGCGGAACGCCTCGATGCCGAGGATCAGGCGGCCGGGTTCGTGCGCCACCAGCTCGCGCCAGTTGCGCTTCTCGGGCCTGTGGACAGGCGCGGTCATGACCTTGAAGTCCTTGGCGCCGTCGGCGTTGGTGAGGATGAAGAAGACGTCGCCGCCATCTTCCAGATCGTACTGCAGGCCGGCCTTGCGCTTGACCACCAGCTTCGGCTCGGCGGCCGGATCGTTGGCTGGCAGGATGCGGTATTCGCTGGTCTCATGGTCGCTGATCGAGATCATAATCCAGTTGCCGGTGAGCGTGTCGCCGACATTCATGAAGTAGCCGGGATCGCTTTCCTCGTAGACGAGGCGGTCGCGTTTTCCGCCGAGCTTGTGGAAGAAGACCTTCGAAGGGCGATGGTTGGCATCGAGGCGGGTGTAGAAGAAGCCGTTGCCGCTGGCGTCCCATGTGCCGGAGCCGCCGGTGTCGGGCACGAGGTCCGGCAGGTCCTCGCCGGTGGCGATGTCGCGCACCTTCAGCCAGAAGAACTCCGAACCCTTGTCGTCGGCGCCCCAGAGCAGCCTGCCATGGTCGCCCGAATGGTTGACGTCGGCGATGCGGAAATACGCCTTGCCCTTCGCCTCGCGGTCGCCGTCGAGCAGGATCTTGTGCTTGCCGCCGTCGCGCGGGGTACGGAAGAAGCGCGGCTGCTGCCCGCCCTTCCTGTAGGAGGCGCCGTAGGCGAACGGCCCGTCCTTCATGGGAACGCTGGAATCGTCCTGCTTGATGCGGCCCTTCATCTCGGCGAACAGGGCTTTGCGCAGCTTCGCCGTGTCCGCCATCCATGCGGCCTGGTAGGCGTTCTCGGCCTCCAGATGCGCGCGGATCGCCGGATCGAGCGTCTGCGGATTGCGAAACACCTCCTGCCAGTTGTCCGCGCGCAACCATGCATAGTCGTCGCTGCGCGTGAGGCCGTGCCTGGTGTCGGTCACGCGGCGCTTTTCGGCAACGGGCGGCATTGCCGATTTGCGCGCGGGACGCGTCTTGACGGTGGCGACGGATGTGCGGGCGGAAGCAGATTTCTTGCGGGGCATGGCGGTTTTTCTTGCAGGACGGATGAATTGTGAATGAACATGGGCGTCAGCCCCGGTTCAAGGCTGGGAGCATCACTTGGCAGCGGTATTCCAACAACCGGAGGGAATTATGAAGTCGCTGTTCCGCATCGTACTCACCGCATCGCTTTCCTTTGCGTCCGCCGCCGCGTTTCTGCCTGCGCCGTCGAACGCCGCCGTCTTTGCCGCCTGGGAGGTGGCCAACGTCAAGTTCGGCGACGTGCTCAATGTGCGCAAATACCCGTCGAACGAATCGCAGATCCAGGCCGGCTATCAGAATGGCACGGTGCTGCAGATGACCGGCCGCTGCAAAGGCGGCACGCCGAACCTGCTCGACATCGCGCACCTGCCCGAGTGGAAGCAGGAGCAGCTGGTCCGCTACCGCTGGTGCGAGGTCTGGCACGACCCGATGCAGAACGGCAAGTACGTGACGGGCTGGGTCTACGGCCGATACATATCGCCGGCAGACTGATTTTCAAACCGGAGCACCGGATTGCGCGCAACAACTATTGTCGGCGCAATTCCGGGCCGCGCAAGCGTCGCAGTTCGGAGTGATATGCTGCGGCTGCCGCGGTGCCTGTCGCTTTTGACCAAAGGGCAGTGCGGGCATGATCGCGACAATTTGAATGAATACTTTCAAATATTGATCGCAGTATCGCGGCGATCTGACTCTTTTGGCGCGTGAGACGGCTGGAGCAGCCTGCTTCCTATTGACGCATCTTTCAGGCAGAAAGCAGGAAATACAGGGCAATGGACTGAAACCACGCCATGAGTATCACGTATCAATTGACTTGGAATACTGGGCGTATATTAAGCCCGGGCAGCGACGGCGCTCGGCATTGCAATTGAAATGCGCTGGGCCTGCCGTCGTGCCGACAATACGCACAGGATAGCAGGGCCGATCACACGATGGACACTCCCGAGACGCAGACCTCCACCACGAATGAGACGCTCATCGAGCTCACGGCCGATGTCGTCGCTGCCTATGTCAGCAACAACTCGGTGGCTGCCGGCGACCTCGCCGGACTGATCCTGGAGGTGCATGCCGCGCTCGGGCGCGCCGGCAACGGCGCCGACGCGGCGGCAGCGGACAAGCCGAAGCCGGCGGTGAACCCGAAGAAATCGATCACCGACGACTACATCATCTGCCTGGAGGACGGGAAGAAGTTCAAGTCGCTCAAGCGCCACCTGATGACCCACTACAATCTGACGCCGGAGCAGTACCGCGAGAAGTGGGGCCTCGACGCGAACTATCCCATGGTCGCACCGAACTACGCGCTCGCGCGTTCCAATCTCGCCAAGGAGATGGGGCTTGGACGCAAGCGCAAGGTGACGGGACGCCAGGCCAAGCGCGCCTGATTGCGGGGGCGGTCATCCATAGCGATACCGCCTTATCCCTGAGCGAAATCGCTCCGGTGCGGCGGCGTGGCCGCATCCTCTGAGGCCGGTTGCCGCAATCCGCGGCGCCGGCCTTTCGCCTTCGCCTGCCGGGTCAGCCAGGCTGTCGAGCGCCTGCTTCAGCGCGATGTGGCGGTTGAGGTCGTAGCTCCAGTGGCGCCCAAGCCCGCGCATGCGCTCGCGTTCCAGGAGCCGCCCGATGCGGCGTTTCAGCAACGCCCGCTCGGCCGCGCCGGCACCGAGCGCAGTTTCCATGTCGATGCCAATCATAAGTCTAAAGGCAACACGTTGCGCGGCTTCAACCTGTTGCGCGACTTTCTTCCCAGCAAAGAGTCGGGCTTCATCAAGGAGAGTGGCCAAGCGTCCGTCCTTTTCGTTCGACTGATCGAACCGAAGTCTGGGGCGCGGCGGTGCCAAGGGGAAAAAATTCTCGACAAAATTGCTCCCGGTGAAGAACGTTGGCAATGAATTCAAGGCTTTGATCAAAAGCCCCCGGCTGCTGAGTTCATATTTTGTTCACATACGGCGCACCCTCCGATATAAGGAACATATTCCTATATCAAGGGAAGGGGGAGCGTCGTGCGTCAAAACCTTTCAGCCCAGTTGGCCGAGATGCCGGTTCGGCAGCGTCGCGTCGCGATGCCCTCGCCACCGCTGCATCTGCGCGAGGAGAGAAAGCTGCAGCTCTGCGAGTCGATGATCGACATCGCCGCCGCGCTGTTCAACGTGTCGGGTCGCGAACTGCGCAACCTGAAGCGCTCATCGACGGCCATCACCCGGGTAAGACAGGTTGCCATGTACGTGGCGCATGTCTCGCTTGGACTGACGATGGGCGATGTCGGCAAGGGCTTCGGCCGCGACCGGACAACTGTTTCCTACGCCTGCCACATGGTCGAGGATCTGCGCGACGATCCCGAATTCGACCGCATCGTGGCGACGATCGAGCGCATCGCGCTGGCCGCCTTGCGCTGCGCAGGAGACGCATGATGCAGGGCGCGGATCACAAGGATAGACTGCGCGCCTGCCGGCTGCTCGCGCGTGGACCGGCCACACTGGCGCCCGCAGCGCGCGCGGGGCTGTTCACACTTGACGGGGGCGAGGCGGGCGCTGTGGCCGTTCACGCAGGCACCATCGCCGCGCTGCGCAGTGCCGGCGTGCTGATCGAGGAGGCCGGCTCGGTGCGGCTGACCGATGCCGGCGCCGCATCGTTGCGGCGTGCCGATGCCGGCGGCGATGGCTTCGCCGGACAGCATCGCGAGATCGTGCTGGAAGAGCGCCAGGCCGAAACCGGCCGGGAGACGGTGGCGATCAATCTCGCCGAGTCGCCGCTCGCCAATCTGGCGCGCCGCAGGGACAGGGACGGCCGCCCCTTCCTCGCGGAGCCGGAGATACGGGCCGGCGAGCGCCTGCGCGCCGATTTTTCGCGCGGCCACCTGATGCCGCGGCTCTCGGCCAATTGGGTGGCGTCGGTGTCCTCCGGCCGTCGTGACGGCGGCGCGGCCGAGATCACCGAGGCGGCACTTTCGGCGCGCCTGCGCGTGGAAGAGGCGCTGGTCGCCGTCGGGCCGGAGCTGTCCGGCGTGCTGATTGACGTGTGCTGCTTCCTGAAAGGGCTGGAACTGGTCGAGATGGAACGCGGCTGGCCGGTGCGCTCCGCCAAGGTGATGCTGAAGACGGCGCTCGGCAGTCTCGCTCGACATTATGAGCCGCCACGTCGGGACGAGCATGGTCGTCGCGGGATCATGCACTGGGGCGCGCTGGACTACCGCCCGAGCCTGCAGCGGCCGGGATAGTCGGTTCAGGCCGCCTGCAACGCTTCCGTCGCTTCGCGGCGGATGCGCTTGACCATGGCGCGCAGACCGTTGGCGCGCTGCGGCGACAGATGCTCGTCGAGGCCGAGTTCGCGCAGCGTCGCTTCGGCGTCGGTGGCTGCGATCTGCGACGCCTTGTGCCCGGAATAGAGCGCGAGAACGATGGCGACGAGGCCGCGCACGATATGGGCGTCGGAATCGCCGTGAAAGTCGAGCACCGGGTCGACGCCGTCGCCGCGCGACGTATCGAGCCAGACCTGGCTGACGCAGCCCTGCACCTTGTTGGCTGGGGTCCGTGCGCTCTCCGGCAGTGGCTCAAGCGCCTGGCCGAGATCGATGATGTAGCGATAGCGGTCCTCCCAGTCGTCGAGGAAGGCGAAGTCGCTGCGGATGGTGTCGATCGAAGCGGTCACGATGCGGCTGATATAGGCGGCGCCGACCGCATCGTCACGGGGAAAAAGAAATCGCCGCGGCCAAGCGAGGGCAATCTCGCGCCGCGGCGTCGCCAGTCGCGCCAGCGATGAAAGGGATCAGTTCCCGGATGCGGCGTCCTTGGCGCCCGGATGCTTCGTGGCAGCCTTGGCCGGCACGCTGCCGGTCTTGACGGCGCCGTCTGGCTCGGCCGTCGCGGCCGGCTCGTCGTCGCCCAGCAACTCGTATCCGATACGGGCGGCTTCCTTGGCACGCACGCCGATCGTGTGCAGCGCGGCGCCGCCGGTCTCGCACACATCCGGCTTGCGATCGCACATGCCGCGCACGTCGGCGACGGCGTCGCGTACGGCGAAAAGGGCCTGGATCGGTCCGACCGTCTCGCCGGTCTCGCCATCGGGATTGAGCGGAAGCATCAGCAGGACCAGTGAGAACCAGAACGCCATGCGAAGCAGGAAAAACATCGGATTGCCCTCTCTGTCACCCGGCCGCCCCTCGTTGTGAGCGGCCTCTTTTTTGTTGGGGCGAGAATGACATGCACACGCGAAGGATCGCTTGCGGCGGCCGACAGCATTTGCGTCAAATTTGCCGACAATTTTATCGATTCCACATCGGCGAAAATGCGTCTTGCATCGTCGCGGCCCAAGTGACCGTTCGTTAGCCATGTAAGCGGCTGAAAGAATGGCTGATTTTCTCCGGCCGCCGAACGGCCCCGGGCCGGGTTTGCGCGCGGCGAGGAATGTAAAATTCAACACGCTGTTTACCATGTGGCCAGAAGCGGGCCGCAGGTCGGTGCCGCAGCCCGGGAAATGCCACGGAAGCGTGGTCGAACCGGGTACGCTTATCCATTCCTTAAAGGCTGGATGCGAGGTTCACCGGAGAAGAAGTGTGTCCGCTGTTTCGGACCTAGTGCAGAGTGTCGCGTTGAGTCCCATTGCCGCCCGATCCCCCGATTGGCTTGCCGGTCTGGCAGCGGCATGCGACCGCCTCGTGCATCCCTCGATCGATGGTGTTGACGCGCGCGCGCACCACGCGCGCCTCGCCGGCCTGCTGCTCGGCATGCCGTTCCTTTTCGCTGCCGCCACCGGCCAGTTGCTGGCGCCGATGCTCTCGACGACCGGCGCGATGGCGACCGGTTTCGCGGTGCTGGCGGGCGGCTGGCTGGCACTTGTCTCGCTCGCATCGACTGGCAGGCAGGGGATCGCGGTCGCGGCCTTCGGCCTGGCGGCTGTCCTGCTCTCGGTGCTGATCGCGGCTGCCGGCGGCCCGCTGTCGCCGATGATCCTGCTGGCAGCGATGCTCGTGTTCGAGCCGTTGTGGGTGCGCCGCGACCTGAGCGTGCTGCGTCCCGCCGCGGCAGTCGCGGTCGCCGTGCTGGTGGCGCAGCAACTGCTTGGCTGGTCCGGCATGGTTCCGGTGACAGAGGTGAGCGGCTGGCACTGGCTGCTGCCGGCTCTCTATCTTGCGTCGGTGCTGCTGCGCTGCAAGCTGTACATCGACGAGGCCGCCGCCGAACGCGCTGAGCCGGTCGAGACGCCGGTCGAGGCGCTGTTCGAGATGGCGGTGCTGAAGCTTGCCGACAATGGCGACGTCGCCGACGCGCGCGGTGGCGTGGAAAACCTGTTCGGCGTGGCGCCGGCGATGCTGCTCTCCACCGGCCTGTTCGAGCGCCTGCATGTGGCCGACCGCGTCGCGTATCTGTCTGCGGTGGCCGACATGCGCGAGGGAGCGACCTCTCGCCGGCTGGAACTCCGGCTGCGCGCTCCGGCGGTGCCGGGCCACGGTCCCGCCGCCTACCGCAGCTTCACCGTCGAACTCGCGCCATCTGGCAAGGCCGACGCGCCCTTCGCCGCGCTGTTCCGCGACGGCAGCGATATCGGCCAGATGCGCGGCAGGCTGGAAGCGGCGCGCGATCTCGCCGACGGGGGCACCATCGCCAAGGATCGATTCATCGCCTCCGTGAGCCATGAACTGCGCACGCCGCTGAACGCCATCCTCGGCTTCTCCGACATGCTGCTGGCCGACATGGCGGGCAACCTCGGCGACCCGCGCCAGCGCGACTATATCGGCCTGATCCGCGAGTCCGGCAGCCATCTGCTGTCGCTGGTGAATTCGATCCTCGACGTCTCCAAGATCGAATCCGGCGCCTACGACATCCGGCCCGAGCCGTTCCGGCTGGGCGAGGCGGTCGAGGCGGTGCGCTCGATGCTTTCCCACCAGGCCGAGGCGAAGGCAGTGACGCTGACGGCACCGGTGGCGCCGGGCACCGGCGATGTGTGCGCCGACAGCCGCGCGGTGCGGCAGATGCTGATCAACCTCGTTGCCAACGCCATCAAGTTCACGCCGCAGGGCGGCGCGGTGACTGTTGCGGCGCGCAGGCTTGGCTCGCGCGTGCTGCTGACGGTGAGCGACACCGGCATCGGCATCGCCGCGGCGGATCTCGGCCGGCTCGGCAAGCCGTTCTCGCAGGTGCAGAACGACTACACGCGGGAGTTCGAGGGCACGGGTCTCGGGCTGGCGGTGGTGAAGGGGCTGGTCGCGCTGCACAAGGGCACGCTGACGATCGAGAGCACGGAAGGCGAGGGGACGGTCGTGACGATCAGCCTGCCCGTCGACGGGCCGTTCGGCGCATCGCGGCGGTCGGAAAACATGAACATCGTTGATGAGGCGACTCATGGGACGCTCCGCAAGATTGCCTGATTTCGACGAGGAACGGGAAAGCCCGGTGCGGCAGGCGTTTGCCGCCATTGGCTCGGCCATCGGCCGCAACCCGGCCATGACGGCGGGTGCGACCGCCTTCCTCGTTGCGCTCTCCTTCGTCGCGGCGAACGCGCTCTGGTACCAGCCGCATTTCCACGGTGGCGCGTTTTTCGTGACCCGCATCGTGCCGGAGCGCGAAGTGCTGGCCGAGGCCGCTCAGGAAGAGGCCGAGGTCGCAAGCGCCCCGACGCGGGCATTGCCTCCGCCCGATGCGCTGGTGATGGATGCGCAGCAACGCCTTGCCGAGATGACCATCTACACCGGCGAGATCGACGGGCGCAGCGGCCCGGCGACGCGCCGCGCCATCGAGATGTTCCAGGCGGCGAACGGCATCACCGTCACCGGTATGCTGGATGCGCGGACGCAGGCGCGGCTGAACCTCAATGACCGCACCGCCGCGATCGAGCCGGCGGCCGAAGAGACGGATCCGGTTGCGCGGATGGCAGCGGCCGATCCTGTTGCGCAGGCGCAGGAAGCCGATGCGCGCGTGCGTCGCATCCAGGCGGGACTGCGCGCCTTCGGCAATGAGGGCATCGAGATCGACGGCAAGGTCGGTGCGCAAACCCGCGCCGCCATCCGTGAGTTTCAGACGCTGTTCGGACTGCCGGTGAATGGCGAGCCGGACGAGGCGCTCTTTGCCAAGATGCGTGAAGTGGGGCTGGCGCAGTAGGCGCCCGCCTGCCACTTGCCTGAGGCCGGCGGCGCCCTTACTGCCTTTGCGCATGCGAGTTACCACCGACCTCTGGGTGTCGGCGCTGCTGCGCCGTGTCTTTGCTGATGGCGGGTTCGGCGCCATCGCACGCCGCGGCGCGACCGAGGCCGGCGCGGTGTTCGTCCTGACACGCGACCGCATGGGCGCGATTGCGCTCTACGGCCCGGCGCCGCAGGCCAGCTATGACAGCGCGCGGCCGGACGAGCGCCTGTTCACGCCGCTCGGCGAGACGTTCACGCAGGATGATGTCGACAAGCGGATTGCCAAGGAGATGCGCTTCGACAGCGATGTCTGGCTGGTAGAACTGGAGCCCGGCGCGACGCCGCTCGCGGAGCTGATCTCGATCAGGATGCCCTGACAGAAGTAACGCGCATCGCCTCGTTGGCGGCGACCGGGCGCGGCAGTTCGGAAAGGCCGGCGGCACGCCAGGCACGCACCCGGTCCTTCGCCGAGTCGATGTCGCAAAGCCGGTGACGCTCGAGGAAGAGACGCACCGCTTCGGCGTGGCTGAACAGCCGCGGAAAGGCGGCTGCGGCGACGATGAAGGCCTGTTCCTCGCTCAGATGCAGCGAGCGCAGGGCGATCAGCAGTTCGGAATAGGTGCTCGCCTCGACGATTGACTGCGCGCGCCGCATGTCGACGCGCAGCAGGGTGGAGAGCGCGCCCGCGAGCAGCCCGGTGTTGCCGGTGAGCGCGCTCTCGCGCAGCTTGCGGTAGACCGCCGGCGTCGCCTCTCGCCCGGCTGGCTGGGCATCGTCTTCGACGGCAGCGGGCGCCGATGCCAGCATCAGGGCGCGCAGGCGGCGCCGCGCATTCTCGGCAGCTTCTCCGGCCTTCTGCCGCTGCACGCTGCCCTTCTCGATGGAATCGCGCGCCTCGACATCGACGCTGGGCTGACTGGGCGCGGCGGGCGCATTGGCGGCGACGGGCGTGTCGGCAGAACTGACCAGCTTCGGCTTATCGAGCGCACGGATGAGATCGGCGATCGTCGGATGCAGGTTGTCGCGGCGCGCGATCGCGCGCGCATGCGGCAGCCCGTAGCGGCCGATCAGCGCGATCAGGTCGACATTGGTGAGCACGGACGAGCGGATGAGCAGCGGCGCCGCAATATCGACGCTCTCGTCGCAGAGCCGGGCGACGAGCGTCACCGGAGCAGACGGACTGTCGGAGAGGGCGGCCGCTGCAAAGCGTCTGGCTTCGACCGAAACGGAATCGAAGAGCGGCAGCGTCAGATCTTCGAGCTGGGCAGCTTCACGCCGCGAGGGCCGCGTGAGCGAGCAGAAGGCCGAGATGGCGGCGCGGAAGAGTTTCTCCGCCTTGCCGGATTCGGAACGCACGGCGATCTGCCGGAAATCGGATGAGGACACGAGGACACGCCTGACGCAACACAAACCATGACGCAGCGGAACGCTGGCAGGACACCACACGACAGGCAGGCCCTGCAGTTCTGCAACTTAGCGGCGATCCGTTCACAAGCTGTTAACCCTCGACTGGCTTTACTCGCGGCGTGGAGGCGTTGCGTAGTCACTCCGTGCAGAGGAACTCGCGCAGTCATGGCAAGCATATTGCCGTTCCAGCCGCGTCAGTCGGCAAACAGGCCCACCCCGTCCGGACAGCCGGCGGCCATCATCATTTTCCCTGGCGTTCGGTACGAGCGGCGTGTCGATGCGAGCCCGACCGGCAGCGGCGAAAGTGGCGGCGGCCGCAAGCGCAAACGCAGCGCGGCGACCAAGTAGTCGACGCATGGAGCCGGCTTGCGCCGGTTACTCCAGCGTGCAGGCGAGGCTGTCCAGGTAGCGGGCGATGATCGGCCGCCACGTCTCGTCGGGCACGAAGGCACGCACCACCACCATGCCCTGATCCGCCTGTGTCTCGACGAAGATCGAGGACTGGAATTCCGGCGGCAGCTCCTTGCGGATCTCGATCATCTGAACCGGCGTGACCACGGCAAAGTCGAGGTCGCCGCCGGACGCGGTGCGATCGTTGAAGGAATAGAGGTTCTGGCCCTTGCGGTCGTAAACCGACGCCGACCAGAACGGCACCTTGCCTTCCGCGAAGACGTGCACGATGCCTTCCGACAGGTCGAAGCGGCAGGCGCGCGCGTCGAACATGGGATCGTAGGCGGTGACCAGCGGCGGCTTGCCGTCGGCGCCGTGCAGGTTGACGACGGAGTAGAGTTCGCCGGCCTCGGCGAGCCGCGACCAGGAATCGCGCTCCGACAGCGCCGGCAGCATGAGCAGGATCGCGATATGGACGATGCCCGCTCCGACCAGTCCCAGCAGGATGGCGTAGATCACCCGGCTCATTCGCAGCCCGTCCTCAGCACCTGCGGCAGCTCGACTTCGGAGAAGACCGGGTTGTTGGAGAGCGGGCTGTCATAGAGCGTCAGCACGAAGGTGTAGGCGCCGTCGCCATCGACGGGCAGCCAGTTGCCGGGCATCGGATGCGGGCCGAAGGCGACGGAGATGGTGTTGTCGGCAAGGCGCAGCACGTTCTGCGACTGGATGGCGGGCGCCGGCCAGCGGGCGGACGCGAGCACCGTCTGCGAAGGGTCGCCTGCGTACAGTGTCCAGAAGCGGGCCGGCGGCGTGGCGCCTTCGATCCGGTAGGAGCATTTGCGGTCGAGCAGCGCGCCGGCAGAATCGCGATGCGCGATGAAGATCAGGCCTTCCGCATGGCCAAGCGCCAGCATGCCCTCGCGCGCCACGCGCGCCTTCGAATAGGGGTCGGCGTCAGGCGTGCCGATCGACGGGAAGGCGGTCCAGCCGCCAATGGTGACGGCGCCCACGCCCTCCTGCGCCTGCAGTGCGTACCAGACGCTCGCAGCACCGCCGCCGATGGCGATGGCAAGTGTGAGCAGGGTGAGGAGGATAGGCTTCAGCATGCGAGCCCGGCGGGAGGAAGTCGCGTCCGGGATAGACCATTGCCCCCGCGGCATGCAAGCGAGGGCTGCCGGTCCGCAGGCAGGGAAGGCAGGGGGCGCGTGGCAGGCACGCGTTTCAAGCCTGGCGACGCGCCTGTCAGAGCGACGAAAGCGTCGCGGGCTGCGCCGGGCCGTCGATGCGCGGCGCCGTGCGGAAGAGCTCCGCCATGTCCTTGAGCAGCCGCGTCGTGCCGGCGGTCAGCACGGGCGGGCGCTCCGTCTCCATGCCGGTGGCGGTCGCCGCGCCGGTTGCCGGCGCCGCCTTGGCGCGGGCGACAACCTCCGGATCGACGAACGGCGCTTCGAGGCCGGGGATCGGCTTCAGTTCGATGTTCTGGTGCGCGTAGGTCATCAGCCGCTGCCAGGTCATCGCCGGCAGCGAGCCGCCCGTCATGTTGCGGGTGGAGGTGAAGTCGTCATTGCCGAGCCAGACAGCGGCGGTGAAATTGCCGGTAAAGCCGACGAACCACGCGTCGCGATAGGCCTGCGTGGTTCCGGTCTTGCCGGCCGACTTGATGCCTTCGAGCGCCGAACGGCGGCCGGTGCCCTCGGTCGGCACCAGCGCCAGCATCTGGTTCATGTAAGCGGTGGCCTGCTCCGACAGCACCCGCTTCGGGGGCGGCGCGTCACGGTCGAAATCATAGACGACCTCGCCGCCATGCGTCAGCAACTGCGAGATGCCGTGGCGCAGGCCCGAATAGCCGCCCTCGGCAAAGACGGAATAGCCTGTCGCCTGGTCCATCACGGTCATCTCGGACGTGCCGAGCACCATCGTCTTGTGCGACGAGAGCGGCGATTCCACGCCCATCGACTCGGCCATGCGCTTCACCGCCTCGGTGCCGAAATGCTCCTTGGCGAGACGCACGGGCACGGTGTTGATCGACTTCGCCAGCGCGATGCCCAGCGTCATCCGGCCATTGTAGCTGCGCGCATAGTTCTTGGGCGACCAGCCACCCCACGAGATCGGACCGTCGGAGACGACCGAATCCGGCGTGAAGCCGTTTTCCATCGCCACGGCGTAGACGTAAGGCTTGAAGGACGAACCGGTCTGGCGCAGCGCCTTGGTGGCGCGGTTGAACTGGCTTGCGCCGTAGTCGCGGCCACCGACGATGGCGCGCACCGCGCCGTTCGTCTCGATGACGACGATGGCGCCCTCGCTGACGCCGTATTCCTTGCCGTACTGGCGCAGGTGGAATTCGAGCGACTCCTCCGCGGCGCGCTGGATGTTCATGTCGATGGTGGTGCGGGCGACCATGGTGTGCACGCCCTTCCTTGCCGCGAGGCGGCGCACCTCCTCGAAGGCCCAGTCGAGGAAGAAGTCCGGGCTCTTGCGGTCGCCGCGATCGACGACATCGGCAGGATGCAGGCGTGCCTGCAGCACCT
>JBFXFO010000034.1:0-28734 GCA_050178915.1 Rhizobiaceae bacterium | reverse complement strand
GCCCTGCCGGCTCTCGATCAGGAATCGAAGCCGGAAGCCGATCCGCGCTCGCGCACCCCTGACGCGCGCGCCCGGCTCATCGAGCGCGCGGCCAAGCAGGGCGAAAGCGATCGCGTGCTTGGCGGCACCGAGGCACAGAAGGGCGAGTACCCCTTCCAGGTGGCGCTGCTCGACACCGGCAGGCTCGATACCGATCCGAAGTCGCAGTATCAGTCGCAGTTCTGCGGCGGCAGCCTGATCTCGCCCGAGTGGGTGCTGACGGCGGCGCACTGCATGGTCAATGATGTCGGCGAAATGTACCCGGTCGAGTCAAACACCGTGCTGGTCGGCTCGACCTCGCTGCTCGAGGGCACGCGGCACGTCGCCAAGGAAGTGTACGTGCATGAGGGCTACAACCCCATCACCTTCGACAACGACATCGCGCTAATCAAGATCGGCGAAAAGGTCGACGCCAAGTTCGTCTCGCTCAATGACGGCTCGGTCTCCACCGAGCAGGGCAAGGCGACCGTGGTCGGCTGGGGCCTGAAGCAGGACGGCACCGCCCCGTCCGACCTCATGAAGGGCGAGATCGGCCTCTATCCGAACAACACCTGCAACGAGGGCATCCGCGGCTACTACGCTGACGGCCTCGAGCAGACGATCATGCAGCAGGGCCAGTTCATCCACCTCTCCGAGACCTCGGTCAAGGACGCGATGAAGGTGCTGAAGGCTGGTATCGGCGATCCGCTGTCGCAGCGCATGGTCTGCGCCGGCACGCCGAGCGGCGAGATCTCCTCCTGCCACGGCGACAGCGGCGGCCCGCTGGTCGTTGCCGGCAAGGACGGTCCGGTGCAGGTCGGTATCGTGAGCTGGGGCGCAGGTCCGCTCAACGCGGAAATGTTCTGCGGCCACGAGAACGCCTACGCGGTCTTCGCTCGCGTCGACGCCTTCAAGGACTGGATCAAGGGCAAGACCGGCCTCTGAGCCGATCGGGCTTCACGCATGACAGAACGGCCGGGAGTGATCCCGGCCGTTTTCTTTTGTGTCGCTCACCAAGGTGCGATGTGCGGCAGGTCGTCAAAGGAATAGCCGAGCACACGCGTCAGCACATAGAGCGCGGCGAAGATCAGCGACGCGATGATCGTTGTGCGGATAACGGCGCGCAGCATATGGGCGCCACTCGGGGCGCTGGAGACGGTGCCCAGCGTCACGTCCTGCTCGTCGTCCTGCGTGCGCAGACTGAGCGGCAGGACGGCAAACAGCACCACCCACCAGATGATGAAGTAGACGGCGAAGTAGGAAAGCCAGGTCACAGCGTGTCGTCCTGATGAAACCGAGCCAACCGGCTCAAACCTGTTCGAGCTCGACCAGCGTGCCGGTGAAGTCCTTCGGATGCAGAAACAGCACCGGCTTGCCATGCGCGCCGATCTTCGGATTGCCGTCACCCAGCACGCGTGCGCCCGCCGCCTTCAGCCGGTCGCGCGCGGCGATGATGTCGTCCACCTCGTAGCAGACATGGTGCATGCCGCCCGACGGGTTCTTGTCGAGAAAGCCGGCGATCGGCGAGTTATTCCCGAGCGGGTGCAGCAGTTCCACCTTGGTGTTGCCCAGGTCGATGAACACCACCGTCACGCCATGCTCCGGCAACGCCTGTGGCGCGGTCACCTGCGCGCCGAGCGTGTCGCGATAGATGGCGACCGCGGCGTCGAGGTCCGGAACGGCGATTGCGATGTGGTTCAGGCGTCCGAGCATTGTGGCCCCGCGGCGGAGAGTGAAATGATCAAGGGTGAATGGTCAGAAGCCGATGCGGCGCACGTCCGTCTGCCACGCACCGTGCCATCCACCGTTTCACCCTTCTAGCGCGTCACAAACACCGTCACGAGCGGCTTCTTGTCCCATGCGTCATTGGCAGCAGAACGCACGGCGCGGCGCACCGACTCCTGCACGAGATCAAGATCCTTGCGACGCTGGCGCGGGATGCTCTCGACGGCGCCGATTGCCGCCTCCAGCATCAGATCCTCCAGCGTCTCGCCGGACTTGTCCGCCAGCGCAACGCCGATCGCCACGAGGTCCGGGTCGCCGGCAAGTTCATAACGATCGTCGAGCACGACATTCACCGCCACATGACCGGCGAAAGACAGCTTGCGGCGGTCCTTGATGCCCATCGCCGTCTCGTCGCCAACGAGCTTGCCGTCCTTGTACATGCGACCGAACGGCACCTGGTCGATGACTTTTGCCGGGCCGGGCGCGAGACGCAGCATGTCGCCGTCGCGCACCTGCACGACCTCGGGAACGCCGAGCGTGGCGGCAAGCGAGCCGTGCGCCACCAGATGTGCAGCCTCGCCATGCACCGGCACCGAGATGCGTGGCCGTACCCATTCGTACATCTTGCGCAATTCCGAGCGGCGCGGATGGCCGGAGACGTGAACGAGTTCGTCGCCGTCCTCGATGATCTTCATGCCGTGGTCGATGAGACGGTTCTTGATCTCGAGGATCGCCTTCTCGTTGCCGGGGATGGTGCGCGAGGAGAAGATCACCGTGTCGCCCGGCGTCAGCTGCAGCGCCTTCATCTCGTCACGCGACAGCTTTGCCAGCGCTGCCACCGGCTCGCCCTGGCTGCCGGTGCAGATGATGACGAGCTGGTTGCGCGGAATGCGGCCATAGTCCTCCTCGGCGACGAATTCCGGCAGCCCTTCCATGTAGCCGAGCTCGCCCGAGACATCGATGACGCGCTTCAGCGAACGGCCAAGGACCAGCACCTGCCGGCCGGCGTCGCGCGCGGCGCGCGCGATCGAGCGGATGCGGCCGACGTTGGAGGAGAAGGTGGTGATGGCGACACGGCCCGGTGCCTCGGCGATAAGCCTGGTCAGATTGGCCGCGACCGCCTGCTCGGAGGGCGACTCGCCTTCCCGCTGCGCATTGGTCGAATCGCAGACCAGCGCGAGTACGCCCTTGTCGCCGAGCGCGCGCAGCCGCGCCTCGTCGGTCGGGGGGCCGAGCTCCGGAGTGGGATCGATCTTCCAGTCGCCGGTGTGGACGACGGTGCCGGCACCTGTGGTGATCGCCAGCGCCATCGGCTCGGGGATCGAGTGCGCGACCGGCACCGCCTCGATGGAGAACGGCCCGACCTGAAACGTCTCGCCGCCCTTGTAGATCTTGATCGGCAGGTTTTTCGGCGCGCCCGGCTCGGACAGGCGCTTGGCCTCCAGCAGGCCGGCGGTGAACGGCGTCATCCAGACCGGCACCTTCAGGCGCGGCCAGACGTCGAGGATGGCGCCGTAATGGTCCTCGTGCGCATGCGTGATGATCATGCCGCGCAGATTGCCGAGGTCTTCCTCGATGAAGCGCGTGTCGGGGATGATGAGATCGACGCCGGGCAGGTCCGGCCCCGGGAAGGTGACGCCGCAGTCGATGGCGATCCATTCGCGCGCATGCGCCGGCCCGAAGCCGTAGAGCGCGAAGTTCATGCCGATCTCGCCGACGCCGCCGAGCGGGACGAACACCAGTTCCGCATTGCTGTCTGTCATGCGTTTCCCGCCTCCACTCAATCGGCCACCGCCGACGCAACCGCACCGAAATGCACGTCTCCGGCGGCGACCCTTATGCGTTCGCCGACGCGATCGCGGATCACGAACCGGCAATCCTCGTCGATCGTCTCGAAGATACCGCGCAGAACGTTTCCGTCGACCCGCACCGCCACTTCGGAGCCAAGTCCGGCCGCGCGTTCAAGCCAGCGCTTGCGTATCTGCGAGAGCCCCCTGCCCTCGTCCCAGACGCGCGCATTCGCATCCCAGGCGTCGGAGAGCGCGACGAAAAGTGCTTCAGCATCGCAGGTGCCGCCGAGCGCGCGCAGCGACGTCGCCGGATAAGGCAGGCCCTCGGGGTGTGCCGCGACGTTGACGCCGATGCCGATGGCGACGCCCTGTCCTCCGGTTTCGAGCATGGTGGATTCAAGCAGGATGCCGGCAAGCTTGGCGCCGCCCGCAAGCACGTCGTTCGGCCATTTCAGCTCGAAGCGGTTGCCGCCGCTGCCGCCACCGTCGGGCGCGATCGCGACGCGGCCGGCAGGCACCACCGCCGCCAGTGCATCCGCCAGCGCCAGCCCGGCGACGAAGCCGAGGGTCGCCAGCAGGCGCACCTCATTGCGCGAGATGACGAGCAGCGTGGCTGCAAGATTGCCATGAGGCGTCGCCCAGACGCGACCGCGGCGCCCGCGCCCGGATTCCTGCTCGCGTGCGACAATCCAGAGCCGGCCCGAATCGCCAGCCCGGGCACGCTCCAGCGCCAGTTGATTGGTCGAGCCTACCCGATCGTGCGCCTCGAGGCGGTAGCCCTGAGCGAGCGCAGTCGGGGCAAGCGCGAAACCCGCCATCGCGTCAGAAGAAGCTCTTCGCTGCGGCTTCTGCCCACTGTCCGATGAAGCTGCCGATCAGCACGTAGAACAGCACGAACGCACCGCTCACGCCGAGCACGAGGCGCAGTTCGCCCGACATGGGCGAGAAGGCGCCGACCGGCTGGTCGAACCACATGATCTTGATGATGCGCAGGTAGTAGAACGCCCCCACCACCGAAGCCAGCACGCCGATGACGGCAAGGCCGTAGAGGTTGGCGTCGATCGCGGCGAGGAAGACGTACCACTTCCCCCAGAAGCCGGCGAGCGGCGGGATGCCGGCAAGGCTGAACATCAGGATGGTGAGGATCGTCGCCATGACCGGGTTGGTGGTCGACAGGCCCGAGAGGTCGTCGATCTGCTCGACATGCTGGTCCTTGCGGCGCATCGCCAAGATGAAGGCGAACGTGCCGAGCGTCATCACCAGATAGATCGCCATGTAGATGGCGACACCGCGCACGCCGGCCTGGCTGTTTGCCGCCAGACCGACCAGCGCGTAGCCCATGTGGCCGATGGAGGAATACGCCATCAGGCGCTTGATGTTCTTCTGGCCGATGGCGGCGAAAGCGCCGAGCGCCATGGACGCGATCGAAATGAAGACGATGATCTGCTGCCAGTCGGCCGCGACCGGCTCGAAGGCGCCGACCGTGACGCGCACCACGAGCGCCATCGCCGCCATCTTCGGCGCTGCGGCAAAGAACGCCGTGACCGGCGTCGGCGCACCCTCGTAGACATCCGGCGTCCACATGTGGAACGGCACGGCGGAGATCTTGAAGGCTAGGCCCGCCAGCACGAAGACGAGGCCGAAGACGAGGCCAAGCTGGCGCTCGCCGCCCGACAGCGCCTGCGCAATCGCGTCGAAGCCGGTGTTGCCGGTGTAACCGTAGACGAGGCTGATGCCGTAGAGCAGCATGCCCGACGACAGCGCGCCGAGGACGAAATATTTGAGGCCCGCCTCAGTCGACTTCAGGCTGTCACGGTTGATCGCGGCGACGACGTAGAGCGCCAGCGACTGCAGTTCGAGCCCGAGGTACAGCGCGATCATGCTGTTGGCCGAGATCATCAGCAGCATGCCGAGCGTGGCGAGCACGATCAGCACCGGATACTCGAAGCGATCGAACTTCTGCTCGCGCGCAAAGCCCATCGACATGACCAGCGTGATCACCGAACCGACCAGCGTCAGGATCTTCATGAAGCGCGCGAACGGATCGGAAATGAACGCTTCGCCGAAGGCTCTGCCGTCCTCGCCGAGCACCACCCACACGCCAGCGGCGATGAGCAGCAGGCCGGCCAGTACGGCGACGACGGGGGTGGAGCGTTCGCCCGAGAACACGCCAACCATGAGGATGACCATGGCGCCGATCGCGAGGATCAGTTCCGGCGTAAGGAGCGTCAGGCCCTGGATCAGTTCGGGTGTCATGGTCCGAAAGAATCCCGTCAGTTGTGCGCCGCAGCGGGAGCCGCGGTCGAAATGCTGTTGACCAGCGCCTCGACCGACGCGGCGGTCGCGTCAAGGATCGGGGCCGGGTAAACGCCGAAGAAGATCACCAGCACCACCAGCGGGTAGATGATCACCTTCTCGCGCGCCGAGAGATCGAGCATGGCTTTCAGGCTGTCCTTGGTCAGCGCGCCGAACACGACCTTGCGGTAAAGCCAGAGCGCGTACGCTGCGGACAATATCACGCCGGTCGTGGCGAACAGCGCCACCCAGGTGTTGGCCTTGAAGGCGCCGAGCAGTGTCAGGAACTCGCCGACGAAGCCGGATGTGCCGGGCAGGCCGACATTGGCCATGGTGAAGATGAGGAACACCACGGCGTATTTCGGCATGTTGTTGACGAGGCCGCCATAGGCCGAGATTTCGCGCGTGTGCATGCGGTCGTAGACCACACCGACGCAGAGGAACAGCGCGCCCGAGACGAGGCCGTGCGACAGCATCTGGAAGATCGCGCCCTGCAGGCCCTCCTGATTCATCGCGAAGATGCCCATGGTCACGTAGCCCATGTGGGCGACGGACGAGTAGGCGATCAGCTTCTTCATGTCCTCCTGCATCAGCGCCACCAGCGAGGTGTAGATGATGGCGATGACGGAGAGCGTGAACACGAACGGCTGGAAGAAATCGGACGCTTCGGTGAACATCGGCAGCGAGAAGCGCAGGAAGCCGTAGCCGCCCATCTTCAGCAGGATGCCCGCAAGAATGACCGAGCCGGCCGTCGGCGCCTCGACGTGCGCGTCGGGCAACCAGGTATGCACCGGCCACATCGGCATCTTCACCGCGAAGGAGGCGAAGAAGGCCAGCCACAGCCATATCTGCATGTCCGGCGGGAAGTCGTAGGTCAGCAGCGTCGGGATGTCGGTCGTGCCGGCCTGCCAGTACATCGCCATGATGGCGAGCAGCATCAGCACCGAGCCGAGCAGCGTGTAGAGGAAGAACTTGAACGAGGCGTAGACGCGCCGCTTGCCGCCCCAGACGCCGATGATGATGAACATCGGAATGAGGCCGGCCTCGAAGAACACGTAGAACAGCACGATGTCGAGCGCGCAGAACACGCCGATCATGAGCGTTTCCAGGATCAGGAACGCGATCATGTATTCCTTGACGCGCTTGTCGATCGCTTCCCACGAGGCAAGGATGCAGAACGGCATCAGGAACGTCGTCAGGATGACGAACAGCATGGAAATGCCGTCGACGCCCATGTGGTAGGAAATCGAGCTGTCCAGCCAGCCGACCTTCTCGACCATCTGGAAGCCGGTGTTGGCCGGGTCGAAGCCGATCCAGATGAAGATCGAGACGACGAACGTGACCAGCGTTGTGATCAGCGCGATCGAACGCACGTTGCGACGCGCTGCGGCGCTGTCGTCGCGAATGAACAGGATCAGCAGCGCGCCGACCAGCGGCAGGAAGGTGACTGCCGAAAGGATGGGCCAGTCGACCATCAGAAGCTGCTCCCGAGCATCATCCAGGTCACCAGTGCGGCAATGCCGATCAGCATGACGAAGGCGTAGTGGTAAAGATAACCGGTCTGCAGCTTGACCACCCGGTTGGTGACATCGACCACGCGGGCCGAGATGCCGTCAGGCCCGAGGCCGTCGATCAGCCAGCCATCGCCCTTCTTCCAGAGGAAGTGGCCGATGCGCTTGGCGGGGCGCACGAAGAGGAAGTCGTAGACCTCGTCGAAGTACCATTTGTTGAGCAGGAAGGCGTAGAGCCCGCGATGCTGCTCAGCCAGGCGCTTCGGCGTTTCCGGCGACACGATGTAGAAGCGCCAGGCACCAAAGAAGCCGAGGAGCATGGCGACGAACGGCGCCAGCTTCACCCACATCGGTACGTCGTGGAAGTCGTGCAGGATGTGGTTGTCGGCCAGCGTGAACAGCGCCGACTTCCAGAAGTGCTCGTAGCCTTCGCCGATGAACGATTCATGGAAGACCACGCCGGCGAAGATGGCGCCGAAGGCGAGCAGCGCCAGCGGCAGCAGCATCACTGGCGGCGATTCATGCACGTGATGCATGACGTCGTGGCTGGCGCGCGGCTTGCCGTGGAAGGTCATGAAGATCAGGCGCCACGAGTAGAAGCTCGTGAACATCGCGGCGATGACCAGCAGCACGAAGGCGAAGCCGGCGGCCGCGTTGTGGCCGACGAAGGCACCCTCGATGATGGCGTCCTTCGAGAAGAAGCCGGCGGTGCCGATGATGGTTGCCGGGATGCCCACGCCGGTCAGCGCCAGCGTGCCGATCACCATCGCCCAGTAGGTGTAGGGGATCAGCTTGCGCAGCCCACCCATCTTGCGCATGTCCTGCTCGTCGGACACGGCATGGATGACCGAGCCGGAGCCGAGGAAAAGCAGCGCCTTGAAGAAGGCGTGCGTGAACAGGTGGAAGATGGCGGCGGAGTAGAAGCCCAGCCCCAGCGCCACGAACATGTAGCCGAGCTGCGAGCAGGTCGAATAGGCGATCACCCGCTTGATGTCGTTCTGCACGAGGCCGACCGTCGCCGCGAAGAAGGCCGTGAACGCGCCGACGAACGTCACCACCATGAGCGCCGTCGACGAGTGCTCGAACAGCGGCGACAGGCGCGCCAGCATGAACACGCCGGCGGTCACCATGGTTGCGGCATGGATGAGAGCGGAAACCGGTGTCGGGCCTTCCATGGCGTCCGGCAGCCAGGTGTGCAGCGGCACCTGCGCCGACTTGCCCATAGCGCCCAGGAACAGCAGCAGGCAGACGATGGTCAGCGCGGTCGCCTTGTCGAGTTCGTAGCCGAGGAAGTTCAGAACCGTGTCCGAATGCGCGGCGGCGTCAGCGACAGCTGCTTCCGCGCCATGCCCGGCGCCCGCCGGCAGATAGGTCGCGGCATTGGCGAAGATGGTGCCTAAGTCGACCGAGCCGAACAGCACGAAGACGCCGCAGATGCCGAGCACGAAGCCGAAATCGCCGACGCGGTTGACGACGAACGCCTTGATGGCGGCGGCATTGGCGGACGGCTTCTTGTACCAGAATCCGATCAGCAGGTAGGACGCGAGGCCCACCCCTTCCCAGCCGAAGAACATCTGGATGAGGTTGTCCGACGTCACCAGCATGAGCATGGCGAAGGTGAACAGCGACAGATAGGCGAAGAAGCGCGGCCGATGCGGGTCGTGGTGCATGTAGCCGATGGAGTAGATGTGAACCAGGGCCGAAACCGAGTTCACGACAACCAGCATGACCACCGTCAGCGTGTCGATGCGCAACGCCCAGTTGGCCTGCAGCGCGCCGGACTCGAGGAAGCGCAGCACCGGCACCGTGAAGGCCTCGCCCTCGCCGAAGCCGACCGTGACAAACGCCACCCAGGACAGCACGGCCGAGATCACCAGGAAACCGGAGGTGATGTACTCCGACGCGCGCGCGCCGAGCGACTTGCCGAAGAGCCCGACGATCAGGAAGCCGGCGAGCGGCAGGAAGACGATAGCCTGGTACACCGGCCTCAGCCCTTCATCATGTTGACGTCTTCGACCGCGATCGAGCCGCGGTTGCGGAAGAAGACGACGAGGATCGCCAGGCCGATCGCGGCTTCAGCCGCCGCCACGGTCAGCACGAAGAGCGCGAAGACCTGGCCGACGAGATCGTTGAGCGCGGCCGAGAAGGCCACGAAGTTGATGTTGACCGCGAGCAGGATGAGCTCGACCGACATCAGGATGACGATGACGTTCTTGCGGTTCAGGAAGATGCCGAACACGCCGAGCGTGAAGAGGATCGCCGAGAGCGTCAGGTAGTGGCCGATGCCAACGGTCATGTCAGATGCCCTTCCCCGTCTCGACCTTCTTGACCTCGATCGAGGTGGCCGGATTGCGCGCAACCTGCGCAGCGATCGACTGCCGCTTGACGCCCTGCTTGTGGCGCAGCGTCAGCACGATGGCGCCGATCATGGCGACCAGCAGGACCATGCCCGCGATCTGGAAGTAGTAGATGTAGTCCGTGTAGAGCACGTCGCCGAGCGCCGCGGTGTTGTGGCGCGCGGCGGGATCCGGGATCGGCTGGGCCACGCTCGTCGCCAGTTCCGGCACGAAGGCGTAGCCCCCGACCACGATCACCAGTTCGGCCGCGAGGATGATGCCGACCAGCGCGCCGATCGGCGCGTATTGCAGCGCTCCGCGCTTCAATTCGGCGAAGTCGACGTCGAGCATCATCACGACGAAGAGGAAGAGCACCGCGACCGCGCCGACATAGACGACCAGCAGGATCATCGCCAGGAACTCGGCGCCGGTCAGCAGAAACAGCGCCGCAGCGTTGAAGAAGGTCAGGATGAGGAACAGCACCGAGTGCACAGGATTGCGCGCGGCAATGACCATGAACGCCGACGCGACCGCGACGAAGGCGAAGAGGTAGAAGAATATCGCCTCTAGACCGTTCAGCATGGGTTCCCCGGTTTGCTCGACTCCGGCTGCCTCCAGCCTGGAATCGCGTGTTCCTTAGACGAGCCGGTAGGGCGCGTCCACGTCTGCGTTTCCTTCTCCCCGGTGTCGGCGAGAAGCTGCCCCGACGGGGCGGATTTCAGCGGTACTGCGCGTCCAGCGCGATGTTGCGCGCGATCTCGCGCTCCCACCGGTCGCCGTTCGCCAGAAGCTTGTCCTTGTCGTAGTAGAGTTCCTCGCGCGTCTCCGTCGCGAACTCGAAATTCGGACCCTCGACGATCGCGTCGACCGGGCAGGCTTCCTGGCAGAAGCCGCAATAGATGCACTTCACCATATCGATGTCGTAGCGCACGGTGCGCCGCGTGCCGTCATTGCGGCGCGGGCCGGCCTCGATGGTGATGGCCTGCGCCGGGCAGATCGCTTCGCACAGCTTGCACGCGATGCAGCGTTCCTCGCCGTTCGGATAACGGCGCAGCGCGTGCTCGCCGCGGAAGCGTGGGCTGATCGGGCCCTTCTCGTGCGGGTAGTTGATCGTCTCCTTCGGACGGAAGAACTGCCGCATCGACAGCGCGAAAGCGCCGAGGAATTCCCTCAGCAGCAGCGACTTGGCGGCCTGGACTAGCGCCATGGTTCAGTCTCCCGCAATCAGCCAGCCGGCGACAGCGCCGACGACCGGGAAAAGGACGAGGTCGATCAGACCCGTCACGTTGAGGACACGCTTCGTGTCATCCAGATCGACGCGACCGGCGAGCACCTTCAGCGCGGCGTAGGTCACCACGCCGATGCCGAGTCCGACCGCCGCTCCGATCAGGATGCCGCTCATGCCGACAGCTCCATGAACTTCACCACGAACGCGGTGATCACGACCATGGCGAGCGAGATCGGCAGGAACACCTTCCAGCCCAGGCGCATCAGCTGGTCGTAGCGGTAGCGCGGCACGAACGCCTTCACGATCGAGAACATGAAGAACACCAGGCAGACCTTCAGCACGAACCAGATGACGCCCGGAATCCAGGTGAACGGTGCGAAGTCGAAGGGCGGCAGCCATCCGCCAAGGAAGAGGATGGTGGTGAGCGCGCACATCAGCACGATCGCCACATACTCTCCGAGGAAGAACAGCAGGAACGGCGTCGACGAGTATTCGATCATGTGGCCGGCGACGAGTTCCGACTCCGCCTCGACCAGGTCGAAGGGCGGGCGGTTCGTCTCAGCCAGCGCCGAGATGAAGAAGATCACGAACATCGGGAACAGGCCGAGCCAGTGCCAGTCGAGGAAGCTGTTCGACAGGCCGAGGCGCGTGCCGATGCCGTCCTGCTGCGACAGAACGATGTCGGTCAGGTTGAGCGAACCGACGCAGAGCAGCACGGTGATGATGACGAAGCCGATCGAGACCTCATAGGACACCATCTGCGCGGCGGAGCGCAGGGCGCCGAGGAACGGGTACTTCGAGTTGGACGCCCATCCGCCCATGATCACGCCGTACACTTCCAGCGAGGAGATCGCGAAGACGTAGAGGATGCCGACATTGATGTTGGCGATGGCCCAGCCCGCGTCGACCGGTATGACGGCCCACGCGGCGATGGCGAGCACGGCCGACACCAGCGGCGCCAGCAGGAACACGCCCTTGTTGGCACCGGACGGGATCACCGGCTCCTTGAACACGAACTTCAGCAGGTCGGCGAAGGACTGCAGCAGGCCCCACGGGCCCACGACGTTCGGACCGCGACGCAACTGCACGGCCGCCCAGACCTTGCGATCGGCGTAGAGCAGGAAGGCGATGAACACGAGCAGGACGACAATAAGCCCGACCGACTTGGCGAGGACGATCAGCGCCGGCAGCACGTAGAAGTCGAAGAAGGAGTCCATCTTACTCCGCCGCCTGCCGGAAGCCGGTCTTTGCGAGTGCGGAGCATTCGGCCATCACAGCCGAGGCGCGCGCAATCGGGTTGGTGAGGTAGAAGTCGCTGACCGCCGAACGGAATGCGTCCTTGCGCAGCGCGCCGCCGAGTCCGGCTGCCTTCGCCACGCCGTCAGTGTCGGCCGGCGCAACCGCGTCGATGCCGGCGAAATGCGGATGCTCGGCGTAGAGTTTGCCGCGCAGCGCGGCGAGCGAGTCGAACGGCAGCTTCTTGCCCAGCACTTCCGACAGCGCGCGCAGGATCGCCCAGTCCTCGCGCGCATCGCCCGGCGCGAAGCCGGCGCGGTTGGTCATCTGCACGCGGCCTTCGGTGTTGACGTAGGTGCCGGACTTCTCGGTGTAGGTGGCACCCGGCAGGATCACGTCTGCGCGGTGCGCGCCGGCGTCGCCATGCGTGCCGATATAGACGACGAAGCCCTTGGCGGGCGCGAGATCCAGCTCGTCAGCGCCGAGCAGGAAGAGCACGTCCGTGCCCTCCAGCATCGCCGCGGCGTTCTTGCCGCCCTCACGCGGAACAAAGCCGAGGTCAAGGCCACCGACGCGCGCTGCGGCCGTGTGCAGCACGGCAAAGCCGTTCCAGCCGTCGGCAACCGCGCCGACCGCCTGCGCCAGCCTGGCGGCGAGGCCAAGCACGGCAGCGCCGTCAGCGCGCGCCAGAGCGCCCTGCCCGACGATGATCAGAGGCTTCTTTGCGTTCGTCAGCTTCTCGAAGAAGCTGCCCTTGCCGGCAGCAAGATCGGCCAGCGTGTCCGTGCCGGCGCCAAGCTGCTCGTACTGGTAGCGCGTGTCGCCGACGTCGCCGATGACGCCGACCGGCAGATCGCCGCCACGCCAGCGCTTGCGGATGCGGGCGTTGAGCACCGACGCCTCGTAGCGCGGGTTGGCGCCGATGATGAGCACGGCGTCGGCCTGCTCGATCGCCTCGATGCCCGGATTGAAGATGTAGCTGGCGCGCCCGAGCGACGGGTCGAGCGCAGCACCGTCCTGGCGGCAGTCGATGCTGGTCGCGCCGAGCGACTGCATGAGCAGCTTCAGCGCATACATTTCCTCGACTGCGGCGAGGTCACCGGCGATCGCGCCGATCCGGTCAGCCGACGTCTTCGCCACGGCGTCGCGGACGGCGGCAAAGGCCTCCGGCCAGGTGGCCGCCACAAGCCGGCCGTCCTTGCGAACGTAGGGCCGATCGAGGCGCTGCGTGCGCAGGCCGTCCCAGATGAAGCGGGTCTTGTCGGAGATCCACTCCTCGTTGATCGCCTCGTTGGTGCGCGGCAGGATGCGCATCACCTCGCGGCCACGCGTATCGACGCGGATGGCCGAGCCGACGGCGTCCATGACGTCGATGGATTCGGTCTTCTGCAGCTCCCACGGACGCGCCTGGAACGCATAGGGCTTCGAGGTCAGTGCGCCGACAGGGCAAAGGTCGATGACGTTGCCCTGCAGCTCCGACGACATCGCCTGCTCGAGATAGGTGGTGATCTCGGCATCCTCGCCGCGGCCGATCAGACCGAGTTCGGAGATGCCGGCAACTTCCGTCGTGAAGCGAACGCACCGCGTGCAGTGGATGCAGCGGTTCATGATCGTCTTCACCAGCGGTCCGATATACTTGTCCTCAACGGCGCGCTTGTTCTCGGCGTAGCGCGAGGAGTCGACGCCGAAGGCCATCGCCTGGTCCTGCAGGTCACACTCGCCGCCCTGATCGCAGATCGGGCAGTCGAGCGGATGATTGATCAGCAGGAACTCCATCACGCCTTCGCGCGCCTTCTTCACCATCGGCGTGTTGGTGAACATCTCCGGCGGCTCGCCATTCGGGCCGGGGCGCAGGTCCTTGACGCCCATGGCGCAGGACGCCTGCGGCTTGGGCGGACCGCCCTTCACCTCGACCAGGCACATGCGGCAATTGCCGGCGATCGACAGCCGCTCGTGGAAGCAGAATCGCGGCACTTCCGCACCCGCCTCCTCCGCCGCCTGCAGCAGCGTGTAGTGGTCGGGTACCTCGATCTCTTTCCCGTCGACCTTGAGCTTTGCCATTGCCATTCTTTCCCGGTCAGGCGCAGCGCGCCTGATTGCCCCCTACTCCGCCGCGACCAGCACGGGCTCGGCCCGGTGCGCGTTGCGGGAGAATTCGTCGATGCGGCGCTCCACCTCGGGGCGGAAGTGGCGCATCAGGCCCTGGATCGGCCAGGCCGCCGCGTCGCCCAGCGCGCAGATGGTGTGGCCCTCGACCTGCTTGGTCACGTCGAGCAGCATGTCGATCTCGCGCTTCTGCGCCTCGCCGCGCACCAGCCGCTCCATCACGCGCCACATCCAGCCGGTACCCTCGCGGCACGGCGTGCACTGGCCGCAGCTCTCGTGCTTGTAGAAATAGGAGAGCCGCGCGATCGCCTTCACAATGTCGGTCGACTTGTCCATGACGATCACGGCCGCCGTGCCAAGGCCCGACTTCAGGTCGCGCAGCGCGTCGAAGTCCATCGGGGCATCCATGATCTGCTCGGCCGGCACCAGCGGCACCGAAGCGCCGCCGGGGATGACCGCCAGCAGATTGTCCCAGCCGCCGCGCACGCCGCCGCAATGCTTCTCGATCAGCTCACGGAACGGGATCGACATCGCCTCTTCGACGGTGCACGGGTTGTTCACGTGGCCGGAGATGCAGAAGAGCTTGGTACCGGCATTGTTCGGGCGGCCGAAGCCCATGAACCACGCCGCGCCACGCCGCAGGATCGTCGGCGCCACCGCGATCGACTCGACGTTGTTCACCGTGGTCGGGCAGCCATAGAGGCCGACATTGGCCGGGAACGGCGGCTTCAGCCGCGGCTGGCCCTTCTTGCCCTCCAGGCTTTCCAGCAGTGCCGTTTCCTCGCCGCAGATGTAGGCACCGGCGCCGTGGTGCATGTAGATGTCGAAGTCGTAGCCGCTGGTGTTGCCCTTGCCGATCAGCTTGGCCTCATAGGCCTCGTCAATGGCGCGCTGCAGCGCTTCGCGTTCGCGGATGAACTCGCCGCGCACGTAGATGTAGGCGGCAATCGCGCCCATCGCGAAACCGGCGATCAGGCAGCCCTCGACCAGCGTATGCGGGTCATGACGGAGGATGTCGCGGTCCTTGCAGGTGCCCGGCTCCGACTCGTCCGCGTTCACCACCAGATAGGACGGGCGTCCATCGGTGCTCTGCTTCGGCATGAACGACCATTTCAGGCCGGTCGGGAAGCCGGCGCCGCCGCGACCGCGCAGGCCCGAGGCCTTCATCTCGTTGATGATCCAGTCCCGGCCCTTGGCGATGATGCCGGGCGTATCGTCCCACAGGCCGCGCGCCTGCGCACCGGCCAGCGACTGGTCGAAACGGCCGTAGATGTTGGTGAAGATGCGGTCTTTGTCGGCGAGCAAGATCAGGCCCTTCTGAACTTCGGGGACACTATGCCCCAGACGAGCGCGCCGATGCCGGCGGCCACCGCGGATTCGATTCCGTCATCCCAGGGCAGGTCCACGACCTGGCGCAGCGCGACCAGAAGAAGATTGGCGGCAACGATGCAAACGATCAGAACGATGATGCTGACGACTGACAGATTCATGACATCCCCCGTGCTGCTATTGCGGTTTCTTGCCAAAGACGCGGACATATTCCTCGACGCCGCCGCGGGCCAGCGCATCGGCCTGCTTCACCCAGTTCTCGCGGTCGACGCGTCCCTTGAAGTTCAGATAGCCGTCGACCCAGTGGCGCTCGGCCTCGTTCCAGGCCGCGACCTGCGCGAAGGTGTAGATGCCGAGCGAGTTCAGCACGCCCTCGTTCTTCGGGCCGATGCCCGTGATCAGTTGCAGATCGTCCGGCTTTTGCGGCTTCTCCACACCCTTCGGGCGGTTCGGATCGTCAAGTGTCGGCTTGGCGTCGGCAGCACCGGAGCGCTGCTTCGCGACCTGCTCGACCTCGGGAGCGGCCTTGTTCGCCTCGGTGCCGGAGTGCGCGGGCGGAGCGGCGCTTGCTGCGGCCTCGGCGGCCGGCGCAACCTTCACGTCGGACGGAGACTTGATCGTGGGGTTCGTCTCGACCGCAGCCGTCTGCGGCTTGGCCGCATTCGACGGCGCCACCGGCGGCTCGCTGGTCGCGGGAGTCGTCGCAGCAGCCTTCGCCTGTTCGGCGTCGCGGGTGGACTTCAGCACCGCCTTTTCATCGGTCAGCGAGGTCAGGCCCGACTGCGGGGCGGACACGCTGCGGCCGTTCTGCGGACCGACCGGCACGTCGCTGCCCCTGCCCGCCTCGAAGGCGTCGATGATCTCAGCCAGCCGCTCGGGCGTCAGATCCTCGTACGTATCCTTGAAGATCGTGACCATCGGCGCATTCACGCAGGCGCCGGCGCATTCCACTTCCTCCCAGGACAGCGTGCCCGAGGCGTTCAGGTGGAAGGCGTCATGGTGGATTTTCGAGCGGCAGACGTCGATCAGGGCTTCGGCTCCGCGCAGCATGCACGGCGTCGTGCCGCAAACCTGGACGTGCGCGCGCGTCCCTACCGGATTCAGCTGGAACTGGGTGTAGAACGTCGCCACCTCGAGCGCACGGATGTACGGCATGCCGAGCATGTCCGCGATGTGCTCGATGGCGGGCTTGGTGACCCAGCCTTCCTGTTCCTGCGCAAGCATCAGCAGCGGAATCACCGCCGACTGCTCGCGGCCCTTCGGATACTTGCCGATCCACGTGCGCGCGGCATCGATATTGTCGCCGGCGAAGGCAAAGCCGGCAGGCTGCAGGTCGGGAGAGGCTAGTCTGCGAACACTCATGCTGCGTCCTTGAGAGCTGCCGGCCCGGTGCCGTTCGCTCCCGTCATCTGCTCGAGCCGCGACAGCCAGAACGGACTGCGGCTTGCAACCATATCATAGCCCAGGCGGCGCGACTTCTTGATCGAGTCGAGCCGGCCCGGGTCGCGTATCTCCTCGCCGCGCCCCTCGCCCAACCAGAAGACCCGCATGCCCAGCACGTTCAGCACGTGATGCGTCGTGGCATGGCTGGCGTCGCCGCCATGGTCCTCGTAGACGAAGACGCTGTCGCCTGCGAGCAGACGGCTGGCGCCCTCGAAGGCAGGAACCTCGACGCCCTCCACGTCCAGCTTCACGACAAAACTGCTCACCGTGCCGAATTCCGGCATGGCGGCGACCTCGTCGAGGGTGATCGTGGTGCAGTCGAGGATGGGCTTGGCTTCCGCCGACGGGGCGACGGTCGTCCGCTGCTCGTGCTTGCGCCCGTAGATGCGCACGTGCTCGCCGCCGGTCGCAGCGATCGCGCGGTTGAGCGCGGTGAAGCGCCCGCCGTTCAGGCGACGGTTCTCGTCGAGCTGGCGGAAGGTATCGGCAGCGGCCTCTATCGCGACCACCGGACGCGATCCGGCCCAGCGGCTCGAAGCCAGCGCCGACCAGTAGCCGTGGTTGGCGCCCGCATCGATGAAGCCATAGTCGACATCGAGCGAACGCTGGATCAGCACGCGCACCGATGCCTCGTAGCTGAAGCCGCGCAGGCTGAGAACCGACCAGTAATTGTCGCACCACGGCGTGCGCATGAGCGCATCTTCGGCCAGCCGGAAGGTCATCGACTTGCGGCTGGGCAGCACGCGTCGCAGCGTGCGCGCCACATAGGATGCGCCGAACAGGTGGAACGGCCGCAGGATCAAGGTCGACAGGCGCAGCAGGCCGATGGCGAGGCGCTCGTGCGGCGCCGCTCCCTCGACCTTGCCGGACACCGTGTCGATCACGATGTCGCCCCTGCCCGCTGCATCCGCCATCAGCGATCCACCTCGCCGAAGACGATGTCGATCGAGCCGAGCACGGCGGTGACGTCGGCCAGCATGTGGCCGCGGCAAAGGAAATCCATCGCCTGCAGGTGCGCAAAGCCAGGCGCGCGCAGCTTTGCGCGATACGGCTTGTTGGTGCCGTCTGACACGAGATAGACGCCGAACTCGCCCTTCGGCGCCTCGACGGCGGCATAGACCTCGCCGGCCGGCACGCGATAGCCCTCGGTGTAGAGCTTGAAATGGTGGATGAGCGCTTCCATCGAGCGCTTCATGGCGCCGCGCTTCGGCGGCACGATCTTGCCGTCGAGGTTCGACACCGGGCCGATCCTCTCCTTGCCGAGCAGGCGATCGACGCACTGGCGCATGATGGAGGCTGCCTGGCGCATCTCCTCCATGCGGATCAGATAGCGGTCGAAACAGTCGCCGTTCTTGCCGATCGGCACGTCGAACTGCATCTCGGAGTAGCATTCATAAGGCTGCGACTTGCGCAGGTCCCACGCAGCGCCGGAGCCGCGCACCATCACGCCCGAGAAGCCCCAGGCCCACGCGTCGTCGAGCGAAACCACGCCGATGTCGACGTTGCGCTGCTTGAAGATGCGATTGGGCGTCAACAGGTTGTCGAGATCGTCGAGCGCCTTCAGGAACGGGTCGATCCACTTGCCGATGTCCTCGACCAGCTGGTCGGGCAGGTCCTGATGCACGCCGCCCGGCCGGAAATAGGCTGCATGCATACGCGAGCCGGACGCGCGCTCGTAGAACACCATCAGCTTTTCGCGCTCGACGAAGCCCCACAGCGGCGGGGTCAGCGCGCCGACGTCCATGGCCTGCGTCGTCACATTCAGGATGTGCGACATGATGCGGCCCATCTCGGAATAGAGCACGCGGATGAGCTGGCCGCGGATCGGCACCTCGACGCCGAGCAGGCGCTCGACCGCAAGCGCGAAGGCGTGCTCCTGGTTCATCGGCGCGCAATAGTCGAGCCGGTCGAGATAGGGCACCGCCTGCAGATAGGTCTTGTGCTCGATCAGCTTCTCGGTGCCGCGATGCAGCAGGCCGATATGCGGATCGACGCGGTCGACAACCTCGCCGTCGAGTTCCAGCACGAGGCGCAGCACGCCGTGCGCAGCCGGGTGCTGCGGCCCGAAATTGATGTTGAAATTGCGGACTGCGGTTTCAGCCATGGTCAGTTCGCCGCGTTCACGGTTTCAGATACTCGAACACCAGCCCCTCGCCGACGAGCCAGTATGCCAGCGCCGCGATCACGATCAGGGCGACCACCTTGGTGACGGTCCCGCCATGTCCGCGCATCCGGTCCGACAGGCGCGATGCCAGCCACAGCACCGCGATCAGCAGCAATATGCCGATGACGAGCGCCGCGACCGCCCTGCCCATCCCCGGACCTCACTGCTTCGCCTTCTCGTCGCCAGGCAGCACGTATTCGGTGCCCTCCCACGGCGACAGGAAATCGAAGTTGCGGAACTCCTGCTTCAGTTCGACCGGCTCGTAGATCACCCGCTTCGCCTCGTCGTCGTAACGGACCTCGACGAAACCGGTGAGCGGGAAGTCCTTGCGCAGGGGGTGCCCCTCGAAACCGTAGTCGGTCAGAATGCGCCGCAGGTCGGCATGAC
The DNA here is from genome assembly GCA_050178915.1 of Rhizobiaceae bacterium. GTDB lineage: Bacteria > Pseudomonadota > Alphaproteobacteria > Rhizobiales > Rhizobiaceae > JBFXAF01. The sequence goes on along the minus strand of JBFXFO010000034.1, from coordinate 9,166 downwards.
CGGAGAACAGGATACCGTAGAGATCGTAGGTCTCGCGTTCGAACCAGTCGGCACCGGGATAGACCGAGGTCGCCGATGCGACCGGCGTGTCCTCGTCGGTCGCGACCTTGAGGGCGATGCGCAGATTCCTCGTCGGCGACAGCAGGTGGTAGACCACGTCGAAACGCTTTTCGCGCGACGGGTAGTCGACGCCGCTGATATCGATGATCGACACGAAGCGGCACTGCGGGTCATCGCGCAGGAAGGTCAGCACCGACAGGATTTCGGCCGGCTCGACCGAGACCGTCAAATCGCCATAGGCGATGCTCGAGCCCAGCAGCTTGCCGGGCAGCTTTTCGCCGAGATAGGCGGAAAGTTCGTTGAGCGCTTCGCTCATGTCCATCACCGCTCGATCGTGCCGGTGCGGCGGATCTTCTTCTGCAGAAGAAGCAGCCCGTAGAGCAACGCCTCGGCGCTGGGCGGGCAGCCCGGCACGTACACATCGACCGGGACGACGCGATCGCAGCCGCGCACCACCGAATAGGAATAGTGATAGTAGCCGCCGCCATTGGCGCAGGAGCCCATCGAGATGACGTAGCGCGGCTCCGGCATCTGGTCGTAGACCTTGCGCAGCGCGGGCGCCATCTTGTTGGTCAGCGTGCCGGCCACGATCATCACGTCGGACTGGCGCGGCGAGGCGCGCGGCGCGATGCCGAAGCGCTCCGAATCATAACGCGGCATCGAGGTGTGGATCATCTCCACCGCGCAGCACGCCAGACCGAAGGTCATGAACATCAGCGAGCCGCTGCGCGCCCAGGTGATGAGCGCCTGCGACGAGGTGACGAGAAAGCCCTTGTCGGCGAGTTCGTTGTTGATCTCGCCCCAGAACGGATCGTCGGCGCCGACCGGCTTGCCGGTGCGCGGATCGAGAATGCCCTTCGGCTGCTGGGCGACGAGGGTGCCTTCGGTCAGTCCCATTCCAGGGCTCCCTTCTTCCACTCGTAGATGAAGCCGATCGTCAGCACGCCGAGGAAGATCATCATCGACCAGAAGCCAAGCCAGCCGATCTCGCCGAACGAGACCGCCCACGGAAACAGGAACGCCACTTCAAGGTCGAAGATGATGAAGAGAATCGACACGAGGTAGAATCGGATGTCGAACTTCATGCGCGCGTCGTCGAACGCATTGAAGCCGCATTCGTAGGCCGAGAGCTTTTCCGGATCGGGGTTCTGATAGGCGACGATGAACGGAGCGACGATCAGCGCCAGCCCCACCACCAGCGCAACGCCGATAAAAATGACGATGGGCATGTAGGAACTGAGCAGTTCGTTCACGGTACGAACATCCCTTCGAATTCAGTTGCCGTCAGGGGCGCCGTCGAGGGTCGCGAAAACCGCGCTCAAAGCCGCTGACCGCCGCTCACAAAGGAGTTTGTGCAGCGCGGCGAGGGTTAGCGCAGCGCAAATGGCGAAGCAAGTCAAACCTTGCCTTCCGCAGGGTACTGCCAAGCGGTTTTACTGATTGAATTCCAGCGCTTAAAGTTGAGTTTTTGATACATGTTTTCCGGCAGACTGAACGCCGCCTTTTGTCGGCCGACCGACCAGATTGCGGCACCGACCTTCGGCGGGCAAATGCCGACCGCCCGCGTCAGAGAGACAGGATGGGAGGTTGAGAGAAAGAGTGGCGCGAGTGACGGGGCTCGAACCCGCGACCTCCGGCGTGACAGGCCGGCACTCTAACCGACTGAGCTACACCCGCGCACACAACGCGGCAGGCCGCGTCGTTGGCGGTGGATTAAGGGCTTGCAGGGTGAGTGTCAACAGCCCCCAACAGGCCTTTTCGCTTGCCGCGACGCAGTGAAGCGCTTAAACGTCGCCGCCACCTTGGGCGGGCGATTAGCTCAGTTGGTAGAGCGCTTCGTTTACACCGAAGATGTCGGCGGTTCGAGTCCGTCATCGCCCACCACCCTACCCATCGAGATGATGCGATTCGTCCAGCGCAACTCCGCTGGAGTCGGCGATGTATCGACCGCTGGCAACAGACTGGCGGCCGACACACGCTCAACGCCATCGATCTGAAATCGGCAAGCTTGTCGCGCCGTTCTCTTCACGGCTTTTGCCGTCGAATGCGAAACCTGGACGTTGGCCGTTGAAAAAGGGGGCGTTTGAGGCGGGCCCGCCCCCCCCCTCGCACGGCAAGTGCCCGCGCGCCGTGTTGGGCGAGAATGCTCGATTGGCGATGCCGCTCTCGGTTGCGCGGGCGCGAAGGCGCTGACGCAGTGCCGGGCCAGAGGTGACGGCGCTCTCGTTGTTCGCAGAAACGGCAGCTTCCTGCAGCATCGCCCCGCAGATCGATGCTGCGGGGCGATTCGCCGATGCTTGCGCGCACGTCGCCATCGGAGCCAACGGCGACGATCCCCCGCCTGCGATCGCCAAAGGGCTGCGCCTGCGGCCGCGGCGGATCCAGCGTACAGATCCCGCCGTTCATCAGGCCGATGTCAGCTGTTTTGCTTCCCGCCTCCGGCAGAACGGGCCGAGGCCCTTGCGGCCGCGACGGGTGGGGCGTCTCGTCAGGCCATGTCCATGACCCACGGCAGATTGCCGTCGACCTCACGGTCGCGGAACGTGGCGGCGGCGTTGATCAGCCGCGGATGCTGCGACGCCATGAGGTAGTCTCCGACGAGGAATATCCCCTCCTCCTCGATCAGGTAGGCGGTGCCGTCGCCGGCGTGCCCAGCGGCCTCCACGGTCCGCACCGTCCATTCGCCGAGGCGCTTGCGCTCGCCGGCGGCCACGGTGATGTCGATGCGCGGCTCGCCCTCGAAGGTGAGGCCCCACTTGGCCGCTTCGCCCTTCCGGGCACGCCGCCCTTGTACATGCCGCCGATGATGAGCATCGTCAGGGCGCCGAGCGTGGCGTTGAAGTAGAAGCTGTCGGGACTGACGACCCCGAGGAAGCGGGCCTGCAGATAGCCGGCCATGCCACACAAGAAGGCGCTGGTGACGTAGGCCGCGAGCTTCACCCGGACGACGCGGATGCCGGATGCACGCGCCGCGACTTCGTCCTCGCGCACGGCGCGCAGCGCGAGGCCGGCAGCCGACCGCCGGTGAAGTGCGCGATGGCAATGGCCAGACATGCGAGCGGCAGCACCGTCAGCGGCGTCAGGCCGGACGGGATGCCGGCGAGCGAGCCCACGCCGCGGGTGATCGAGTCGGAATTGGAGTAGACCGTGTAGAAGATTGCGAGGAAGGCGAGCGTTGCGATGGTGGCGCCGATCGCGCTCAGCGAACAGCGCGGCATCCCGACTGACGGCGTCGCCGGCTGGGTCGACGGCATTGCCTCGTCGATGGGCCAGGAGAGCGAGCAGGAGGTGCACCTCTATGACGGCCCCTGGCTGCAGATTCGCACCCGCCCGACGGCCGACGGCCGCGCCATGGTCGTGGTTCCGACATCACGCGCCTCAAGGTGAATGAGGGTGTGTTGACGACGCTCACCGACCAGTTGCGGGCGCTCGCCCGCACCGATGCGTTGACCGGTCTCGCCAACCGCCGCGCCTTCGACCAGTTGCTGGAGAAGGAACTCGGCGTCTGCGCCGCCAGCGGCACGGCGCTCACGCTCATCCTCATCGATGTCGATCACTTCAAGTCGTATAACGACCGCTACGGACACCTGGCCGGCGACGACGTGCTGCGCAGCGTCGGTCGCTGCCTGCGGCGCAACGTCCGCGCGGGCGACACGGTCGCCCGCTATGGCGGCGAGGAAATGGCCGTGGTGCTACCGGGGAGTACCGCCACCGACGCGCTGAAGGTCGCCGAGGACCTGCGCAACGCGCTGCGCGACATGGCAATCAAACATCTCGGCAGCCCGCACGGCATACTCACCGCCGGCCTCGGTGTCTCGTCGGTGGTCGTCCATGTCACCGACACGGCTGCCGCGCTGATCGCGAAGGCGGACGGGGCGCTTTACGCTGCAAAGGCAGCGGACGCGAGAAGGTCGCGCTCTGGACCGTCGAGCACGGCGAGCATACCGCCCAGCTTTCGACCCTCGACTTCCTGCAGCGTCAGCACTTTTGCTGCCCAAGCCTCGCTTTATTTGCTAAGCGGCGCGCTCACCGAGACCGCGCCCATGACCACCGACGACACCAATCCCGCACCACTTCCGGCTTCCGTGCACCCGGCGCTGGGCGCTGCGCTCACTGCACGCGGCTACACGCAGCTGACGCCGGTGCAGATGGAGATGGCCAATGTCGGCTCCGGCGATGCCGACCTCCTGGTCTCGGCACAGACCGGCTCCGGCAAGACCGTCGCCTTCGGGCTCGCGATCGCATCCACGCTGCTCGGCGACGCCGACCGCTTCGATGCCGCCGCCCTGCCGCTTGGCCTGGTCATCGCGCCGACGCGCGAACTGGCGATCCAGGTGCAGCGCGAACTGAACTGGCTCTATGCCGAGGCCGGCATCCACACCGCCACCTGCGTCGGCGGCATGGACATGCGCAGCGAACGCCGCGCGCTGGAGCGCGGCGCTCATCTCGTCGTCGGCACACCCGGTCGCCTGCGCGACCACATCACCAGGGGTGGTCTTGACCTGTCGGCGCTGCGTGCGGTGGTGCTCGACGAAGCCGACGAAATGCTCGATCTCGGTTTTCGCGACGATCTGGAGTTCATTCTCGGCGCCGCTCCGGAAGAGCGCCGCACGCTGCTGTTCTCCGCCACCGTGCCGCGCGGTATCGCCGAACTCGCCAAGACCTATCAGCGCGACGCGCTGCGCATCGCTGCGACCGCCACGACGGAACAGCATTCCGACATCGACTATCACCTGATGCTGGTGCGCCGCGACGAGCGCGAGCATGCGATCATCAACACGCTGCTCAATTCCGACAGCCAGAGCGCGCTGGTCTTCTGCCATACACGCGAGGCGGTTCGGCACCTGACGGCGCGGCTTGCCAATCGCGGCTTCTCCGTCGTGTCGCTCTCCGGCGAAATGGCGCAGTCGGAACGCTCCAACGCGCTGCAGTCGATGCGCGACGGCAGAGCGCATGTCTGTATCGCAACCGACGTCGCCGCACGCGGCATCGACCTGCCCAACCTCGATCTGGTCATTCACGCCGACGTTCCGAGCAATCCGGCGACGCTGCTGCACCGTTCCGGGCGCACCGGCCGCGCCGGCCGCAAGGGCGTCTGCGTGCTGATCGTGCCGGAGAACAGGCGTGGCGCGGCACAGCGTGTGCTTACCCTCGCCAAGCTCACCGCCACGGTCGTTGCCGCACCCGGCATCGCCGAGATCGAGGAGCGCTACCGCAGGCAGATCATCGAAACCGCACTGGCGGCGGCGGAGCCGGACGAAGCCGAAGCGGGCTTCGTGGCCGAGCTGCTCGAGCAGGCGTCGCCGGAGCGAATCGCCGCCGCATTCCTGCGCCAGCAGCTTGCCGCGCGACCGGTGCCGGAAGAGCTGATGCCGCTGCCCGTCGCGTCCATGCAGGGCAAGCGGCCGGACCGGCCGCGCCGATTCGAGGACGATGGCGCGCCGGCAGCCCCGCGCGAACCGCGACGTGGCGACATGGTCGGCGGCGTCTGGTTCACCATCTCGATCGGCCGCAAGCAGCGCGCCGACCCGAAATGGCTGCTGCCGATGATCTGCAAGGCGGGCGGCGTCACCAAGCGCGACGTCGGCTCGATCAAGATCGACGACATCGAAACGCGCTTCGAGATTTCCGCCGACAAGGCTGGCGCCTTTGCCGAACAGCTGCAGCGTCCCGGCGGCATGGAACGAGGCATCGTGATCACGCCGGCTGGCGAGAGCGTGCCACGGCCGCCCCGTCAGGACCGTCCGAAGTTTCGCGATGGCGAAAAGCCGTTCAAGAAGCGTGAGTTCAGGGGCGAGAAGCCTGCGCCCCGGCGAGACGACAAACCGCGCTTCCAGCAGGCTGAACGGCCGGAAGGCAAGCCGGCCTTCCATCCCGACCGGAAGGCTGAGGGCAAGCCGTTCGGCAAGAAGCCGCATCGCAAGGGCGGCACACCGCCGGGCGACCGTCCCTTCAAGCCGAAGTTCAAGGGCAAGCCGAAGCGGCCTGCCTGATCCACGTCATAGCGCCGGTCTGGATTCAGGTCAGGCCGAGCCGAAAATGATGGGTTTCGAGAACCGGAGCGGAGCGTACATTTGGGTACGTGAGCACCGGACGCGGAGAAACCCGCATTTGCAGGCCGGCATCACCTGAATCCCATTAGCTGCGTAGCCCCGGAGCCTCCTGGCCGGTCCGCTCGACATATTCCGTGTAGCCGCCGCCATAGGTGTGCAGGCCGTCGGGCGTCAGCTCCAGCACGCGATTCGACAGCGCGGCGAGGAAGTGGCGGTCGTGGCTGACGAACAGCATCGCGCCCTCGTAGCGCGACAGCGCCTCGATCAGCATCTGCTTGGTGGCGATGTCGAGATGGTTGGTCGGCTCGTCGAGGACGAGGAAGTTCGGCGGGTCGAACAGCATCTTCGCCATCACCAGCCGCGCCTTCTCGCCGCCTGACAGAACGCGACACCGCTTCTCGATCTCGTCGCCGGAGAAGCCGAAGCAGCCGGCGAGCGCGCGCAGCGCCGCCTGCCCGGCCTGCGGGAACGAATATTCGAGCGACTGCAGCACGGTGTGGTCGCCGTCGAGCAGTTCCATCGCGTGCTGTGCGAAATATCCCATCTTCACGCTCGGCCCGCGCGACACCGTTCCCTGGTCCGGCTCAGACTCGCCAGCCACGAGCTTGAGCAGCGTCGATTTGCCTGCGCCGTTGATGCCCATGACGCACCAGCGCTCGCGCCGGCGAATCTGGAAGTCGAGGCCTTCGTAGATCTTGCGGCTTCCATAACCCTTGTGGATGCTCTTCAGCGTCGCCACGTCCTCGCCGGAGCGCGGCGCCGGCTGAAACTCGAAGCGCACCGTCTGCTGGCGCTTGGGCGGCTCGACCTTTTCGATCTTGTCGAGTTTCTTGACGCGGCTCTGCACCTGCGCAGCGTGGCTGGCGCGCGCCTTGAAGCGCTCGATGAAGGCGATTTCCTTGGCCAGCATCGCCTGCTGGCGCTCGAACTGCGCCTGCTGCTGCACATCGGCCAGCGCGCGCTGCTGGCGGTAGAATTCGTAGTCGCCGGAATAGGAGGTCAGCGCGCCGCCATCGATCTCGACGATCTTGCCGACAATACGGTTCATGAACTCGCGGTCGTGCGAGGTCATCAGCAAGGCGCCGTCGAAGCCCTTGAGGAAGTTCTCCAGCCAGATCAGGCTTTCGATGTCGAGATGGTTCGACGGCTCGTCGAGCAGCATCACGTCCGGCCGCATCAGCAGGATCTTTGCCAGCGCCACGCGCATTTTCCAGCCGCCGGAGAGCTTGCCCACGTCGCCCTCCATCATCTCCGTGCTGAAGCCGAGCCCGCCCAGCACCTCACGGGCGCGGCCGTCGAGCGCATACCCGTCGAGTTCGTCGAAGCGGCCCTGCACGTCGCTGTAGCGCGCCAGGATCTCGTCCATCTCGTCGGCGCGTTCGGGGTCGCCCATGGCGGCTTCCAGTTCGGCCATTTCGAGCGCCAGCGCGCTCACCGGCCCGACGCCGTCGATGACCTCGAGCACGGCGCTGCGGCCTGCCATGTCGCCAACGTCCTGGCTGAAGTAGCCGATCGAGACGCCGCGGTCGGTCGAGACCTGCCCCTCGTCCGGCAGTTCCTGCCCGGTGATCATGCGAAACAGCGTGGTCTTGCCCGCCCCGTTCGGGCCGACCAGCCCGATCTTCTCGCCGCGCTGCAGCGCGGCTGATGCCTCGATGAAGACGATCTGCTTGCCATTCTGCTTGCTGATGTTTTCGAGGCGGATCATGGGATTCCGATGTGTTGCGGCGAGATGCGGGGGGAAGTCGCGCCGCTAAACCATCGCAGCCGCATCGGCGCAAGAGCGGGAGATGTCGCAACCGCGCCTGCGTCGGCGATGACCGGCGTTCTTATGCGCTGCCTGCCGCGATGTCGGGGCTCGACGGCGTCGTCGCCGCGCCCCATCTTGATGGCATGCACTCCAGCCTTGGCCCGAGTCGATGACCACGCGGACGGGCAGCGCCGACCTGCCGCTGCACGGCGGCCGCGTACCGATCTGGCTGGCCGAGCGCATGGCGCGCCTCGGCGCGGTGATGTGCGAGGCGATCGTTCACCACTACGGCCGCGACGAGCTGCTGGCGCGGCTGGCGCATCCCTTCTGGTTCCAGTCCTTCGGTGCCGTCATGGGCATGGACTGGCACTCGTCCGGCATCACCACCAGCGTCATCGGCGCGCTGAAGCGCGGGCTGCAGCCGCTGTCGCGCGAGCTCGGCCTGCATGTCTGCGGCGGGCGCGGTGCGCATTCGCGCAAGACGCCGCACGAACTCATCGCGATCGGCGACCGCGTCGGCTTCGACGGGCAGCGGCTGGCCCGCGCCAGCCGGCTGGTCGCCAAGGTCGACAGTGCCGCCGTGCAGGACGGCTTCGACCTCTACCTGCACGGGTTCATCGTCGCCGATGACGGCCACTGGGTCGTCGTCCAGCAGGGCATGAACGACACGACGAGCACAGCGCGGCGCTATCACTGGCTCGGCCAGGGGCTCGCCAGCTTCGTCGACCAGCCGCATGCGGCCATCGAAGGCGAGAACCAAGGGGAGATCGCCAACCTGACCGATCGCCGCGCCGAGGCCTCGCGCAGCGGCCAGCTCGACCTGCTGCACTCGGAAGGCACGGCGCGCATCCTGCGCGAATTCGCTGCGATCGAGCGCGCCGGCGCCCCGCCACAGAAGCCTGCCGAACAGCCGCTGCTGCCGCATCTGGTCATGCCGGCGCATCACGATGTGCGCGAGAGCGATGTCATCATGCGCCGCCTGCACGGCAACATCGCCGCCGCAGTCGAGCGCGCGCCCGAGGACTTCAGCGAATTGCTGCTGACGCCCGGCGTCGGCGCGCGGACGGTGCAGGCGCTCGCCATGGTTGCCGAGGTGGTGCACGGCGCGCCGCACCGCTTCGCCGATCCCGGTCGCTTCTCGCTGGCGCATGGCGGCAAGGATCGCCACCCCTTCCCCGTTCCGCTGAAAGTCTATGACGAGACCATCGGCGTGCTGAAATCTGCTGCCTCCAAGGCAAGGCTCGGCCGCGAGGAAGAGCTTGGCGCCATCCGCCGCCTCGACAGCCAGGCGCAGTTGATGGAG
>JBFXFO010000033.1:0-29214 GCA_050178915.1 Rhizobiaceae bacterium | reverse complement strand
CACCGCCGGCTGATCTCGCCGACGGAGTGGCGGAAGGTCGATGGGGAGATCGTGCTGCACTGAGCATTCGGATGCGGTTGCGGCGCTAGCTTCGCTTGTACGGCGCCGGGCGGCGTCCGCCCGCCTGGCGGTCGAGCATCCAGCCGGGATATTCGGCCGGCAGCGCGCTCGCCTCGTCCAGCCGCTTCAGGTCGCCGGCGTCGAGCGTGAGCTCGGTGGCGGCGAGGTTCTGGTCGAGCTGTTCCATCGTCGTGGCGCCGATCAGCACGCTCATCACGAAGGGCTTGGCCAGCACATAGGCCAGCGCGACCGTGGCGACGCTGACGCCGTGCTTCGCGGCGATTTCGCGCATGATCTTCACCGCCGGCCAGGCGCGTTCCTCGTTCACCGGCGGGAAGTCGAATTTCTGGCGGCGGCCCTCGCCGTTGCCCGGGGCGCCGGGACCGTATTTGCCGGAGAGCAGGCCACCGGCGAGCGGCGACCACACCATGAGGCCGAGCTTCTCCTCGGTGAGCAGCGGCACGATCTCGCGTTCGAGGTCGCGGCCGGCGATCGAGTAATAGGCCTGGATGGTCTCGAAGCGGGCGTAGCCCCTGCTCTCGGAAATGCCGAGCGCCTTGGCGATGCGCCACGCCTGCCAGTTGGAGACGCCGACGTAACGGACGAGCCCGCGCGACACGAGGTCGTCCATGGCGCGCAGCGTCTCGTCGATCGGCGTCACCGTGTCGGTGCCGTGGATCTGGTAAAGGTCGATGTGGTCGAGCTGCAGGCGCTCGAGGCTGCCCTCGACCGAATCCATGATGTGGCCGCGTGAGGAGCCGCGGTCATTCGGACCGGCGCCCATCTGGCCGTGCGTCTTGGTTGCGATCACCACGTCGGAGCGCTTGACGCCGAGGTTCTTCAGCGACTGGCCGAGAATGCGTTCAGAGGCGCCGAAGGAATAGACGTCGGCGGTGTCGATGAAGTTGACGCCGGCGGCGAGGGCCTGCTCCACCACCGCATCGGCGGCTTTCTGCTCGACGCCGGCGATCTGGCCCCAGATGCCCGCCTCGCCTTCCTTGCCGAAGGTCATCGTGCCCAGGCAGATTTCGGATACGAACATGCCGGTGCGGCCAAGCTGGTTGTAGCGCATTGGGAGTGCTCCTGACGGGAATGTGAGACCCAGCACATAGGGCTGCGCCGGCGGGTGCGCCAAGGATGCCCGCAAACTTTTCTCTGCGGAGGCGGCGAGCGTCGCGCTCGCCGCCGTCCCCGATCAACGGCTGCCGAAGATCGCCGATCCGACGCGCACCGATGTGGCGCCGAAGGCGACGGCGGTCTCGAAGTCCGAAGACATGCCCATGGAGAGCATGGCGACGCCGGCCTCGCGGGCGAGCTTCGACAGCAGCGCGAAATGCGGGCCGGGGTTCTCGTCGGCAGGCGGGATGCACATCAGCCCGTCGATCGCCAGGCCATGGACCTCGCGGCAGCGCGTGACGAACGCCACCGCCTCGCGCGGCTCGATGCCCGCCTTCTGCGGCTCCGAACCAGTGTTCACCTGCACGTAGAGCTTCGGCGCGCGGCCCTGCCGGGCAATCTCCTTTGCCAGCTCGGCCGCGATCTTCTCACGGTCCACCGTCTCGATGACGTCGAACAGCGCGACGGCATCCTTCGCCTTGTTTGACTGCAGCGGGCCGATCAGGTGCAGCTCGATGTCGGGAAAGTCGCGCTTCAGCGCCGGCCACTTGGCTCCAGCCTCCTGCACGCGGTTCTCGCCGAAGACGCGCTGGCCGGCCTCGATCACCGGCCGGATGTGCTCCGCCTCGAAGGTCTTGGACACGGCAACAAGTTCGACCGAACCGGCTGCACGACCCGCCTCGGCTTCCGCCGCGGCAATGGCGCCGCGGACCGCCGCCAGATTGCCGACCGCCGTGCTGGTGCCGTGTTCGTCCGTCATCGTCGTCTCAAGTCCTTGGAGTTGACGGGTTTCCCAAAGCGTGGTGAAGACCCGCAACTTTGTCTTCATAAGTCAAAAACCGGGCATGGCAACCGAACGCTACAATCCGCGCGCAACCGAGCCGAAATGGCAAAAGGCCTGGGACGAGGCCAAGCTGTTTGCCACCTCGAACGACGACCCGCGCCCGAAATACTACGTGCTGGAGATGTTCCCGTATCCGTCGGGGCGCATCCACATGGGGCACGTGCGCAACTATACGATGGGCGACGTGGTCGCGCGGCACATGCGCGCGCTCGGCTACAACGTGCTGCATCCGATGGGCTGGGACGCGTTCGGGCTGCCGGCGGAGAACGCGGCGCGCGACAACAGGGTCAACCCGCGCGAGTGGACCTACGCCAACATCGCGACGATGAAGGGCCAGCTGAAGACGATGGGCCTGTCGCTCGACTGGGCGCGCGAACTCGCGACCTGCGACCCGAGCTACTACAAGCACCAGCAGAAGATGTTCAACGACTTCTGGCGCGGCGGACTGGTCGAGCGCAGGTCGGCGAAGGTCAACTGGGATCCCGTCGACATGACGGTGCTCGCCAACGAGCAGGTGATCGACGGCAAGGGCTGGCGCTCCGGCGCGCCGGTCGAACTGCGCGACCTGACGCAGTGGTTCTTCAAGATCACGAAGATGAGCGAGGACCTGCTCGCCAGCCTCGGCACGCTCGACCGCTGGCCGGACAAGGTCCGGCTGATGCAGGAGAACTGGATCGGCCGCTCCGAGGGTCTGCTTCTGCGCTGGCAGATCGCCAGCGGTACGGCACCGGGGAGCGAGACCGAGCTCGAGGTCTACACGACGCGCCCCGACACGATTTTCGGCGCTTCCTTCATGGCGATCGCCGCCGATCACCCGCTGGCGCGCGCGGCTGCGACGAAGAATCCGGCGCTGTCCGAATTCATCGACGGGATCCGCCATCGCGGCACCTCGGCGGCCGAACTGGAGACGGCGGAGAAGCTGGGCTTCGACACCGGCATCCGCGTCGTGCACCCGTTCGACGCGAACTGGACGCTGCCGGTCTATGTCGCGAATTTCGTGCTGATGGAGTACGGCACGGGCGCCATCTTCGGCTGCCCGTCCGGCGACCAGCGCGACCTCGACTTCGCCAACAAGTACGGGCTGCCGGTGATTCCGGTGGTGATGCCGGACGATGCCGACGCCAAGACCTTCCAGGTGCTGGAAGAGGCGTATGTCGATGACGGCGTGATGATCAATTCGCGTTTCCTCGACGGCATGAAGCCGGCGCAGGCCTTTGACGAAATCGCGACGCGGCTCGCCGGCGTGACCGTCAGCGGCCGTCCGCAGGGCGAGCGCAAGGTGCAGTTCCGCCTGCGCGACTGGCTGATCTCGCGTCAGCGCTACTGGGGGTGCCCGATCCCGGTCATCCACTGCGAGGCTTGCGGCGCGGTGCCGGTGCCGGACAGGGATCTGCCGGTGCTGCTGCCCGACGAGGTCAGCTTCGAGAAGCCCGGCAACCCGCTCGACCATCACCCGACATGGAAGCACGCGAAGTGCCCCGAATGCGGCAAAGATGCGCGGCGTGACACCGACACCATGGACACGTTCGTCGACTCGTCCTGGTATTTCGCCCGCTTCACCGACCCTTGGAACGAGCAGAGCCCGACCACGCTGTCGGTGGTCGACGGGCCGCAGGGCTGGCTGCCGGTCAATCAGTATATCGGCGGCGTCGAGCACGCGATCCTGCACCTGCTCTATTCGCGCTTCTTCGCCCGAGCCATGAAGGCGACCGGCCATCTGAACGAGGTGGCCGAGCCGTTCGCCGGCATGTTCACGCAGGGCATGGTGGTGCACGAGACCTATCGCGGCCCGCAGGGCTGGATCATGCCGGCCGAGGTGGAGGTCGAGGAGAACGACGGCAAGCGCCGCGCGACCCTGCTGACCGATGGCTCGGAGATCGAGATCGGCCCGATCGAGAAGATGTCGAAGTCGAAGAAGAATGTCGTCGATCCGGACGACATCATCGCCGGCTACGGCGCCGATACGGCACGCTGGTTCATGCTGTCCGACTCGCCGCCCGACCGCGACGTGATCTGGACCGAATCAGGCGTCGAGGGTGCGCACCGCTTCGTGCAGCGTGTCTGGCGCATCGTCTCCGAGGTGGCGCCGCATCTGGCAGGCGTTCAGCCGGCGGCAGCGGCCGACGGTGAGGCCGGCGCGCTCTCCAAGGCGGCGCACAAGGCACTGAAGGCGGTGACCGACGACATCGGGAAGCTCGCCTTCAACAAGGCGGTTGCCCGCCTCTACGAACTGGTCAACACGATCCATGCTCCGGCGGCCGCCGTGATCGCCGGCAAGGCCGATGCGGCGACGGCAGGCGCGCTCCGGCAGGCGCTCGACTTCCTGCTCGGCATGATCGCGCCGATGACGCCGCACCTCGCCGAGGAATGCTGGCAGGTGCTGGGCGGCAAGGGGTTCGCCGCCGAGCAGCCATGGCCGGCGTTTGACGCGGCGCTGACCGTCGACAACGAGATCGTCTACCCGGTGCAGGTCAACGGCAAGAAGCGCGGCGACTTGACGATCGCCCGCGACGCGGACCAAGCTGCGGTCGAGAAGGCCGCGCTGGCGCTCGAATCGGTGCAGAAGGCACTCGAAGGCAAGCCGCCGCGCAAGGTGATCGTGGTGCCGCAGAGGATCGTGAATGTCGTTGCCTGAGCGGAACGCCCGGATGCGAGCGCGACTTGTCGCAGGCCTCGCCGTCGCGGCGATGGTGCTGCCCGCCTGCACGGTGCGCCCGCTCTATTCCAGCGCGCCAATCATGGCCACCGGCGCGCCGGTTTCCGCCGATCTCTCCTCGATCAAGATCAAGGCGCCGGCCACCCGCTATGGGCAGGAAGTGCGAAATCACCTGATCTTCCTGCTGAACCGTGGCCAGGGCGAGCCGGCCAATGCGCGTTACGCGCTCGACCTGAACGTCAGCCGGGGCCAGGAGTCGTCAGCGGCCATTCAGATCGCTGACAAGAACGAGCCGTCGTCGTCGACGATCACGCTCTACGCATACTATGTTCTGACCGAGATCAGCACGGGCGCGCAGATCGTGTCGGGCAGTCGACAGGTCACAGCGTCCTACGACGTGCCGCGGCAGGAATTCGCCAACATGCGGGCCGAGCGGGACGCCGAGAACCGCTCCGGGCGCGAACTCGCCGAAGTGGTGAACCTGGCGCTGGCGCAGGCGCTGGTGAACCGGCCGCAAGCCCCGCCGGTGCAGGCCAACGCGCTGGCGCCGGTCAACTAGCAGAATTCGACAGACAGTCCAGGCAGGTCGATGCAGTCGAGCGTCGTCGCCCAGCGTTCGCCCGGCCGTATCGGGAAGGCGGGCGTCAACGTGCCGGTCGTCACGATCTCGCCCGGCCGCAACGGCGGATTCAGCGCGTCACCAGCCAGCACTCCGGCCAGATGGGTCAGTGCATGCACGGGTCCGTCGAGAGCGTTTGCACCGCTCCCTTCGCCGATCATCGTGCCATCGCGGCTGAGCGCGATGCGAAAGGCGCTGAGCGCCCGCAGCAATGCCGGCCGTTCCCGCAGCTCGACCGTCCGGCGCGGCCCGATGAGCAGGCGGCCATGCAGCCCGTTGTCGGCGACGCAGTCGGTCCAGTCGAATCGCCAGTCGCGGAACTGCGTCTGCACGATCTCGAAGCCATGCGCGATCCAGCCGACGGTCGCGAATGTCTCCTCGAGGCTCATGCCGGCGCGCGGTTCGCCGGCAATGCCGAGCACGATCTCCGGCTCGATGCGAGGCTGCGGCAGGCTGGAAATGTCGACGCGGGCTCCGGGCGCCACCTCGATGATCGTGGTGTCGTAGATGTCGCCCCAGATGGGTGCGTAGACGCCGTATTCGGCCCAGATGCCGCGATTGGTGAAGCCGATCTTGCGCCCGGCCTGTTTCTCGCCGCGTTCCGTGCGCAGCCGGCGCAGTTCCGCCGTCACGGCATAGGCGTCGGCCGGCGACAGACGCTCGCCGCGTTCGGAGAACGGCGTGATCTGCCGCCCTGCGTCGAGGGCGGCGAGCACTTCCGCGGCGATGGCCTGCGGGCCGGCCGCCACGCTCAGCCGATCTTCTGCCCGGTCTTGGCCCAGTCGGCGAGGAAGGCGGTGAGGCCCTTGTCGGTGAGCGGGTGGCTGACCAGCGCGCGCAGCGTCGAGGGCGGCGCGGTAATCACGTCGGAGCCGATCAGCGCGGCCTGCTTGACGTGGTTCACGGTACGCACGGAAGCGGTGAGGATTTCGGTCTGGAAGTCGAAATTGTCATAGATCTGGCGGATCTCGGAGATCAGCTCCATGCCGTCCGAGCCGATGTCGTCGATGCGGCCGACGAAGGGCGAGATGAAGGTCGCACCGGCCTTGGCGGCGAGCAGCGCCTGGTTGGCGGAGAAGCAGAGCGTGACGTTGACCTGGCGGCCGAGATCGTTGCGGATGGAGCGGCAGGCCTTCAGGCCGTCGAGCGTCAGCGGCACCTTGATGCAGACATTCTCGGCGATCTTGGCCAGCACCTTGGCCTCGCGCATCATCTCCTTGTACTCCGTCGCCACCACCTCGGCGGAGACGGGTCCATCGACGATCTCGCAGATCTGCTTGGTCACCTTCTTGATGTCGCCGCCCGATTTCAGGATCAGCGACGGGTTGGTGGTCACGCCGTCGACGAGGCCGAGGTCGTTGAGTTCCTGGATTTCCTTTACGTCGGCGGTATCGACGAAGAACTTCATGGCATGGCTCCCGGGAATAAGCGGCGCGCTGACGAAGCGGCCAGTCGGACTTTGCTCTAGACCAAGATCACGGCAAGGTCACGCGCGATGAATTCCGATTCGAACGATGCCGTGCCCGTGATGATCCCGATGCCGGCCGAGCGCGCCTACAGCTATGCCGTTCCGCCTGGCATGCGCCTGCAGCCGGGCTCGATCGTGCGCGTGCCGCTGGGGCCGCGCGAGGTCGCCGGCATCGTCTGGGACGGCTCGGCCGACGGCGTCGACGCGAAGAAGCTGCGGCCGATCTCGCAAGTGTTCGACTGTCCGCCGATCGGGCCGGACATCCGCAGATTCGTGGACTGGGTCGCCGCCTACACGCTGTCGCCGCCGGGCATCGTGGCGCGCATGCTGCTGCGCGCGCCGGAGGCCTTCGATCCGGAACCGCCGGTGGACGGGCTGCAATGGACCGGTGGCCAGCCCGATCGCATGACGGCGGCGCGGTCGCGCGTGCTGGAGATTGCCGGCGACGGCATGGCGTGGACGCGCAGCGGGCTGGCGCATGCCGCCGGCGTCTCGTCCAGCGTCGTCGACGGACTGGCGCAGCAGGGCCTGTTCGAGCCGGTTCTCATTCCGCGCCGGCCTGTCGTCGCGCCGCCCGACCCGTCCTACGCGCAGCCGGAACTGACGCCTGACCAGTCGGCCGCGGCGGACCAATTGCGCGCGCAGATGCGGGCTGGCGGGTTTTCGGTCTCGCTGATCGACGGCGTCACCGGTTCGGGCAAGACGGAGGTCTATTTCGAGGCTGTCGCGGAGGCGCTGAAGGCCGGGCGGCAGGTGCTGATCCTGCTGCCCGAAATCGCGCTGACGCAGGCCTTCCTCGAGCGCTTCCACGACCGTTTCGGGGCGAAGCCGGCCGAGTGGCATTCGGACCTGGCGCCGAAGATGCGCGAACGCGTCTGGCGCCAGGTGGCGGAGGGGACGGTGCGGGTGGTCGCGGGCGCGCGCTCGGCGCTGTTCCTGCCGTTCCGCGAACTCGGTCTGATCGTCGTCGACGAGGAGCACGACCCGGCCTACAAGCAGGAGGATCGCGTCTTCTACAATGCGCGCGACATGGCGGTCGTGCGCGGCTCCATCGCGCGCTTTCCCGTCGTGCTGGCGTCCGCAACGCCGTCAATCGAGAGCCGCGTCAACGCCCAGCAGGGGCGCTATCGGCGCATCCGGCTGGCGGCACGTTTCGCCGACGCGGCCCTGCCGGCGCTTGGCGCCATCGATCTGCGCCGCTCGCCGCCACCGCGCGGCCAGTTCCTCTCCCCGACCCTCGTCTCAGCCATCTCGACCACGATCGGGCGCGGCGAACAGGCGCTGCTTTTCCTCAACCGGCGCGGCTATGCGCCGCTCACGCTGTGCCGCGTCTGCGGCCACCGATTCGAGTGCCCCGACTGTTCGAGCTGGCTGGTCGAGCACCGCTTTCGCGGCCAGCTCGTCTGCCACCATTGCGGTTACAACGAGAAACGGCCGGACGCCTGCCCGGAATGCGGCACGTTCGACCATCTCGCCGCCTGCGGCCCCGGCGTCGAGCGCATCGCCGAGGAGGTGGTGGAACGCTTCCCGGATGCGCGCACCATCGTGCTCTCCTCCGACCTGCTGGGCGGCGTGAAGCGCCTGCGGCTGGAGCTGGAGGCGATCGCCAAGGGCGAAGCCGACATCGTGGTCGGCACGCAGCTGGTGGCGAAGGGGCACAATTTCCCCGGCATCACGCTGGTCGGCGTCGTCGATGCCGATCTCGGGTTGGCGAATGGCGATCCGCGCGCCGCGGAGCGGACGTTCCAGTTGCTGAGCCAGGTGACGGGCCGCGCCGGCCGCACCGGCAAGAAGAGTGTCGGCCTGCTGCAAACCTACCAGCCGGACCATCCGGTGATGCGCGCCATCGTCTCAGGCGAGGCGGAAGCCTTCTACGAACGCGAGACCTCGGAACGCGAGCGGGCGCACCTGCCGCCGTTCGGCCGCCTCGCCGGCGTCGTCGTCAGCGCCCAGACCAAAGCGGAGGCAGAGGCGCATGCGCGTGGCCTGCGCCGCGCCGCGCGCGCCGCAACCGACCTGCATGTGCTCGGCCCGGCGGAGGCGCCGCTGGCGCTGATCGCCGGCCGGCACCGCTATCGCCTGCTGGTGCAGGGCGAGCGCCGCTCCGACATCCAGGCCTACATCCGCGCCATGCTGGCCGCAGGCCCGAAGGTTCGGGGCTCGGTGCGCGTCAGCGTCGACATCGATCCGCAGAGCTTCCTGTAGCAGCGGAGAATCGTCACGGGCGAAGGCGCTGCACGATTGGCGGCGCGGTCCGGTGGCGCTAGGATCGGATCCGACGGTGCGGGGGAAATCGCAATGGAAATGACGCTGGAATGGCCGGAATGGCCGATGGTGCTCGGTGACCAGCTTTCATTCGTGTGCGCTGGCGTCACCGCCTTTCTCGGGCTGATGTTTCTGTTCCTGCCGAACGTATCGCTGCGCATGACCGGACTGCAGGCTGCGCGCGCTGAGGGCCTCGGCGCGGCGCGCGGCCCGATGGCGGGCTTCCTGCTCGGCACCGGGCTGACGGCGATCCTGTTCGCGCAGCCCTTCCTGTATCTGGCGCTCGGCGTGTGCTGGCTGTTCACCGCGTTCGGACGACTGGTCTCGATCCTCTCGGACCGTGGCGGCACGATCTACAACTGGCTTTTCCTGATCCTCGAACTGGCGCTCGGGCTCATCCCGGTGGCGGTGTTCTTCGGCTACGTCCCAGCCGCCTGAGGCCGGCGCTGACGGAGAAACGGCGGATGCGACAAATGTGCCGCCGCGTTGCATGGGGCGACGTGTTGCGGTGCTAACAAGCGTATGCTATGCGGCAGGCGAATTTTGGCTGGGGGGAGGCCTTCTCCCTACTTTCCCCGGCATCAAAAAATCAATCAGGTCAGGGATTTAGCCGGGGTCTGTGACCCAAGCGCCAGTCTCTGCGCCCGCCAGAAGAAAGAAGACACGGTTCGTGGCCCAATCCGCATCGCCCATTTCTGGTGTTGCCGAACGTTACGCCGGGTCGCTTTTCGACCTTGCCAACCAGTCCGGTTCGGTTGCCGACGTCGAGGCCAGCCTCGACCGTTTCGAGGTTCTGCTGGGTCAGAGCGACGACCTGAAGCGCCTGATCGGCAGCCCGGTCTTTTCGGCCGACGACCAGCTGAAGGCGATCGGCGCCATCGCCGACAAGGCGGGGATCAGCGGCCTGGCCGGCAATTTCCTGCGCGTCGTCGCGCAGAACCGCCGTCTGTTCGCCGTGCCTGCGATCATCAAGGCATTCCGCCGCATCGCCGCCGAGCATCGCGGCGAGTCCGCCGCCGAGGTTGCCTCGGCGCATGCGCTCACCGACGCGCAGCAGGCCGAACTGCAGGCGGCGCTGAAGAGCGCTGTCGGCAAGGACGTGAAGCTGTCGATGACGGTCGATCCCTCGATCCTCGGCGGCCTCGTCGTCAAGGTCGGCTCGCGCCAGATCGACACGTCGCTCAAAACCAAACTCGATTCGCTCAAGCTCGCACTGAAAGAGGTCGGCTGATGGACATCCGCGCCGCAGAAATCTCCGCGATCCTCAAGGATCAGATCAAGAATTTCGGCAAGGAGGCAGAAGTCTCCGAAGTTGGCCAGGTTCTTTCGGTCGGTGACGGCATCGCCCGCGTCTATGGTCTCGACAACGTCCAGGCGGGCGAGATGGTCGAGTTCCCGGGCGGCATCCGCGGCATGGCGCTCAACCTCGAAGCCGACAATGTCGGCGTCGTTATCTTCGGCGCCGACCGCGACATCAAGGAAGGCGACACCGTCAAGCGCACCGGCGCCATCGTGGACGCTCCGGTCGGCATGGGCCTGCTCGGCCGCGTCGTCGACGCGCTGGGCAACCCGATCGACGGCAAGGGCCCGATCCAGTCGACCGAGCGTCGCCGCGTCGACGTGAAGGCGCCCGGCATCATCCCACGCAAGTCGGTCAACGAGCCGATGTCGACGGGCCTGAAGTCGATCGACGCGCTGATCCCGGTTGGCCGCGGCCAGCGCGAGCTGGTCATCGGCGATCGCCAGACCGGCAAGACCGCCATCATCCTGGACACGATCCTGAACCAGAAGTCGGTTCACCTGAATGGTCCGGAAAAGGAAAAGCTGTACTGTGTCTACGTCGCTGTCGGCCAGAAGCGTTCGACCGTCGCGCAGTTCGTGAAGGTGCTCGAAGAGCGCGGCGCGCTGGAGTACTCGATCGTCATCGCGGCGACCGCCTCCGACCCGGCTCCGATGCAGTTCCTGGCGCCGTTCACCGCCTGCACCATGGGCGAGTATTTCCGCGACAATGGCATGCACGCGCTGATCGGCTATGACGATCTGTCGAAGCAGGCTGTCGCCTACCGCCAGATGTCGCTGCTGCTGCGCCGCCCGCCGGGCCGCGAAGCCTATCCGGGCGACGTGTTCTACCTGCACTCCCGTCTGCTGGAGCGCGCTGCGAAGCTGAACGACAGCCTCGGCGGCGGTTCGCTGACCGCGCTGCCGGTCATCGAGACGCAGGCCAACGACGTGTCGGCCTACATCCCGACCAACGTGATCTCGATCACCGACGGCCAGATCTTCCTCGAGACCAACCTGTTCTTCCAGGGCATCCGCCCGGCGGTGAACGTCGGCCTGTCGGTGTCGCGCGTGGGTTCGTCGGCGCAGATCAAGGCGATGAAGCAGGTTGCCGGCTCGATCAAGGGCGAGCTCGCGCAGTACCGCGAGATGGCTGCCTTCGCACAGTTCGGCTCCGACCTCGACGCCGCCACCCAGCGTCTGCTCAACCGCGGCGCCCGCCTGACCGAGCTCCTGAAGCAGCCGCAGTTCTCGCCGCTGAAGACGGAAGAGCAGGTCGCGGTGATCTTCGCCGGCGTCAACGGCTATCTCGACAAGCTGACGATCCCGCAGGTGCGCAAGTTCGAGGACGGCCTGCTGGCGCACATGCGCTCGGAAGGCAAGGACGTGCTCGACACCATCCGCACCGAGAAGCAGATCAGCGACGATACCCGCGGCAAGCTGCGAGCGCAGATCGACGCCTTCGCCAAGACCTTCGCGTAAGGACGCTAGAGCAGGCACATGCCTTCGCTGAAAGACCTCCGCAACCGCATCGCCTCCGTCAAGGCGACGCAGAAGATCACCAAGGCGATGCAGATGGTCGCCGCGGCGAAGCTGCGCCGTGCCCAGGAAGCGGCCGAAGCGGCGCGTCCGTATTCGGAGCGCATGGCTGCAGTGATGGCCAACATCACGCAGGCAGTCGGCGGCGGCGGCGATGCCCCGGCGCTGATGAGCGGCACCGGCAAGGACGATGTGCACCTGCTCATCGTCGCGACGGCCGAGCGCGGCCTCTGCGGCGGCTTCAACAGCCAGATCGCGCGCCTGGCGCGCGATCATATCCGCCGGCTGCTCGCGGCCGGCAAGACGGTGAAGATCATCGCCGTCGGCAAGAAGGGCTATGACATTCTGCGTCGCGACTATGGCGCGCTCGTCATCGACCGCGTCGACCTGCGGGACGTGAAGCAGGTCGGCTTCGGCAATGCCGACGCGATCGCGAAGAAGGTGATCGGGCTGTTCAACGACGGACAGTTCGACGTGGCTACGCTGTTCTACTCGCGCTTCAAGTCGGTGATCTCGCAGATCCCGACCGCGCAGCAGCTGATCCCGGCGGCGGAGGTCGCGGGCAGCGAAGCTGCTGCCGGCGGTGCAACGTCGGTTTACGAATACGAGCCGGAGCCGGGCGAAATCCTCTCCGACCTCATCCCGCGCAACATCGCGGTGCAGATCTTCCGTGCGCTCCTCGAGAACGCCGCCGGAGAGATGGGCGCCAAGATGAGCGCCATGGACAATGCGACGCGCAACGCGGGCGACATGATCAACAAGCTGTCGATCACGTACAACCGCCAGCGCCAGGCCCAGATCACCAAAGAACTCATCGAGATCATTTCGGGCGCCGAGGCGCTCTGACATGGCCGCCTCCGCCGGAGGCCGGACATGCGAACGGACGAAAGAAGGGTAGAAGAGATGGCGAAAGCAGCGACCTCCACCGCCGGTGGCTCCGGCAAGGTACGCCAGGTCATCGGCGCCGTCGTCGACGTGGCCTTCGAAGGCCAGCTGCCGGCGATTCTGAACGCGCTGGAGACCGACAACCAGGGCACCCGCCTCGTGCTCGAGGTGGCGCAGCATCTGGGCGAGAACACGGTGCGCTGCATCGCGATGGACTCGACCGAGGGTCTGGTGCGCGGCCAGAGCGTTGCCGACACCGGCAAGCCGATCGCGGTTCCGGTTGGCCCGCAGATGCTCGGCCGCATCATCAACGTCATCGGCGAGCCGGTGGACGAAGCCGGCCCGGTCACCGCGACCGAGTACCGTCCGATCCACGCTCCGGCTCCCGAGTATGTCGAGCAGTCGACGGAAGCGGCGATCCTGGTCACCGGCATCAAGGTCATCGACCTGCTGGCGCCTTACGCCAAGGGCGGCAAGATCGGCCTGTTCGGCGGCGCTGGCGTGGGCAAGACCGTGCTCATCCAGGAGCTGATCAACAACATCGCCAAGGCGCATGGCGGCTACTCGGTGTTCGCCGGCGTCGGCGAGCGCACGCGTGAGGGCAACGACCTCTATCACGAGTTCATCGAGTCGGGCGTCAACAAGAAGGGCGGCGGCGAAGGCTCCAAGGCCGCGCTCGTGTACGGCCAGATGAACGAGCCGCCGGGCGCGCGCGCCCGCGTCGGCCTCACCGGCCTGACCGTCGCTGAGTACTTCCGCGACCAGGGCCAGGACGTGCTGTTCTTCGTGGACAACATCTTCCGCTTCACCCAAGCCGGCTCGGAAGTGTCGGCTCTGCTCGGCCGCATCCCGTCGGCGGTGGGCTACCAGCCGACGCTCGCCACCGACATGGGCGCGCTGCAGGAGCGCATCACCACCACGACCAAGGGTTCGATCACCTCGGTGCAGGCCATTTACGTGCCGGCCGACGATCTGACCGACCCGGCACCGGCGACGTCGTTCGCCCACCTTGACGCGACGACCACGCTGTCCCGCTCGATCGCCGAGAAGGGCATCTACCCGGCGGTGGATCCGCTCGACTCCACTTCGCGCATGCTCGACCCGATGGTCGTCGGCGAGGAGCACTATTCGGTGGCTCGTTCGGTGCAGCAGACGCTGCAGCGCTACAAGTCGCTGCAGGACATCATCGCCATTCTCGGCATGGACGAGCTGTCGGAAGAGGACAAGCTGGCAGTGGCGCGCGCCCGCAAGATCGAGCGCTTCCTGTCGCAGCCGTTCTTCGTGGCCGAAGTGTTCACCGGTTCGCCGGGCAAGCTGGTCGACCTGGCCGACACCATCAAAGGCTTCAAGGGCCTTGTCGCCGGCGAGTACGACCATCTTCCGGAAGCCGCCTTCTACATGGTCGGCACCATCGAGGAAGCGGTCGAGAAGGCACAGCGTCTGGCTGCCGAGGCGGCCTGATCGGGAGTAAACACCAGAGGCGGGAGGTCGCCGTTATGAACAAACGTGCATTTGCAGTGATTGCAGTGGGTGTTGTGTTCGGCGCGGCGGGTCTGGCCGGTGCGGCTTTCGGCAAGGATGCCGAGACCGCCGAGGGCACGATCAAAGAGTTCAGCTGTGGCGACAATTGCTACCTGACGATCACGCCCGCCTCCGGTGGAGAAGACCTCACCGGCCTGTGCTCGGCACCGGCCTGCGAGCCCTGGAATTCGGAGGCCGTGATGCCGGACGACCAGATCGGTCGGAAGGTAAAGGTCAAGATCGAGATGGGTGAACAGGTCGATGGCAGCGGAACGGTGATGGGCGAGTTTCCGTCCTTCGTCACGATCGACTTCGTGGACTGATTATCAATTCGATTGCGGTTGGCTGATCATGGCTGAATTCCAGTTCGAACTCGTTTCCCCCGAGCGGCTTCTCGTCTCCGAGCAGGTCGAGTCGGTGGTCATTCCGGGTTCCGAAGGCGAGATGACGGTGATGGCCAATCATTCGCCCGTCATGACCACGGTGAAGCCGGGCGTCGTGACGGTGAAGCAGGCGTCGGGCGCGGAAGAGCGTTACGTTGTCTTTGGCGGTTTTGCCGACATCCTGCCGACCGGCTGCACGCTGCTGGCGGAATCGGCGACGCCGGTGAAGGACATCGACCGCGCCAGCCTGGCGAAGCGCATCCAGGATGCCCGCGAAGACCTGAACGACGCGAAGGACGACGCCTCGCGCACCAAGGCGGAAGCGTTCCTGCACCAGCTGACGACGCTCGAAGGCGCGATCCTTCCCGCCTGATCGGGAACAGCATTGCATCTCAAAAAGCCGGGTTCAGCCCGGCTTTTCTTTTGCGCAGCGCAACATGGCGCTTTCGTGAGCGCGCCCGCGTGAAACGAATCGGGTGCTGACGGGTTAGCCCTCCAAGTCAGAGGAGACCTGCCCCGTGAAACCTGTCCTAGTCCCGTCCGCCTTCGCCGCTGCGCTGTTGTTTTCGGCCGCCGCCTCGGCGCAGGAAGCGACCGCCTTCGCGGCGATGAAGCATCTCGACGGCACCCAGGCCGGCACGGTCACCTTCAAGGAGACCAAGTCGGGCCAGTTGCGCGTCACGTTCGAAATGACCGGCATGAAGCCAGGTCCGCACGCCGTCCACGTGCATGAGAAGGGCCTGTGCGACGAGGCTGGCAAGTTTGAAAGCGCTGGTCCGCACTACTCCGGCGGCAAGGAACATGGGATCGATCACGACAAGGGCCCGCACGCCGGAGACCTCCCCAATGTGCATGTGGGCCAGGATGGCGTCCTGAAGGCTGAATTCTTCACCGCAACGCTGTCGCTATCGGATGGCCCCAATCCGTTGCTGGATGCTGACGGCTCGTCCGTGATGGTGCATGCCGGCCCCGACGACCACGCGAGCCAGCCGGGCGGCGATGCCGGCGATCGCATCGCCTGCGGGATCGTGCAGCAGCCGTCCTAGGAGAGATGGCGGAAGGCCGCGACCACCTGCTCGTAAACGCCACGCTTGAACGGCACGATCAGCTCCGGCAGCTCCGCCATGGGCTTCCACGCCCAATCGTCGAACTCGGCCTTGTGCCCGCCCGGCGGCGGGTCGATCGCGATCTCGCTCTCATTGCCTTCGAAGCGAAATGCGAACCATTTCTGCGTCTGGCCGCGATATTTGCCCTTCAGGCCTATGCCGACCAGCTGCGGCGGCAGATCGTAGTTGATCCAGCCCGGCGCCTCGGCCAGCAGCGAAACCGACTGCATGCCGGTTTCTTCGTAGAGCTCGCGCCTTGCTGCCGGCAACGGGTCTTCGCCAGCATCGATGCCGCCCTGAGGCATCTGCCATAGCTGCGGGGAGCCGTCATACTCGCTGTTGCCGATCGCAATGCGGTGCCCGGCCCAGACGAAGCCCTGGCGGTTGAGCACCATGACGCCGACGCAGGGACGGTATGGCAGCGTCTCCGGATCCACCGGCTTACCGGGTTTGCGCGCCATCAGCCGCGCTCCGGGTCAGCCGCCACTGCGGAGATAGGCACGATCTCGATGCCGCGCTTCTTCGCTTCGGACACCCAGGAGGCCACGGTGTCGATCGTGACGTCGAAAGCCGAGCCGGTGCCGACGGCAAAGCCCTGGGCCCGCGCGACGCGCTCAAGCTCGTCGAGCTTCTTCAGGATGTCGCCGCGGTCGCGCACGGCGTCAATGGCGCCATCCCCGGCGGCGTAGGGCACGCCGTTGCGGGCCGCGAGGTCGGCGGCGACGCTGCGCGAGGACGAGCCATCGTCGTAGTAGGCGAGACCGCGGCGACCGAGCTCCGCCATCATCGCCCCCATGGCATCGGGGTCGGCGGTGAAGCGTGCGCCCATGTAGTTCATGACCCCGGTATAGTTGGTGATGCGGCCGAGCGCCCATTCGAGCCGGCTGACATTCTCGTCGCCGCTGGCGTCGGTGGTCAGCGTATTGCGGCCCGGATTGACCTCCGGATAGTCGAACGGCTCCAGCGGGATCTGCATCACCACCTCATGCCCGCGCTGCCGCGCCGCCTGCATCCAGCGGCCGAGGCTGTTGCCGCCCGACGCGAAGGCGAGCGTCACTTCCGCCGGCAGGCGTTCCACAGCCTTCTGCGAGCCGGTCTGCGAAACGCCGAGGCCGCCGATCACGATGGCAATGCGGGCGCCGCGTTTGCCGGACCACGGCCGGGCGTAGACGTCAAAGGGGCGCCGTCCGTCGGCCGCGCGGATCGGCAGCGGGCCGTCCGCCGACTCCTCGACCAGCGCCATGTCGGGCAGGTGCGCGACGCGCAGGTTCTGGCCGAGCGTCGACGGATCGCGGATGACCACGGTGCCGGTCGTGCCCGGCTCGTCGGGGTTGACCTTGATGATCGCTGGGCCGCCCTTTCCGGCCGGCTCGCTACGCACCGGGCCGTTCGGCCTGGCGGTTGCGGTTTCGACAGGCTTCGGTTCTTCGGCAGCGACGGTGACGGGTGTGCGGAACGGCTGGTCGCGAAAGGCGATGACGCCCGAAGCGGTCACCAGCAGCAGTGCCGCGATGCCAGTGCCGGCGAGCCGGAAGTCGATGCCCCGGCCCGGCGGCTGGCGGCGCGGCTGCATCTGGCCGAGCGGCCGGTCGATCTCGCGTTTCGGCGTGGCTTCAACGGTCGACAAGATGCACCCCTCGCATCGTCGGAATCGAAACTGCCGGAATCGGAGATTCCGGCAGTCGCTCACTCACACAAATCCCGGTCGGGCCGGGACCGAAACGCCTACTGGTTCAGGACAGCCTTGTCCGGGTTCGCCGGGAAGGCCGGGTCGGTCTTGGTGCCGCGCAGCAGGTCGAGCGCGTAGGCAAGCTGCACGTCGTCCTTCGGCTCCGGCGGTACGTAGGCAGCAGAGCCGGAGCCCTGATCGCTTTCGTCGGCGCCCTTGATGTGGCCGCGCAGATCGGATTCGCCGCGCGTTACGTCGCGACCGGCCAGATCTTCCGGCAGCGGCTGTTCGACCTTGATGTCAGGCGTGATGCCCTTGCCCTGGATCGATTTGCCGGCCGGCGTGTAGTAGAGCGCCGTGGTCAGGCGCAGCGCGCCGTTCTCGGCCAGCGGAATGATGGTCTGCACCGAGCCCTTGCCGAAGGACTGCGTGCCCACCACCGTCGCGCGGCGATGATCCTGCAGCGCACCGGCGACGATCTCGGAAGCCGAGGCCGAACCGCCGTTCACCAGCACGACCAGCGGCTTGCCGTCGATCATGTCGCCCGGACGGGCGTCGAAGCGCGAGACATCCTTCGGATCGCGGCCGCGCGTCGAGACGATCTCGCCGCGATCGAGGAAGGTGTCGGACACGCTCACCGCCTGATCGAGCAGGCCACCCGGATTGAGGCGCAGGTCGAGCACGTAGCCCTTCAGCTTGTCGGCCGGGATGTCCTTCTTGATCGTTTCGATCGCGTTCTGCAGGTCGTCGAAGGTCTTCTCGGTGAAGGAGGTGATCTTCATGTAGCCGACGTCGTTCTCGACGCGGAACTTGACCGCCTTCACCTTGATGACGTCGCGAATGATGGTGATCTTGATCGGGTCCTGGCTGCCTTCCCGCAGGATCGTCAGGTCGATCGGAGTGTTGACCAGACCGCGCATCTTCTCGACCGCGTCATTCAGCGTCATGCCCCGCACTTCGGTGCCGTCGATGGCGGAGATGAAGTCGCCGGCGCGCACGCCGGCGCGCGCCGCCGGGGTGTCGTCGATCGGTGTGATGACCTTGACGAGTTCGTTCTCCATCGTGACCTCGATGCCGAGGCCGCCGAACTCGCCCTTGGTCTGGACGCGCATGTCCTTCGCGGCCTCGGGATTGAGGTAGGAGGAATGCGGGTCGAGGGAGGTGAGCATGCCGTTGATCGCGCTCTCGACCAGAGCCTTCTCGTCCGGCGGGGTCACGTACTGACCGCGGACGCGCTCGAAGATGTCGCCGAAGATCGCCAACTGGCGATAGGTTTCGGTGCCAGCGGCGTTGGCCGTCGAGCCGGGAGAGCCATAAATGAGGCTCATGGCCGAGGCTCCCATCAGAGCGCCCGCGACCAGAAGCGAAACTTTACGTATCATTTCCTGTCCTTCCCGAAAGACGCTCCGCCCACCACGGGGCCGGATCGACGGGTTTTCCGTCCTTGCGGAACTCCACGTAGAGTTCCGGTCCGGAGTTTCCATTCTCGACCGCCTGGGTGCTTGCCACCCTGGCTTCTCCCATCGCGCCTACGGGTTCTCCCGCCATGACGGACTGACCCAGAGACACGCTGATTCTGCCCATCCCTGCCAGGACGACATGATAGCCGTCGCCAGCATCGAGGATCAAGAGTTGACCATACGACCGGAAGAGCCCCGCAAACAGAACGCTGCCATCTGTTGGCGCTGTGACGATTGCTTCCGATTGTGTCGCAAGCGTGTCTCCATGCATCACGCCGCCGTTATTGTCGCCGTCGCCGAAACGGCTTGAAAACCGCCCGGTCACAGGTGTCGCGAGCTGGCCTTGCAGGGCAATGAACGACACCGGCGCGTCGAGGCGGTTGGCGTCGGGGATCGGCATGGCGCGCAACGCAGCCTCGCGCCTGATCTTCGCTTCCTCGGCACGCCGCGCTTTTTCCTCGGCGCTGCGCATCGCCTCGATCTCGGTTTCGAGCGAGCCGATCAGGTCTTTCAGATTGCCGGCGCGCGACGCCAGTTCCTCGGCCTTGGCGCGCTCGCTCTCATATTCGCTCTCGGAGCGCGCCTGCAGCTCCTTCTTTTCCTTCAGAAGCAGGTCCAGCCGCTCCTTCTCGGCAAGCTGTTCGCTCATCGTCGTCATCAGCCGGGCGCGTTCCTCCTCGATGGAGGCGGTCACGCGTGACAGTTCCGCCAGATCGGCGATGAGGATTTCGGTCTCGGCGCGCAGTTCCGGCACGACCGAGCCAAGCAGGATGGCGCTGCGCACCGACGACAGCGCGTCTTCGGGCTCAACCAGCAGCGCGGGCGGCGGGTTCAGCCCCATGCGCTGCAGCGCGCCGAGCACTTCCGCCAGCACGTCGCGACGCTCGGCCAGCGAGCGGCGGATTTCGTCCTGCTGCTCCTTCAGCACGTCGATGCGGTCGGTGATGGCCTGCACGTCCTGCGCCAGCTTTTTCTCGGTCTTCGCCGCCTGGATCAGCGCCGCTGTGATCGTCGCATGGTCCTTGCGCACGGCGTCGATCTCGGCGGCGAGCGCGTGCATCCGTTCGGTGGTCAGAGAGACCTGTTTCGCAATCGCCTCATATTCCTCGCGGCTCTGGGTGCGGCGCTGCTCGATGGAGCCGGTCGATTCGACGGCAAGGGAGGGGACGGTGGACAGGACGAAGACGCCGGCAAGCAGGGCGACGCCCAGCCTTGCCTTCCGTCCGTTTGCCTGTGCCGTTCCGATCATGTTTCGCCCGAAGGTGCCGGATCGCAACCTTATGGAAAGCTTCGTTAAGGAACCATCAACCATAGCGGCGCTGCGGCCTCTGGCTGACCCTCGCGCCCGAATCGGGCGGAAGCGCGGCCTCGTCAGGCGCGGTGGTAGGGGTGCCCCGAGAGGATGGTCGAGACGCGGTAGAGCTGCTCGGCCAGCATCACCCGCACGATCTGGTGCGGCCAGGTCTGGCGGCCGAAGGCGAGCGACAGCTCGGCCATGTTGCGCAGGCTCTCGGCGTGCCCGTCCGGCCCGCCGATCGCGATCAGCAGCGTCTTGCGGCCGGCATCGCGCAAGCCGCCAATGCGTTTGGCGAGAGCCTCAGAGGGCAGGTCGCGACCGCGTTCGTCAAGCAGCCAGAGCGTGGCGCCGCCGGCAAGCGTACCATCAAGGCTGAGGGCCTCGGCGCGACGTCGCTCGTCGGCACCGGAGGCGCGGCTTTCCGGGGTTTCCCTGACGCCGAGAAAGTCCATTCCAAGGGAAGGCGCGCCGCGCTGGAAGCGCTCGAAATAGCGGTCCGCAAGGTCTGCTTCAGGGCCAGCCTTCATCCGGCCGACCGCATGCACTACGATCCGCATTATCCTGCCGCCTTGCGCCGCTCAGGGCGTCAGTGCAGTGTCTCGTCCTCGAGATCCGGAGCCTGCCACATCTTCTCGATGTTGTAGAACTCGCGGACTTCCGGGCGGAAGACGTGCACGATCACATCGCCCGCATCGACAAGCACCCAGTCGGCTGTCGGCAGCCCTTCGACGCGCGCCTGGCCAAACCCCTGGTCCTTCAGAGCCTTGATCAGGTGATCCGCGACGGCGGCCACGTGACGGTGCGAGCGCCCCGAGGCTACGACCATGTAGTCGCCGAGGCTCGACTTCTTCTGGATGTCGATTGAGACGATGTTTTCGGCCTTGGAGTCTTCCAGACTGGCAAGGACTGTTTTGATGGCCTGGGATTGGTCGTCCTGTCCGACCACGCCGGCCTGAGAAGGCATGATTTCGGCCTTCTTCCGCAGTGCTGTTCTCAGTGTCTTTCCCTTTCAGAGAAACAACCAAATCACCCGACCGCCGGATGATGTCCTGAAGATAGGCAGACATGGGTAACATATTCAAGACGACAGCCGCGCTCTCACGCAGCCCGGACTCGGAACGCATCGGCGGCTGACGGGTTTTGAAAGCTTCGGAAACGGAGCCGGACGCATGGAAACGGCCGCGCAGGACATTTTCGCCAACATCGAGACGGGGTTGGATGCCTTGATGGCGCTGGTTGTCAGCTATTCCTTCTCGGTTCTCGGCGCGCTTATTCTTATGGTCGGGGGCTACTTCGTCGCCGGTCTGATGAAGCGCGGCGTGTTCGCCGGCCTTGGCCAGGTGCGCAATTTCGACGTGACCCTGCGTCACTTCTTCGCCAACACGGCGCGCTACGCCATCCTGATCCTCGTCCTCGTGATGGTGCTCGGCCAGTTTGGCGTGCAGACTGCGTCGATCATCGCCGCGATCGGCGCCATCGGCCTCGCCATCGGTCTGGCACTGCAGGGTACGCTGCAGAACATCGCCGCGGGCATCATGCTGCTGGTGCTGCGTCCGTTCCGCATCGGCGAGGACATCGAGGTGGGCAACATCGAAGGCACGGTCGAGGAGATCGGGCTGTTCGCCACGCGGCTGCGCCGCTCCGACGGCATCTACGTGCTGTCGCCGAATTCCAAGCTGTGGAACGAGCCGGTGCGCAACTTTTCGCGCAACCGCATGCGCCGCAACGACATCGCCGTGATGGTGCGGCATGACACCGAGCTCGAGGAGGCGTCGGGCATCATGGTCGAAGTGGCGAAGGGGGAATCGCGCGTCAAGAAAGCGCCGCCACCGATCTCTTTCCCGACCGAGATCAACGAGAATGGCGTCAGGCTCACACTGCGCTACTGGACCACCGACAAGGACTGGTTCGGCACCAAGATCGAGTTGACGCGACGGCTGCAGGCCGCGTTCAAGGCGCGCGGCGTCGCCGTCTCGGCCTCGCCGACCGAAATGGTCCTGCGCAACGGTTCGCTTCCAAAGCAGGATGACGATCTGCGCGGGCAGGCGACGGTGGGCCGCGCCTAGCTCCTACGGCTTGCGGTCTTCGTCGGGAAACGCCAGGTCGGCAGGCAGCGGCGCCTGTGCGGACATCGGTGCGAACGTGCCCTCCGACGGCGCTGCCGGAGCCTTGGTCAGCCGCCAGGCGACGAAGGCTGCGAAGACCGCTGCGATCAGCACGGCGATATACATGAACGCTTCGGTTCCGTAGGTCGCCGTCAGCGC
The DNA here is from genome assembly GCA_050178915.1 of Rhizobiaceae bacterium. Taxonomy (GTDB): domain Bacteria; phylum Pseudomonadota; class Alphaproteobacteria; order Rhizobiales; family Rhizobiaceae; genus JBFXAF01. The sequence goes on along the minus strand of JBFXFO010000033.1, from coordinate 6,784 downwards.
CGTTGCGATGCCGGGGATGATGAAGCCCGACACCGACCACGCGAACAGCATCGTGCTCGACAGCGCCACGAGGTCGGTCTTGCCGGCGCGGTCGTTCGCATGCGCGCTGGAGATCGAATAGATCGATTCCGTCGCGCCGCTCCACAGCATGAAGATCAGGACGATGGCGATGTAGGGTGCGCCGATGGTCTGGCTGGCAGCCAGGCCGGCGCCGACGACGAGCACGGAGGCGATGATGAGCACGTAGCGGCGGTCGATGCGGTCGGACAGCCAGCCGAGCGGCAGTTGCACCAGAATGGTGCCGAACTCCATCGCCACGACCAGCAGCGACACGTCGTTCTTGTCGTAGCCGCTGGCCGTCGCATGGATCGGCGCGAAGCCGGCGACCATCATGGACAGCCCGCCGACCGCAAGCATGCCGGCAATGCCGACCGGCGAAATACGCCAGGAGCGCATGAAGGCGATGGAGGCGGATTCGGGCGGGGGCGGCGGCCGCAGCGTGGTCAGGCCGATCGGGATGAGGGAAAGAGCCGTGAAGACGATGGCGACCAGCGGTCCGGCGTTGCCAGAGATGTCGATGAAGCTGATGATCAGCGCGCCAAGACCGAGGCCGACGATGTAGCAGATGTAGAACGCGGCCATGATGCGGCCGCGGATCGAGTTGCCGACGGCATCGTTCAGCCAGCTCTGCGCGACGATGAAGAGGCCGCAGATGGCGAAGCCGTAGAGCGCGCGCGCGGCGATCCAGAGCCACGGATAGGTGCCGGCGGCAACCGCCGCGTTGGACAGGATGATCAGCGCGAGGAACGTCATGTAGACGCGCGCATGGCCGACCCGGCGGACAAAGGCGCCGGTCAGCAGGCAGCCGGCGATGCCGCCGGCAGAGAGGCCGGTCAGGATGAGCCCAGCCCAGGTCGGCGCGTAGCCTTCGGCGCCGAGGCGCACCGGCACGTAGGCGAAGAGCAGGCCATTGCCCACGGCGACCAGCGTCATCGACAGGATGACGCTGGTGATGGCGATCAGCGGGGCGGGCGCGCTCTGGGCCTCGGCATTCATGCGGGCAGTGTGCCTTCCGGTTCGCAGCTTGACGGGCTGGAAAGCGACATCGGCCGGTGGGTACAGCTCTGGCATCGCAGGCTGTTGCGGCTGGCACAAGCGTCCGCCCGATCAGCGTCGCGCTTTGCGGATCGCGGTCGAGGAGAGGGTGGAGCGCGGGCCGTGGATGAAGGTCCATGCCGGCGGGCGCATCCGCGCCAGCCGCGGCGCGTCCTTCTCGTCGATGCGGGCATAGTCGAAGGTCTTCGCCATCACCGACGAGAGCAGCGACAGGGTCGAGCCCGGGCGGTCGAAGACCGCGATCGGGAACGTCATCGCGATCTGCCGCCAGCGCTGCCAGCGATGGAATTCGCGCAGGCTGTCGGCGCCCATCAGCCAGACAAAATCGACGCCGGGGTTGCGCCGCTTGACCAGCGCCAGCGTGTCGGCCGTGAAGCGCACGCTGTGCTGCGCCTCGAAGGCGGTGACCTTGATGCGCGGGTCGTCGGCGATGGCGTCCGAGAGCCGCAGCCGCTCCGCCAGCGGCGCCAGTTCGCGCGTATCCTTGAGCGGGTTGCCGGGCGTCACCATCCACCACAGCCGGTCGAGCTTCAGGCTGCGCAGCGCCTTCTCCGCCACCAGGCGGTGGCCGGCATGCGGCGGGTTGAACGAACCGCCGAACAGGCCGATGGCCATGCCGCGCTCGGCATGCGGCATGCGAAGGTAGCGGGTGGGAATGTCAGGCAGCAATGCCGCTGCTCGCCAGCATCACGGCCGCGTCTGCCCGTTGCCGCGCACGCGGTACTTGAACGACGTCAGTTGCTCGACGCCCACCGGGCCGCGCGCATGCATCTTGCCGGTGGCGATGCCGATCTCGGCGCCCATGCCGAACTCGCCGCCATCGGCGAACTGGGTCGAGGCGTTGTGCAGCAGGATGGCCGAGTCGATCTCCGAGAAGAAGCGTTCCACCGTCGCGGCATCGTCGGCGACGATCGCTTCGGTGTGATGCGAGGAATGCGTCTCGATGTGCTCGATCGCATCGGCCACGCCATCGACCAGCCTCACCGAGATGATCGCGTCGAGATATTCGGTGGTCCAGTCGGCGTCGGTCGCGGGAATGGCTGCCGGGAAGGCGGCGCGCACCTCGTCGGTGGCGCGAATCTCGCAGCCGGCATCGGCAAGCGCCGTCACGATCGGGACCAGGTGTGTTGCGGCCACCGCGCGGTCGACCAGCAGCGTTTCGGCGGCGCCGCAGATGCCGGTGCGGCGCATCTTCGCGTTGACGGCGATGCGCTCCGCCATGTCGAGTTTGGCCGAGCGGTCGATGTAGAGATGGCAGATGCCCTCCAGATGCGCGAAGACCGGCACGCGCGCCTCGCCCTGCACACGCGCGACGAGGCTTTTTCCCCCGCGCGGCACGATCACATCGACGTTGCCGTCGAGCCCCCGCAGCATCTCGCCCACCGCAGCGCGGTCGGTGGTCGGCACCAGCTGGATCACGTCCTGCGGCAGTCCGGCAGACTTCAGGCCGGCGACCAGGCAGGCATGGATCGCCTGCGACGAGTTGAGCGAATCCGAGCCGCCGCGCAGGATCACCGGATTGCCGGCCTTGAGGCAGAGTGCCCCGGCATCGGCGGTCACGTTGGGGCGGCTCTCGTAGATCACGCCGATGACGCCGAGCGGCGTGCGCACGCGTTCGATGGCGAGACCGTTCGGACGCCGCCAGGAAGCGATGACCTCGCCGACCGGGTCGGCCAGCGCCGCGATGGCGCGAACGCCGTCCGCCATGTCGCGAATGCGGGCCTCGCTGAGCGTCAGCCGATCCATGAAGGATTTTGACAGCCCTGCGTCCTCGCCGTTCTTCACGTCGATGCGGTTGGCGGCGAGAATCCCGGCGGAGCCATCCAGCAGCGCCTGCGCCATCGCTTCCAGCGCGGCGTTCTTCGCCGCCGGGGGTGCGATCGCCAGCGGTCGCGCGGCAGCCCGGGCGCGGCGGCCGATCCCGGCCATCAGCGCTGCGGTGTCGGACTGGTCCTGCGGCAACGTCTTCAACATAGGCATTTTCCCTGGCGCCTCGGCGTTTACAACGCCGGCCGAATTCCCGCAACGCGCCCGTCCGCAACCGTATGGCGCCGCGCCATTTTTCCGTTACCCGCCTTGCCTTCGCCGCACTTGCCCTTGAGGCAGGAAGCGGGCCGCCTTCCGCGGGTCCTGCAGAGGGGATGCTGCGCTCTTGGAACAGGCCATCTATCTCGCAACGCTGGTGGGCACGACGCTGATCGTCGTCGCGGCGTTTTCGAGCCTGATCGCCTTCCGCTTCGGCGCCCCGCTGCTGCTGCTCTTCCTCGGCATCGGACTGCTCACCGGCGAGGACGGGCTGGGCATCCATTTCGACAATGCCGAGCTCGCCTATTTCGTCGGCGCGCTGGCGCTCGCCGTCATTCTTTTCGACTCCGGTTTCGGCACGCCGCTGCAGATGCTGCGCAGCGCCGGCCTGCCGTCGCTGTCGCTTGCCACCATTGGCGTTGCCGTCACCACGGTCGTCTTCGCCGCCGCCGCGCATGCGCTGACCGACCTCACATGGCTGGAAAGCCTGCTGCTCGGCGCCGCGGTCGCTTCCACGGATGCGGCAGCCGTGTTCTTCCTGCTGCGCGCCGGCAATCTGCACCTGCGCGAGAGGGTGCGCTCTACGCTCGAAATCGAGTCCGGCGCCAACGATCCGATCGCCATCTTCCTCACCATCACCTTCGTCGAGCTGATCTCGCTCGGCGCCGATCCGGCGGCCGAAGTGCTGGTGGTCGACCTGATCTTCGGCTTCCTGCTGCAGATGCTCATCGGCGCGGTCGTCGGCTTTGCCGGCGGCTGGGCGATCGTGCGACTTGTCGACCGGCTCGATCTCGACCAGGGGCTGCTGCCGATCTTCGTGCTGGCGCTCTCCCTGCTCGTCTTCGCCTTTGCGGGCGCGATCGGTGGCTCCGGTTTCCTGGCGGTCTACATGGCCGGCCTCGTCGCCGGCAATTCGCAGATACGCGCGGTCTCGACCCTGCGCCGTTTCCAGGACGGCATGTCATGGCTGGCGCAGATCATCATGTTTCTCGTGCTGGGCCTGTTCGCCACGCCGTCGCAGTTTCCGCTGATCCTGCTGCCGGCGATCCTGCTCGGCCTCTTCCTGATCTTCGTGGCGCGACCTCTCGCGGTCTGGCTCTGCCTGCTGCCGTTCCGTTTCTCGCGGCGGGAGACAGCCTTCATCTCGTGGGTCGGCCTGCGCGGCGCGGTGACCGTGCTGCTCGCCATCACGCCGGTCCTCGCCGAGCTGCCGAACGGTCGCACCATCTTCAACATCGCCTTCATCGTGGTGCTGGTGTCGCTGGTCATGCAGGGCTGGACCCTCGGCACCATGGCGCGCTGGCTTGGCCTGCTGGTGCCCCCGCGTCTCGGACCGCTCAACAAGGTCGAGCTCGAACTGCCCGGCTCCGCGCATCATGAACTGCTCGCCTACACGGTCGTGCCCGGCAGCCCGGTGGCGCGCGGCGAGCGCATTCCGCGCTGGGCGCGTCCGTCGCTTGTCGTGCGCGATGGCCGTTCCATGCGTTTCCAGGAGATGGGCAGGCTGATCGCCGGCGACCACGTCTACATCTTCGTGCCGGACCGCTATCCGCGCCTGCTCGACCGGCTGTTCGCCAGCCGTGCGGAGGTCGATCCCGAGGACGCCGAGTTCTTCGGCGCCTTCCCGCTCGATCCGACGCAGCCGGCCGCAGCGCTCGATGCCGCATACGGCGCGGGGCTCGATGCCAGCGAGCGCCAGCTCACCGTCGGAGCGCTGGTGGCGCAGCGGCTTGGTGGCACGCCCGAATACGCCGACCGCGTGACCATCGGTCCGATCGAACTGATCGTGCGCGACGTGGACGACAAGGGGCGCATCAGCGCACTCGGCCTGTCCATCGAGCCGAGCACGCCGGGCGACCGCGCTCCGGCGGTGCGCAATGCGCAGGATCTGTGGCAATGGATTTCCGCGCGTTTCGCGAGCCGCACCACATCGCCGCCCGACGAGGGCAGCCCGGTCGCCTGAGGCGGCTTGAACGGCATGGCGCTCGGCGCCAAAACCCGTTATCGAGCGCAGCGACTGGATCGCTTCGCGGGAGAGAAAGATGGCCGCCTTCAGGACACTCGACGATATCGGGGACGTCAAAGGCAAACGCGTCCTCGTCCGCGTTGACCTGAACGTGCCGATGGCCGAGGGCAAGGTCACCGACCTCACCCGTATCGAGCGCGTTGCGCCGACCATCCTCGAACTGTCCGACAAGGGCGCCAAGGTGATCCTGCTGGCGCATTTCGGCCGTCCGAAGGGTGCTCCCGATCCAGAGTTCACGCTGGAACCGATCGCGCGCGCCACCGCGGACGTCGTCGGCCGGCCGGTCGCGTTTGCGCCTGACTGCATCGGCGAGAAGGCGGAGGGCGCGGTGTTCGGGCTGCTGCCCGAGGGCATCCTGCTGCTCGAGAACACCCGCTTCCACAAGGGCGAGGAAAAGAACGACCCGGCCTTCGTCGAGGCGCTGGCGAAGAACGGCGACATCTACGTCAACGACGCCTTCTCGGCGGCGCATCGCGCGCATGCCTCCACCGAGGGGCTGGCGCACAAGCTGCCGGCCTATGCCGGCCGCACCATGCAGGCCGAGCTCGAGGCGCTAGAAAAGGGTCTCGGCAATCCGGCGAAGCCGGTGATCGCCATCGTCGGCGGCGCCAAGGTCTCGACCAAGATCGACCTGCTGATGAACCTCGTGAAGAAGGTCGACGCGCTGGTGATCGGCGGCGGCATGGCCAACACCTTCCTCGCTGCGCGCGGCACGAACGTCGGCAAGTCGCTGGCCGAGCACGATCTCGCGGCAACCGCCAAGCAGATCATGATCGAGGCCGCCACCGCCGGCAGCGCCATCATCCTGCCGGTCGACGGCGTCGTGGCGAAGGAATTCAAGGCAGGCGCGGCGAACGAAACGGTCGCCATCGACAAGGTGCCGGCCGACGGCATGATCCTCGACGTCGGTCCGAAGACGGTCGAGACGGTCAATGCCTGGATCGACCGCGCGCAGACGCTGGTCTGGAACGGCCCGCTCGGCGCGTTCGAGATCGAGCCCTTCGATCGCGCCACGATGGCGGCCGCGAAGCACGCGGCAGCGCGCACCAAGGCCGGCAAACTGATCTCGGTCGCCGGCGGCGGCGACACGGTCGCGGCGCTGAATCAGGCCGGCGTCGCCGACGACTTCACCTATGTTTCGACCGCCGGAGGGGCCTTCCTCGAGTGGATGGAAGGCAAGCCGCTGCCGGGCGTCGACGCGCTCAAGGCATGACCCATCTGGTCTTCGGGCCAGATCCGCAAGTTTGAACTCTGACAATCTGTCTGCTGGGAGAAAGAGATGAACAAGGACATGGCCGCACAGGCCGCGAGCAAGGATGGCTTCATCGCGGCGCTCGATCAGTCGGGCGGCTCCACCCCGAAAGCGCTCAAGCTCTACGGTGTCGATGAGAGCGCCTGGTCGACCGAAGCCGAAATGTTCGACCTCGTCCACAAGATGCGCGCGCGCATCATCAAGTCGCCTGCCTTCACCGGAGACAAGGTGATGGGCGCCATCCTGTTCGAGCAGACCATGGATCGCGACATCGACGGCACGCCGACCGCCCAGTATCTCTGGGAGAAGCGCCACGTGGTGCCCTTCCTGAAGGTCGATCAGGGCCTCGCCGACGCACAGGATGG
>JBFXFO010000032.1:28417-29890 GCA_050178915.1 Rhizobiaceae bacterium | reverse complement strand
GCGACGATCGTGGTGGCGCAGGATTATGTGAAAGGAAAGTCGCTGCGCACGCTGCTCGGGGATGGGCTGGAGCGCGCCACCGCGCTCGGCCTGTTCATCCAGATCGCGCACGCGCTCGCGGCCCTGCATCAGGCGGGCATCGCACATCGCGACCTGAAGCCGGAGAACGTCATCGTCGATCTGCAGGGCAGGGCGGTTGTGATCGATTTCGGCCTTGCCTCGCTTGGCGGCCAGCACTCCGAACTGGAGATGCCGCGCGGCACGGCGGGCTATGCCGCGCCGGAACTCTGGGCACAGGGCATGGGCAGGCCCGCGGAGCCACTGCTCGACGTCTACGCCTTCGGAATCATGCTGCGCGAGGCGCTGCCGGGGATCGATGGCAAAGGCGGGTTCGCCGGCCTGTTCGGCGGTGGCGACCCGCTGACCCGGCTGGTGCGCGCGGCGACCTCCGACGATCCGGCGCGGCGGCCTCAGTCGATGCAGGAAATCGCCGGCGTACTCGGATCGGCGCTGTCGGCGGAGTCCGGCGCTTCGTAGAGAATGAAGCTGAAATCGCGGTCGAATTTGGCCGAACCGAAGACGACGAATTCGGCGGAAACGTCCTTGCCAACGCGCACGAACAGCGTCGGCCATCGGCTCGCCGCCTCGCAGCCGGCCACGCCGCGCACGTTGAGTTGCAGCGCCTCCGGCTTGTCGCTGTAGACCAGCGCGACATAGGACTTTCCGGCTTCCAGCGAATGGCTGAACAGCTGGTAGGAATAGCCTTTCGCGAGAAAACCGTTCTGCGGGCGCGGCGCACCCATGCGCACGCCGAGCTTGCGGGTGGCCAGATCCAGCGCGGTCGACTCGACATACTGCCGGTGCTCGCTGAAGCGGCCGGCGGCCTGCGACCATTGTGCGCTCGCCGACGCCATGTCGAAGGCCGGGCCTTCGCCAAGCAACTGGCGGATCAGGTCGGCGCGCTGCGCATAGTTCACCAGCGCCGCGCTGGGGACGAGATTCGATTCGCCGGGCTTGGCGTCGCCCACCGGCACCACGTTGCCGGAGCTGACGATGGCGACGACATCGCCCTGCGCATTGATGATCGGGCTGCCGGACGCGCCGCCGGTGATCGGGATCGAATTGTGGATGAGCTGCGCGTTGGCCGGGCTCGCGGCGAACATGAAGAAGTCCGTCACCGCGCTGACATGCCCGAAATGCACCTGCGGTACCGGGTCGAGGTGCTGCTGCGCCGCGCCTTCCGTCCGCCGCAGCAGATAGCCGGCAAAGGCGACGGGATCGCCCGGCGAGAGCGCCTCGATACGCTCGGGCGAGGCGAGCGGCAGCACCGTGTCGGAGGGCACCGCGTCTTCGAGTTCGAGCAGCGCGACGTCATAGGCGCCCGGCCGGGTCGAGACCTTGAATTCCTCGTCGTATTTGACGCCGAGCACGCTCGGCACCTGCTGCTGGAAGGCAGCGTAGCCAGGGTGGATG
>JBFXFO010000032.1:12769-28317 GCA_050178915.1 Rhizobiaceae bacterium | reverse complement strand
AGCCAGCCGCCCGAGGCCTGGCGGATGACGACGAGATGTTCGCGCCCCGCCGCGGTCTGCTCGCGCGGCAGCACGTAGTCGGCCCATGTCGCATCACGGCCGATGCGGATCGTGTCGATCGGCAGTGCAAAGCGCTTGGCGGGAGCACCAGCGTCAATCCCGGCAAGACTGACGGCGACGGCACTGCGCGCGCGGCCTTCGAAGCGCGAGCGCACCGCTGCTACCCGTTGAGCGCAATCCCAGAAGCCCATTCCCGCCCCGTCATGGCTGCGCCTGCGGCAGCCGCCCGTTTGCCTTGTCCAGCACCTGCGTTTGTCAGGCAAGGTGGGGATCGTGACAATTTTCCGGTCGCATTGCCCGCCGGCTGCGCCATGATGCTGCCACGACCGGCGCGGACAACCGGCAGACGATCAGGCGGAAGAGGCAATGCCGTTCCAGGGTTTCGGAGTGCTGGCCTTGCGGTGCGCGGCGGCGACGGCTGGCGCGTTCGCCTGTCTGCTCGTCTATGTGTCGGCGCCGCTGGCCGGCTTCGTGCCGTTCCAGCCGCCGGGCACGGGGCTGGAGAACGTCCAGTTCGATATGGCGGCTGTCATCCGGCCTGCCGCCGATGACAGCGTCGCCTGACGCTTATTTCCCGAGTTCCACCGACCGCTTCTGCGCCGCTTCGACGGCCTCGGTGACAAGCGCTTTCAGCCGCTCGCCGCCCATCAGCACGGACAGTGCCGCCGCCGTGGTGCCGTTCGGGCTGGTCACCTGTTCGCGCAGGCGCGTCGGCGTGTCCTTGCTCGCCGCGGCGAGCGCGCCGGCGCCGTAGACCGTCTGCATCGCAAGCAGCCTGGCGGTGTCCTCCGGCAGGCCGACAGCGCGCCCGGCCTCGGTCAGGCACTCGATGAAATGGAAGATGTAGGCGGGGCCGGAGCCGGACACTGCCGTCACCGCATCCATCATGTCTTCGCTCTCGACGGCGGTAACGGCGCCGCTTGCCCTGAGCAGATCGTCGACGAACGCCATCGCCTCCGGGGTCACCCGCTCGTTCCTGACCGTCACCAGCATGCCCTTGCCGATCGAGGCCGGCGTGTTGGGCATGCAGCGCACGATCGGCACTGTGCCGAGGATTTCCTCGAAGGCGGCCATGCGCGTGCCGGCCGCGACGCTGAGAAAGGTGGTGCGGCCGGCGGCGAAGTGGCGGTAGCCCTTCACCACGTCGCGGATCACCTGCGGCTTGACCGCGAAGACGACGAGCAGGGGATCGAGGCCGTCCGGCAGTTCGTCGACGGCGCCCACCGCGATGGCGCCGAGCTTTGCCGCCCTGTCGCGCAGTTCTCCATTGGGTTCGACCACATAAGCCTCGTGGGATCCGAGCAGGTTGGATTCCAGCCAGCCCTCGAGCATGGCGTATCCCATGTTGCCGGCGCCGACGAGAATGACGGACATGGTCATGCGGTGGTCTCCTTCTGCCATCCCTGTAGCCCTCCGGGCCGGGATGCGGAAGGGCCGAGGCCGCTAGCGCTGCGACTTGACCGGGAAGCGGGCGACCAGCCTGAGCCCGATGATCGCCATGACGAACATCAGCCAGACCGGGTCGGCGCGGTGGAAGAAGAAGGATTCCAGCCACGCGTTGAGCGCTGTGAAGCAGAGAATCATCATGAAGAAATCGGCGAGCAGCACGTTCTCGCGCAGCCGCGGGATGCGCAGGAAGTCCTTCATAGGCACCAACAGGAATGTGACCACCGCAAACGCGAGAGCCGGCAAACCCATGTAGACGGCGAGGTCCAGATAGCTGTTGTGGCCGTGCACGATGCCGCGAATGTCCCAGGCGCGGTCGAAGGGCTGGTCGACATTGTAGACGGTCGGCGTGTCCCAGAAGCTCTCGAATCCGTAGCCGGTCCACGGCTTCTTCATGATCATCTCGCCGGAGAACTCCCACAGCGAGACGCGGCCGGTATAGGTGAGGTCGGGCGCCAGTTGCGCTGCCAGCTGCTTCAGCGGATCGATGAAGACGATGCCGAGCGTCGCCAGACCCATGATGATCATCGACAGGATGAAGAACAGCGGCGTCAGGAAGCGCATGCCGATCAGCCCGGGCAGGATGACCGGCAGCACCGCCAGCGGCACCAGCCCGAGCGTGGTCTTGGAGCCGGTGTGCGACATGAAGATCATGGCGAGCAGGAACAGCCCGCCGCCGCTCCAGCGCCAGCCGCGCCGCCACAGATAGATGCCGCCAAAGCCGAGGCAGGCCATGACCGGGCCGGCGACGTTCTTGTGGGTGAACACGCCGCGCCAGAAGCCGGCATGCTGCGGCTCGATGGAATCGGCCAGGTGCTTGGCCTCGTTGGGAAAAACGACGAGGCCGACATAGCTGAGGCCGACCACCGCGAAGCCGCCCCAGGCGATGACGGTGGAGAACGAGTCCGCGTCGCGCGGCAGCGTCAGCACGGCGCAGATGCCGAAGATGGCGATGACCGTGAACATCGCGGCACGCATCGCCGACGGCGGGTCGGTGGCGTCGAGCACCGACAGTGCCAGGAAAGCGAGAAGAAGCAGCCACCACGGGCTGAGCAGCGCCGAGGCCACGCGCCTGTCGACGAAGGCGAAGATGGCGAACAGCGACAGCGCGCCGAGCGAACCGAAACCGAGTTGGTTCACCGCGTCGCCGCCGGTGCCGCCGCTCTCGAAGGTCGGCGACATCGGCGTGAACGGACGGAACGAAATGAGCAGGACGGCAAGGATCAGCGACGCGATGACGGCCGCGATGCGTGCCTTGAGGGCCTCGGCCTCCGCCACTCCGGCGAAGTCAGTTCTTCTCGGGCTCGCGATATTGCTCACGGGCGTATCCGAAATGCGCCAGCACGCGTCCGAGGCCGACGTTGAAGGGATGGATGCCGGCAGCGAGCGAACCGGTGGCAAGCGTCAGTTTCAGACCCCGCCACGGCGAGACGCCGAGCAGGGCAACGCTCTTGGCGAAGGTCTTCAGCGCGCCGAGCGGCTGCCCGCGCCGCTGTTTCAGTTCGATCAGCGTCGAGATCACGCCGTTGCGGATGCTGCGCGCCCGCACCCAGTCGCGCTCCAGCCGCCGCGGCGGCACGATCTCGCGCAGGATGCCATCGGCGCACCAGGCCGGCTTGAAGCCGGCGCGCGCCGAGCGGCTGAGAAAATCGGAGTCGCCGCCACCGAGGAAGTTGAAGCGCAGATCGAGGAAGGGCGGCCCCATGCGTGCGAGCTGGTCGCGCGTCAGCAGCAGGTTGCCCGACGAGTAGAGCGCCTTCACCGGTCCGCTCCGCGAATAGGGCGGCGCGAACACCGGGTGCTTCGCCCAGTGCGCGTTGGCCGGATCCTCGAAGGTCGGCACCTGCGGCCCGCCGACCATGTCGGCGCCAAAGCGCTCGGCGCAGGCGCACATGTTCTCCAGCCAGTCGGGATCGGCGGTTTCGTCGTCGTCGATGACCAGCAGGTAGCGGAAGTTCGGGAACTGCAGCAGCGCGGTCTGCCATCCGGCATTGTAGGCGCTGCAATTGCCGCGCTCATGCGCGATGATCAGCATTCCTTCGATGTCGCCGGCCTCGAACAGCGGCGCAGCGGCGGCGGCGCCCTCGGCCTTCGCGGCGTCGTTTTCCATGGTGATCACGGCGAAGTGGCGGCTTGTCCGCTGCGCCTTCAGCGATGCGAGCGTGTCGAGCACCTGCTGCGGGCGGCGGAAGGTCGGCAGCGTCACGACAACCTCGACTCCGGAGGCGTCGAGGCCTGGGGAGCGGGCAAGCACGGAGACGGAGCCGTGTGCGGGAGAGGGGATCATGCCGCCTGCCGATACGAGACTTCAAGCCTCCACCAATGCGGCCACGTTCGTTCAGGAACCGTTAAACACCTTTGCCAAATGCGCTGGCATCGCCGGATTGCTGCCCCTCGAAACTGAAATTGCAGCCGGTACATTTAAGCATCGCTTCACTGCGGATCGCTAATGAATAGGCGACAGGCTGGGCACCATGCATCTGCTCTTTGCAACATCGCTCGTACCGGACAAGGCGCCGGCTACCGGCTACGACATCGCCAATGCGGCCATCCTTGCGGCGCTGCGGCGCGCCGGCGTGCGCGTTACCGTCATGGGCTTCGTCTGGCCCGGGCAGAAGCCCGCAGACCCCGATACGATCGTTCTCGGCGAACTCGACGTGCGCACCGACACGGCGTCGATGCCGCAGAAGCTTGCCTGGCTTGGCAAGGCTGTCGCAGCCGGCCTGACCTTCTCGTCGATCAAGCTGCGCGCCGTCTCGGCCCAGTCCGTCCGCGCTGCGGTAGCGCGCGCCGGACCCGTCGACGGTTATGTCCTGAACGCCGTGCAGTTTGCCGGCGCGTTCGAGGACGTGTTCCGCGACCGCCCCTCGATCTTCGTGGCGCACAATGTCGAGCACCAGTCGGCCGCCGAGAATGCAGCAGCCGCGCGCGATCCGATCCAGCGCTTCATGTTTTCGCGCGAGGCGCGACTGCTGGAGACGATGGAGCGCCAGCTCTGCGACCGCGCCAGCTTCGTCTTCACCTTGGCTGAGCAGGACCGCGAGGCGCTCGGCGTGCGCCGCGACGACCGCTCCGCCGTACTGCCGCTGGTGACAAGATCGGCGCCGTTCCGCCGCCGCAAGCCGCGTGAACTCGCCTGCGACGCCGCCATGATCGGCACCTGGACGTGGCAGCCGAATCGCATCGGCCTCGACTGGTTCCTCGAAGCCGTCGCACCGCACCTTCCAGCCGATTTTCGCGTCCGCATCGGAGGCAAGACGCCCGCTGGCGTGAAGTCCGCGCACCCCGGCATCGAGTTCGTCGGCCGTGTCGATGACGCCACCGAGTTCGTCCAGTCCGGCGCCGTCGTGCCGCTGACCAGCCAGGCCGGTACCGGCGTGCAGCTGAAGACGCTGGAGGCGTTCGAGCTTGGCCTGCCTTGCGTCGCAACCTCGCGCTCGCTGCGCGGCATCGACTTCCTGCCGGCCAATTGCACGCGCGCCGACGATCCGAAGGAATTCGCCCGCGCGCTGGTGCAGACGGCGAAGATGGGCCACGAGATCGATGGCCGCGAGTTTTACGAGCGCCAGCTTGCCGCGCTCGACCGCCGCGTCCAGCTCGGTCTGGCGCGCCTCGGACACGCCGCGCCGAAGGTGGCGGCATGAACATCCACGCCGCCTATTCCGAGCGCCCGGCGGTTCCCGGCCGCACCATTCTTGGCATCCGCGTCGCCAGCCTTGCGTGGAAGGATGCCGAGGCGCTGCTGCTGCGCTTCGTGCGCGAGCGCCGCTACACCAAGATCGGCTTCCTCAATGCGCACAATGCCAATGTCGCGGCGCGCGACCGCGAGTTCGCGGACGCAATGCGTGACTTCCTCGTGCTGCCCGACGGCGTCGGCGTCGACATCGCCTCGAAACTCCTCTTCGGCAAGTCGTTTCCGTCCAACCTGAACGGCACCGACTTCATCCCCGGCTTCATTGCATCGACGCGCGAGCCGATCACGGTCGGGCTCATCGGTGCCAAGCGCAGCAACGCCGAAGGTGCGCTGCGCAAGCTCGCCGATATGGCCCCTCAGCACCGCTTCGAGTTCATCCATGACGGCTATTTCACGCCCGAGGAGGAGCCCGGGATCCTCGCGCACATCGAGCGCGTCCGGCCGGACATTCTGCTCGTCGCCATGGGCGTGCCGCGGCAGGAACTCTGGATCGCCTCGAAGCTCACCCAGGCGCATTGCACGCTGCCGATGGCCGTAGGCGCGCTCCTCGATTTCCTCAGCGGCGCCGTGCCGCGCGCGCCACTCTGGGTGCGCAGATGGCGGCTGGAATGGCTGTTTCGGCTTGCCGTCGAACCGGGCCGGCTGTGGCGCCGTTACGTCGTCGGCAATCCCGCGTTCCTGATGCGGGTTCTGCGGCAGAAGCTGACCGGCCATGGCGGCAGCCTGAACGACGAGGTGAAGGCGTGAACCGCCGCGTGGATCCAACGCAGGTGCCGTTTGCCGAACCGATCCGGTCGGAGACGGCAATGTCGACCGCGTTCGTCACCGCGAGCTACGCGCCGGACTTCGAGCGCTGCCGGCTGCTCTGCGAGACGATGGACGAACTGGTCAGCGGCCATTCGGGGCATTATCTGCTGGTCGAAAGCGGCGACGTTCCGCTTTTCCGGCAGCTTCAGTCGGCCAACCGCCGCGTGATCGACGAGCGCGAGCTGCTGCCGGGCTGGCTGCATCCGATGCGCGATCCGACCAGCATGTTCCGTCGCCGCATCTGGTTGAGCCTGCGCGTGCCTCCGTTGCGCGGCTGGCATGTGCAGCAACTGCGCCGCATTGCGATTGCCCAGCATGTCGGCGAGAGCGTTCTGGTCTATTGCGACTCCGACGTCGCCTTCGTTCGGCCGTTCGACGTCGGTGCGTTTGTCCGTGACGGCAATGTCCGGCTGTTCCGTCGCGATGGTGCGCTGGCCGGGCACACGGGCACGGATCACGTGGTCTGGTCGCGCAACGCCGGCCGCGCCCTCGGCATCGAGCAGCCCGAGACGTCGCAGCACGACTACATCACCACGCTGATGGCATGGCGCACCAGCGCGGCGATCGCCATGTGCCGCCGCATCGAGGCCGTGCATTCGCGCGACTGGGTCGAAGTCGTCGCCTGGCGGCGCAAATTCTCCGAATGCATGCTCTACGGCCGTTTCGTCGACGAGGTCATCGAGGACGAGGGACACTTCGTGTCCGGCGAGCAATTCTGCCACGTCCACTGGACCGGCGCGGCGATGGACGATGCGCAGTTCGACGCCTTTGTCGCCGGCATGGCGCCGCATCAGGTTGCGCTCGGCATGCAGTCCTTCATCGGCACCGACATGGGTCGCATCCGCCGCCTGCTCGGCCGCGCCTGATCTTTCAACGGAAATCCCGGTCGATCAGAACTTCTTCGCGGGCAGCCGCAGCGCCGAGTGCGTGAGCAGCGCCGAGGCGAGGTAGAGCAGCGCGAAGCCGCCATTCAGCCACCAGATCAGCTCGGCGGTGTCCTGCGACAGCCGCAGCAGCCAGATCAGCACCACCGCCTTGGCGGCGGCCAGCAGCGCGAGATTGATGACACGGATCAGGGTCTGGCCGCGCGCGAAGAGCAGTTCCGCCTGGTACTCGACCAGATTGCGCAGGCCGGGAATGAAGATCGCCAGCGCAATCAGCGGCTCGGCCTCGGCGACGTTGCTGCCGAGCGCATGCGGGAAGACGTGCAGGATCAGCGCCAGCCCGCCCAGCGCCATGGTCGATACGGCGAAGACGCCGGCCTCGATGCCGAAGCGCACCGTCAGCCGGTCGATCACCCCCGGCCGCTGCATGATCTTCTGCACCAGCATCATCGTGAAGGTGCGGATCGGAATAGCGGTGAGGTCCACCAGCCGCATGATGATGGCGTAGATGCCGGCCAGTTCCGGCCCGCCGAACGACAACACCAGCAGCTTGTCGAATTCCATCTGCAGGTAGAACAGCACTTCCGCGCCGGCCACATAGATCGAGTCCGCCAGCCGTCGCCAGTAGAGGCGCGGCCTGATGCGGATGCGCTGGCGCGGCCAGAAGAATAGGAGCGAGACGGCGAACGCGACGGCGTTGGCAGCGAGATAGAACAGGCCCCAGGTGCCCAGATCGTGTGTCGCCACCAGCATGAAGCCGAGCGCTGCCACCATGCGGATGGCCGAGCCGAGAATGGTGATGATGGCGCCACGGCCGAAGCGGCCGAGCCCGTTGTTGACGATGATGACGACTTCCGACGGACGCCAGAGCAGCGCTTCGGCGACGAGCACCGTCAGGAAGATGCCGAGCGTCAGGTCGCCTGCGAAGAACAGCCAGTAGACTGCAAGCCCGGCGGCGCCGAGCACCGGGAGCGAAAGCGCGCCCATGAAGAGGAAACCGCCGGCGAAGGTGCCGATCAGGCGCGGCCGTGTGGTCGAGACCCGATAGAGCGGTGCGATGAAACCGAAGGCGAGGATGCGCGACAGCATCACGCCGGCCGCCGACGCCGTCGCGAACAGGCCGAAATCGGCGATCGACAGCGTGTTGGCCAGCGCAACGAAATAGACCAGCGAGAAGATCAGTCGCCCGGCCGAGCCGCTGATCGCCGAGAAGTAGTCGGCAGCCAGCTTGCCGCGACCCGTCAGCAGCCCGCGCAGTCTGCGCGACCTTGCCGGATGCGTTGCTGTGCTTGCGTTGCTCATGGCGGTTAACGCGTCATTCTCTACGCAGCAAAGCTTAATGCCGCGTTCCGCCCCCCTTCCGGGCGTTAACGCTTCGTTATCCATGCCTGTTTAGCGTGCCTTAACCAGTTGTCGAATGGAGCCGCCGTCGCGACAATCTTGGTTCGTATGAGAGAGCATGTTCGACGCCTCAAAACGAAAGATCGCCGGTCGCGACGCCTCGCTGCTGTCGCTGGGTAGCACGCCCGCGCCACGGGCAGCTGCGCGCGCGGCTTCGCTTCTCTCGATAGGCAATTCCCCGCCGCACGCCGATGATGCGCAGGAGCGTCACCGGACGGCCCGTGCGCGCCGCGAGGCGGACCTTTCTTCCGCCGTCCTCAACGCTGCCCCGGCCTATGCCGAAGAGCCTGCTGTCGTGCAGTCGTCGTCGTCGTCGTCGATCGGTGGCTGGTTCGGTCGCTTGTTGCGCCGGAAGCCGGCCACAGATGCTGCGCAGCCCGCTACGAACGACGTCGGCAGCAAGCCGGAGGCGGCGGCCGAGGAGTGGCATCCGGCGCCAGCCCCCGCCCCGGACCGCGATGGCGACGGTGACCGTCGGCAGGGTGGAGCACCGCCCGGCAGCAAGGACGACCAGTACTGGCAGCCGCTGATCGACCCGTTCAAGGTCATCGGCGGCATCGTGCGTTCGCGCTGGCTGATCGTCGGCACTGCCATTGCCGGCGCGCTGATCGGCGTCGTGATCGCCTTGCAGACGCCGAAGGTCTACGAGGCCTACACCGAACTGCTCGTTGATCCGCGCGACCTCAAGCTGGTGGACCGCGAACTGACCACCACCGGCCTGCCTTCCGACGCAACGCTGGCGCTGGTCGAGAATCAGGCTCGCGTTCTCACCTCGTCCACCGTGCTCAACAAGGTGGTCGACAAGCTCAATCTGACGGACGATCCGGAATTCAACGGAACGGCGAGCAGTGGTTTCAGCCTTGGCAGCGCGATCTCGCTGCTGCGCTCGCTCTTCTCGCGCCAGGATGCCTCCGTCGATGAATCGCGCAAGCGCTCGCTCGCCGTCGAGCATCTCGGCAAGTCGCTCAACGTCGAGCGCGGCGGCAAGACCTTCATCATCGTCATCACGGTGAAGACGCAGGACCCCGAAAAATCCGCGCTCATCGCCAACACCATGTCGGAAGTCTTCCTGCAGACCTCCGGAGAGCTGCAGGCCGGCACGGCCGGCCGCGCCACCGACGAACTGACCGCCCGGCTCGACGCGCTGCGTGGCGAAGTCGAGACGGCCGAGCGCGCGGTTGCGGCGTTCAAGGCCGAGCACGACATTGTCGATCCGCAGGGGCGTCTGATCACCGACGACGAAATCGTCAAGGTCAACGACCAGCTGTCCATCGCCAAGGCGCGCACCATCGAGCTCAACGCCAAGGCGGCGAACACGCGCGGCCTTACCGCAGCGGCGGCGGCCAGCGGGGCCATGCCGGAAGAGCTGTCGTCGCCGCTGATGATCGAGCTGCGCTCGCAATATGCGTCGCTGAAGCAGGAGGCCGATCGCGTCGGCGTGCGGCTCGGACCGCGCCATCCGACCCGCATCGCAGCGGACGCGCAGGTGGCCGGCGCACTCGACAGCATCGCCATCGAGCTGCGTCGCATCAGTTCGTCCCTGCAGGTGGAACTGCAGCGCGCCGTCGAGCAGGAGCAGAACCTTGCCGCGCGCCTGGCGCAGCTAAAGGCGCGGCAGGGCGGCATCGGCGACGACCTCGTGACGCTGCGCGAACTCGACCGCGATGCGACCGCCAAGCGTGCCGTCTATGAGGCCTTCCTGCTGCGCGCCCGCGAGACCGCCGAACAGCGCGACATCAACGCCGCCAACGTGACCGTCATCTCGCCGGCCTTCGCGCCGCTCGACCCGAACGGCCCCGGCCGCTCGACCATCGTCGCCGGAGGCCTGATCCTCGGCCTGCTCGCAGGCGTCGGCATCGGTGCCATGCGCGGCGGCTGGGAAAGCCTGCGCGAAAACATGGCGGCACGGCCGCGCCGCCGCCGTTGGCTGGGCGGTTCGTCCGCCGCGCCGAATGGCGGCAACGACACGCCGCCACAACCGACACCGCCGACGCCGCCGGGCAACCGCGCCGCGCCAGTGAACAGGTCTGTCAGGGACGAGGGGGAAAAGATGGGGCTGTTCAATATGCTGCGGCGTGCGTCGGCGCCACGCGAGACCGCACCCGCATCGCCCCCCGCTTGCGCGCCTGCCGGCCATGCGGCCGGGACGGCCTACGGACAGCCTGCCGCTCCGCTGGCCTATGCGCCTCCGCCACCTGCCTACGCAGCGCCTCCGGCCTATGCCGCGACGCATGCCATGGCGCCGGCGCACATGCCTCACAATACGCCCGCGGCGCCTGCCTACGCCGCACAGCCGGGTTACGCGCCGCCGCCTGCCTGGCCGCCGGCCATGGACATGCAGCATCGCCAGCCATTCGGCTGGGAGCAGCAGCCGGCGCCTGCCGCATACACAGGCCACGCTCCGATGCATCAAGGCTGGGCGCCGCCCGCGCCGCAGCCAGCCTACGCCCCGCCTCCGGTTCCGGCCGGCTATGCGCATGCGATGCCGCCGCAGGGTCCGCAGGGCTACGCCCAGACCCAGCAGCAGCTTGCCTCGCAGCCGGGCTGGCCGGGCATGCCCGTCTGGGCTGGTGTTCCGCAGGGCGGCCAGCCATTCCCGCAGCAGCCGGTGTTTGTTGCGGCGCCGGCCTATTTCGCCGTCCCGGAAACTGCCGTGGAGGCTGCGCGCCGGCCCGTCGCCGAGCCGCTTCGTTACGCCGAGCCCGCGCGCGCTGCCGACTCTGCCCATCTGTCCGCCATGGAAGAGATACGCGACAGCCTGCGCGAGTTCCGCGAAGCCGTCCAGGGGCTGGCCGAGACGCGCCAGCGACGTCGTATTTCCTAAAACGGAATCCCTGTACATATTGAGTTTACGGCATCGGACGGCGCAATGTCGGGATTGCGTCGTCCGTTTTTATTGACAATGCGCGCCAGTCTGGGCGCGCCAGATGCAGGGGTATCGCATGGCCGAAATCATCGACGGCAAACTGGTCGCGGAAGACGTCGTTCGCACCGCTTCGCGGCTGGCGGCGGAGCTCGTCGGCTCGGGCGGTCAGCAGCCCGGCCTGGCCGTGGTCATCGTCGGCGAGGACCCGGCCAGCCAGGTCTATGTCGCGTCGAAGTCGAAGAAGGCCAAGGAGTGCGGCTTCAAGTCGGTGCAGCACACGCTGCCGGCGGAGACCTCCGAGGCCGATCTGCTGAAGGTGATCGCCGACCTTAATGCCGATGCCACGATCCACGGCATCCTTGTGCAGCTGCCGCTGCCGAAATACATCGACGCGGGCAAGGTCATCCAGACCATCGCGCCGGAAAAGGACGTCGACGGCTTTCACTTCATCAATGTCGGCAAGCTCGGCACTGGCGAGCTGCAGACGGCCTTCGTGCCCTGCACCCCGGCCGGGTCCATGCTGCTGATCGAACGCGTGCGCGGCAAGGATCTTTCCGGCCTTACCGCGGTCGTCGTCGGGCGCTCGAACATCGTCGGCAAGCCGATGGCGAACCTGCTGCTCGCCGCCAACTGCACCGTCACGATCGCCCATTCGAAGACGAAGGACCTGCCGGCCGTGGTGCGCACCGCAGACATCGTGGTCGCTGCCGTTGGCCGGCCGGAAATGGTACGCGGCGACTGGATCAAGCCGGGCGCCACCGTCATCGACGTCGGCATCAACCGCATCCCCGCGCCGGAGAAGGGCGAGGGCAAGTCGCGGCTGGTCGGTGACGTCGCCTTCGACGAGGCGGCGAAGGCAGCGGGCGGCATCACGCCGGTGCCGGGCGGCGTCGGCCCCATGACCATCGCCATGCTCATGGCCAACACGGTCGCGTCGGCCTATCTCGCCTCTGGCCGCACCCGCCCCTCCTTCTGATCGCGGGAGCGGGCCAAAGCCGAACCAGCAAGCCCGAACCAGCGCGCCAAACGAGACATGACCACGCCCCCGACCGTCACAGGGATGAACGAACCGGCCCAGGCGAGCCGGCAGTTCGCGTTCCTGCTGGTCGACAAGTTTTCGATGTTCTCGCTCGCGGCGGCGATCGACACGGTGCGCTCGGCCAACCGCCTGCTCGGCCGCGACTTCTATGGCTGGACCACCGTGTCGGCGGACGGCGACGCGGTGATGGCCTCGAACGGCCTGCCGTTGAAGATCGATTACAGTGTCGCCGACATCCCGCCGGTCGACATCCTCTTCGTCTGCGTCGGCCTCAGCCTCGAGTTCCCCGGCAAGTCGAAAGTGCTCGGCGCGCTGCGCTCCTGGGGCCGGCGGGGTGGGACGCTCGGCGCGCTCTCGGTCGGCTCGCATCTGCTTGCCGAGGCGGGGCAGCTGGAAGGGCATCGCTGCACCATCCACTGGGAGAACCGCGCCGGCTTCACGGAGAAATTCCCGCAGATCGAATGCACCGGCAACGTCTTCGAGATCGATCGCAAGCGCTACACCTGCGCCGGCGGCACCACCTCGATCGACCTGATGCTGGAGATCGTGCGCGGCGATTTCGGCGCCAACCTTGCCAACGGCGTGGCGAACCAGTTCCAGCACGAGCGCATCCGCTCCGCCGGCGACCGCCAGCGCGTCGGGCCGGAGCGCGACCTGACCGGCAAATCGGAGAAGCTGCGCAAGATCGTCGAGCTGATGGCCGACAATCTCGATGAGCCGTTCTCGGCGGTCGAACTGGCGAAGTCCGCCGGCCTGTCGGTGCGCCAGGTGGAGCGGCTGTTCCTGCGCCATCTCAACGTGACGCCCGGCCGCTACTACATGCGGCTGCGGCTGGAGCGCGCCCGCGAGCTTCTGCGGCAGACCAACATGCCGATCCTCGACGTGGCGATCGCCACCGGGTTCACCTCGCATTCCTATTTCGCGCAGAGCTACCGCCTGCAGTTCGGCCGTCCGCCGTCAGAGGAACGCCGCACGACATATTGAGCGTGCCTGCATCGCCGCTCCACCATACGGCTGATTGCAACCTCTGGCAGGCTTCGCTAGCCTGCCGCGGCGTAAGCGGCGACAGCATGCAGAGGACCTGACGAATGTCTAACATGGTGCGTGGTTTCCTTGGGCTCGTGTTGATGCTGATGACCGCGACGGCGGCATTGGCTGCCGACCGCGCCATCATCGTCCTCGACGCTTCCGGCTCCATGTGGGGCCAGATCGACGGGCGTCCGAAGCTGGAAATCGCCCGCGAGGCGCTGCGCACCGTGCTGCAGTCGGTTCCTGCCGACATGGAACTCGGCCTGATGGCCTACGGCCACCGCGAGAAGGGCTCGTGCGAGGACATCGAACTCGTCGTGCCGCCGGCGGCCGGCACCGCCGAGACGATCGCGCGCGCAGCCGACAGCATGAAGTTCCTCGGCAAGACGCCGCTGACCGCCGCGGTCAAGCAGGCGGCAGAAGCACTGCGCTACACCGAGGACGAGGCCACGGTGATCCTCATCACCGACGGACTGGAGACCTGCAACGCCGACCCCTGCGCGCTCGGCACCGAACTGGAGAGCCAGGGCGTCGATTTCACCGCGCATGTCGTGGGCTTCGGCCTGACCGACGAGGAAGGCAAGCAGGTCGCCTGCCTCGCCGACAATTCCGGCGGCAAGTATTTCCCGGCAGAGGATGCCGAGGGGCTGCAGGACGCACTCGCCGAGGCGGTTGCGCCAGAGCCGGCACCGGAGCCCGAACCCGCTCCGGAACCTGAGCCTGAGCCCGTGGCCGAGTTCAACCTCGTGCCGACCATGAGCCTCGATGAGGGCGGCGCCGAGATCGGTCGCGACGGCGGCCAGGTCTGGGTCGTCAACAAGGCCAACCCGGACGACAGCGAAGGCGAATACGTCTCGACCGACTACGGCCTGTGGAAGGGCAATCTCGAGCCAGGCAACTATCTGCTGACCGGGCGGATCGATCACGCGCAGGTCACCCAGCCGGTGACCATCGTGGCCGGTGAAGTTGCCACCCCGCACTTCACGCTCAACGCCGGCCGGCTGAAGCTTCGCATCCACGCCAGCGAGGGCGCGCCCGTCGCCGACGGCGCAGCGATCAACGTGGTCTACCCGCCCGACGGCGACACCACCTACTATGGCCAGATGAACGCGGTCTTCCCGGCCGGCGACCTGACGCTCAACGTCACGCTCGGCGCCGGCAAGCTGAGCGAGACCGTGCCGCTCAAGGCCGGCGAGACGATCGACCGCGATATCGTGGTCGGCGTCGGCCGCGTGACCGGCAATGCATTCTATGTGCCCGGCATGAAGGTCGAGGAGGGCGGCACGTTCATCGAGTTCCTCGGCGCGAAGAAGGCAATCGATGGCAGCCGCGAGACCTTCGGCTACGGTTATGGTCCCGGCGTTTCGCAGGACCTGCCGGCAGGCGACTACGTGCTGCGCGCAACCGTCGGCGGCGCGATGGGCGAGGCGCCGTTCTCGGTCGAGGTCGGCGAACTGACGGAAGCGAGCGTCGTGCTCAACGCCGGCGTGCTGGCGATCACTGCGCCCGGCGGGACGTTCATCGAAATCTTCGGGCCGAAGGACATCTCCGGCAACCGCAAGAATTTCGGCTACGCCTATGCCGACACCTACCAGACCACGCTGCAGGCCGGCGAATACACGATCTCGGTCGAGCGCGGCTCGAACCCCAAGAAGGAAGCGACCATCACCGTGAAACCCGGCGAGCGCAACGAGATCACCGTGGAGTGATCGGTTGCGGCACCGTCGGCGCGGTTGCGCCGGCGGGTGCCGTTGGTTAGCCTCCGCGCACGAGGCATTCCTGGGTGGTGGGCAGCATGATGACGGCATTCGCGCGCGGGCTTTGCGGCCTCGCTCTCTCGATTTTCGCGGGGAGCGCGGCGCTCGCTGCCGACAAGGCGATCATCGTGCTCGATGCCTCCGGCTCGATGTGGTCGCAGATCGATGGCAAGCCCAAGCTGGTGATTGCGCGCGAGACGCTGCGCAAGGCGCTGATGTCGCTGCCGGCCGAGGCCGAACTCGGCCTCATCGCTTACGGCCACCGCGAGCGCGGCAGCTGCGAGGACGTCGAACTGGTGGTGCCGCCCGGTCCCGGCACTGCGAATGCCATCGTCACCGCCGCCGACAACATGCAGTTCCTCGGCAAGACCCCGCTGACCGCCGCCGTGCGGCAGGCGGCCGATGCGCTGAACTTCCGTCAGGACAAGGCGACCATCGTGCTGGTCACCGACGGTGTCGAAAGCTGCAATGCCGATCCCTGTGCGGCAGCGACGGAACTGGAGAGCGCCGGCAAGGACCTGACCATCCACGTTGTCGGTTTCGGCATGTCGTCCGAGGACGGCAG
>JBFXFO010000032.1:0-12669 GCA_050178915.1 Rhizobiaceae bacterium | reverse complement strand
TACAATCTCGCGCCCAGCGCCACGCTGGCGGCGAATGGCGTGGCGCTGCCCGGTGATGTCACAGTGTCGTGGGAGGTCTATGCGGCGGCCGCCGACGGCAGCCGCGGCGCCCAGGTCGCAGGCGCGACCGGCAGCACCTATCAGGCCAATCTCGACGCCGGCGACTACATCGTCGTCGTGAAGCTCGACGAGGCCTCCGCCGAGGCGAAAGTGACGATCGACCCGGCCAGGACAGCCGCTCCCGGCCTCGTGCTCAGTGCCGGCAAGCTGGTGATCCGGCCGCTGCCGCGTGCCGGCGAACCCGTCTCTTCCACGGCAACCGTCGTCGTCGATTATCCGGGCGCCGGCAAGGCCACGCGGCGCGGCCTGACGAGCTTCTACGTGCCGGCCGGAGAGCAGGCGATCACCGTCACCATCGGCCCGACATCTGTGACGCAGACGCTCTATCTGGAGGCCGGAAAGACCATCCAGCGCGACGTGGTTGTCGGAGTGCCCTGAGCCGGCGACGGCGCCGCAGCTTCAGCCGAAGGCGGCGGCGCCTTCGTCGGCGCGTTGCGCCAGCTGGCGGAAGCCGGCGAACAGCTCGCGGCCAAAGCCGTGCTCGTTGGCGGAGAGGTCGATCGCCGGCACCTTGCGCGCCTTCAGTTCGTCCGCCGCCAACAGCACTTCGAGCGTGCCGGCGACCGCGTCGAGCCGCACCATGTCGCCATCGCGGATCTTGCCGATCGCGCCACCGTTGAGCGCCTCGGGCGTGACGTGGATGGCGGCCGGCACCTTGCCTGACGCACCCGACATGCGTCCGTCGGTGACCAGCGCAACCTTGTGCCCGCGATCCTGCAGCACGCCGAGCACCGTGGTCAGCCTGTGCAGCTCCGGCATGCCGTTGGCGCGCGGACCCTGAAAGCGGATGACGGCGACGAAATCGCGGCTCAATTCGCCAGCCTTGAAGGCGGCGTTCAGCGCCTCCTGGCTGTCGAAGACCAGGGCGGGAGCCTCGATCACGCGTCGCTCCGGCTTGACCGCGGAGGTCTTGATCACCGCCTTGCCGAGGTTGCCGGCCAGCATCTTCAGCCCGCCGGTCGGCTGGAAGGCTTGCGGGAACGGAGCCAGCACGCCGGGATCGCCGCTTTCCACGGGAGCCGGCTGCCGCGCCACTCCGCCATCTTCGCCGAGCCTCGCCTCGACCGTGTATGGCCGCAGGCCTTCGCCCCAGATGGTGCGCACGTCCTCATGCAGCAGCCCGGCGTCGAGCAGTTCGCGGATCAGGAAGCCCATGCCGCCCGCCGCCGCGAAATGGTTCACATCGGCCAGCCCGTTCGGGTAGACGCGCGCCAGCAGCGGCACGATGTCGGAAAGGTCCGAGATGTCCTGCCAGGTGAGCGAAATGCCGGCCGCCTGTGCCATCGCGATCAGGTGGATCGTGTGGTTGGTCGAGCCGCCGGTGGCATGCAGGCCGACGACGCCGTTGACCACCGACCGCTCGTCGATCATGCGGCCGACCGGCGTGAACTCATTGCCCTGCGCGGTGATCGCCAGTGCGCGCCTGGCCGCTTCGCGCGTCAGCGCGTCGCGCAGCGGCGTGCCGGGGTTGATGAAGGAGGCACCCGGCGTGTGCAGGCCCATGATCTCCATCAGCATCTGGTTGGAGTTGGCTGTGCCGTAGAAAGTGCAGGTGCCCGGCCCGTGATAGGAACGCGACTCCGATTCCAGCAGCTCGGCGCGGCCGACCTTCCCCTCGGCGTAGAGCTGGCGGATCTTCGCTTTCTCGTCATTGGGCAGGCCGCTGGTCATCGGTCCGGCCGGCACGAAGACCGCGGGCAGGTGGCCGAAGGTCAGCGCCCCGATCACCAGCCCGGGCACGATCTTGTCGCAGACGCCGAGGAAGATCGCCGCGTCGAACATGTTGTGCGACAGGCCGACCGCCGCAGCCATCGCAATGACGTCGCGCGAGAACAGCGACAGCTCCATGCCCGGCATGCCTTGCGTGACGCCGTCGCACATCGCCGGCACGCCGCCCGCCACCTGCGCCACGCCCCCGGCCTCGCGCGCCGCGTCCTTGATCAGCGCCGGATAGGTCTCGTAGGGCTGATGTGCCGACAGCATGTCGTTGTAGGCGGTGATGATGCCGAGATTGGGCACGCGGTCGCCGGCCAGCATCGCCTTGTCGCCCGGCGCGCAGGCAGCAAAGCCGTGCGCAAGGTTGCCGCAGCCGAGCGACGAGCGGGTCACGCCCTTGGCGGCCGCCGCATCGATACGCCCGAGATAGGCCTCGCGCGCCGGCTTCGACCGCTCGCGGATGCGTTCGGTGATGGCTTCGACGTCTTTTCTGGCAGACATGCTGGGATCCTCAGGGCGCCCAGAAGATACGCACGGGCGCGCGGCAGTGGTTGAGAAGGGAAAGCACCGGCAGCGGCAGCTGATCCGCCATCGCGGCCCGCAGCAGATCGCGTTTTTCCGCGCCTTCGATGTGCAGCACCGGGAAACGCGCAGCGCAGAGCCGCGCCAGCGACAGCGTCAGCCGTGGCTCGGGAACGCTAGGCGCGTTCACGGGCAGCACGGTTGCGGTCGAGGCGGGGTCGAGCAGTTGGGGCAGGTTCGGCGCGTCGGGGAAGAACGATGCGGTGTGCCCGTCTGTGCCCATGCCGAAGATGGCGACGTCGAGCGGCCACGGCAGCCGCGCGAACGAGGCATCGAGCGCGCTCGCTGCCGCTCCGACATCTGGCGCGTCTGCGAACAGGTCGACGAAAACCGCCGCCGCCGCGTTGTCGCGCAGCAGGCTGTCGTTCACGAGCGCCGCATTGGAGCGTGGAGAACCGCGCTCGACGAAACGCTCGTCGACCAGCGTGATGACCACCTTGCGCCAGTCGACTTCGGTGGCGGCCAATGCAGCAAAGAAGAGCGCCGGCGTCGTGCCGCCTGATACCGCGATGAAAGCCTTGCCGCGCGCGGAGATCGCGGCGCGCAGCTGCGCGGCAACCTCGGTGGCGAGCGCATGCGCCAGGCCGTCGCCGTCGGCGAAGTCCTGCCAGCTGATCTTGGCCGCGTTCATTGACTCTCGTGCCAGGTGCGCCCGTCGCGCTCGATCAGCGCGATCGAGGCCGACGGGCCCCACGTGCCGGCGGTATAGCCCTGCACTTCCTGTCGCGTTTCCGCCCACGCCTTCAGGATCGGGTCGGCCCATTTCCAGGCGGCCTCGACCTCGTCGCGGCGCATGAACAGCGTCTGGTTGCCGCGCACCACATCCATGATCAGCCGCTCGTAGGCGTCCGGATTGCGCACGTCGAACGCCTGCGCAAAGGTCATGTCCAGCGGCACATAGCGCAGCCGCATGCCGCCCGGGCCCGGGTCCTTGATCATAATCCACTGCTTGACGCCCTCGTCGGGCTGCAGGCGGATCACCAACTGGTTCGCCATCACCCCGCCGGCGCTTTCGCCGAAGATGTTGTGCGGGATCGGCTTGAACTCGATGACGATCTCCGACACGCGGCTCGCCAGCCTTTTGCCGGTGCGCAGGTAGAACGGCACGCCGGCCCAGCGCCAGTTGGCGATCTCCGCCTTGATGGCGACGAAGGTCTCGGTGTTGCTGGCGCCGCCCTCCAGCTCTTCCAGATAGCCCTTCACCGGCCCGCTGGCGGAGGCGCCGGCCTTGTACTGGCCGCGCACGGTCATCTTGCCCGCCTCGTTGCCGTTGATGCGCTTGAGCGAGCGCAGCACCTTCAGCTTCTCGTCGCGCACGGCGTCGGCATCCATCGACGAGGGCGGCTCCATCGCCACCAGGCAGACCAGCTGCAGCATGTGGTTCTGCACCATGTCGCGCAGCGCGCCGGCCTTGTCGTAATAGCTGACGCGGTCCTCCAGCCCGACCGTCTCGGCCACCGTGATCTGCACGTGGTCGATATGCGCCGAGTTCCACAGCGGCTCGTACAGCTTGTTGGCGAAGCGCAGCGCCATCAGGTTCTGCACCGTCTCCTTGCCGAGATAATGGTCGATGCGGAAGATCTGCTGCTCGGGGAAATCCTTGCCGATCAGGTCGTTCAGTGCCTGCGCCGAAGCGAGGTCGCGGCCGATCGGCTTTTCGACCACGATGCGCGAGGTGGGGTGCACGAGCCCATGCTCCTTCACCTTGTCGGCGATCGAGCCGAACAGCTCCGGGCCGACGGCGAGGTAGAAGACGCGCACGCGGTCGTTGTCGCCGATTTCCTTCTTGAGCCTGGCAAAGCCGTCGCCCGTCTTGGCGTCGATCGGCACGTAGGCGAGGCGCTTGATGAAGGCCTCGACCTCGTCTTTCTCGATTTCCTGCGGCTTGACGAATTCTTTCAGCGCCTTGCGCGCGAAATCCTGGAACTCCTTATCGGTGAACTTCGAGCGCGACGCCCCGATGATTCGGCTCGGCTCGGAGAACTGTCCGGCCAGCTGCCTTCGGTAGAGCGACGGGATGAGCTTGCGCTCGGCAAGGTCGCCGGTCGCGCCGAACATGATGAAGTCGAAGGGCTCGACAGGGATGATCTGGCTGGTCATTTGCGGTGCTGCGTCCATGATGCCGGCGGTATAGTCAAATCGATTTAAAGACGCCAGTGCCTGCTTGTCGCGCCTTCGTGGCTTGACATGCTGGCAGGCGGGGTCTTGTTCGGCGGTGGTCGCTGTCCCGCCGCCGTTCGCAGGTGCAGCATAAACCTGTTGCGTGACAGGACAAGGAGTGTCGATGGGAACGCATCTTTCCCGCACGGTGGCCGAGGGCCGCGCCTTCATGCAGCTGATCGACGGCAAGCCCGCCGACGCGCTTTCGGGCGAGCGGATCGATGTGGTCTGTCCCTCTGACGGAAAGGTGTTCGCCTCGATCCCCGCGGCCGGCAAGGCCGACGTCGACCGTGCCGTGAAGGCGGCGCGCAAGGCGTTCGACGAGGGTCCATGGGGGCGCATGCCGGCGGTGGACCGTGGCCGCTGCCTGACACGGCTGTCGCTGCTCATCGAGAAACATGGCGAAGAACTTGTGGCACTCGAGTCGCGCGACACCGGCAAGCCGGTTCGGCAGGGCAAGGCCGATATCGTTGCCACCATGCGCTACTACGAGTTCTACGGCGGCGCCGGCGACAAGATCCATGGCGACACCATCCCCTTCCTGCCCGGCTACACCGCGCTCACCCTGCGCGAGCCGCACGGTGTGGTCGCCGGCATCATCCCGTGGAACTACCCGCTGCAGATCCTTGCACGCGTCGCCGGTGCTGCGCTCGCCATGGGCAACACGTTGGTGGTGAAGCCGGCCGAGGACGCCTCGCTGACCACCATCCGGATTGCCGAACTGGCGCTTGAGGCGGGCGTGCCGGCGGGCGTGTTCAACGTCGTCACCGGCTACGGCCGCACGGCCGGCGCGGAGCTTTCGGCGCATCCTGGCGTCGACTACGTCACCTTCACCGGCTCGACCGCCACCGGCACCGCCATCCAGCAGGCCGCCGCCGCCAACAATCGGGGCGTCACAATGGAGCTCGGCGGCAAGTCCCCGCAGATCGTCTTCGCCGATGCCGACGTCGATGCGGCGCTGCCCGTGCTGGTCAATGCCATCATCCAGAATGGCGGCCAGACCTGCTCCGCCGGCAGCCGCGTGCTGATCGAGAAACCGGCCTATGAGCGTGTCGCCGCCGGCCTGGCCGAGCGCTTCTCGAAGCTCGTCGCAGGCCCGCACGACGCCGACCTCGACCTCGGCGCGCTGATCAATCCGCGCCAGCGCGACCGCGTTGCCGGCATGGTCGAGGCCGCCGAGAAGGCCGGCGTGCCGGTGCTCGCGCGCGGCTCGGTCGCCGGCGACGCGCCGGCGGGCGGCACCTACTTTGCGCCGGCCCTGTTCGGCACCGTCGACCCGGACGCGGTCATCTCCCGCGAGGAGGTGTTCGGGCCGGTGCTGACGCTCTTCCCGTTCGCCGACGAAGAGGAAGCCGTCCGCCTCGCCAACGGCACCGACTACGGCCTCGTCGCCGGTGTCTGGACGAAGGACGGCGCGCGCCAGCATCGCGTCGCCAAGCGCGTTCGCGCCGGCCAGGTCTTCGTCAACGGCTATGGCGCCGGCGGCGGCATCGAACTGCCCTTCGGCGGTTTCAAGAAGTCGGGGCACGGCCGCGAGAAGGGTTTTGAGGCGCTCTATGACATGAGCGCGACCAAGACTATCGTCTTCAATCACGGGTAGGAAGCATGCGTCTGAAGGACAAGGTCGCCGTCATCACCGGCGCGGCGTCGGGATTTGGCGAAGGCATGGCGAAGCGCTTCGCCGAGGAAGGCGCAAAGGTCGTCGTCGCCGACCTGAATGCCAAGGGCGCCGAGCGCGTCGCCCGCGAGATCGGCAAGGCCGCGGTCGCCGTCACCACCGACGTGTCGAGCCGCGCCAAGATCGACGAGATGATCGGTGTTGCGACATCGACCTTCGGCCGCGTCGACATCATGGTCAACAATGCCGGCTACACCCACCGCAACGGCGACATGCTGGGCGTCGACGAAGCGACGTTCGACCTGATCACCGCCGTCAACATGAAGGCGATCTATCATTCGACGCTGGCTGTCGTGCCGCTGATGCAGGAACAGGGCGGCGGCGTGATCATCAACACCGCCTCGACCGCTGGCCTGCGGCCGCGCCCGAACCTGACCTGGTACAATGCCTCGAAGGGCTGGGTGATCACCGCCACCAAGTCGATGGCGGTGGAACTGGCGCCGAAGAACGTCCGCGTCAATTGCCTCTGCCCGGTGGCGGGCGAGACCGGCATGCTGTCGCAGTTCATGGGCGAGGACACGCCGGAGAAGCGCGCGCAGTTCCGCTCTTCCATCCCGCTCGGCCGGCTTTCGACACCGCTCGACATCGCAAATGCGGCGCTGTGGCTCGCCTCGGACGAGGCCGGGTTCATCACCGGAGTGGCGCTGGAGGTCGATGGCGGCCGCTGCATCTGAGTGGCGCTTCCTGCTGGCGAGGGCTTTGATTCCGCCCCGGCGGGGCCTATTGCTGGCCAAAACAAGATCGGAAACGCCATGCACAGGGTCGCCATCGCAGGTACGGGCATCTTCACGCCGGAAGAGATCGTCACCAACGCCGAGCTGGTGGCGTCCTACAACGAGTATGCGAAGCGCCAGAACACGCTGAACGCCGCCGCCATCGAGGCGGGCGAGCGCGAGGCGATGCCGATGTCGTCGGAGGATTTCATCGTCAAGGCGTCGGGCATCGAGCGCCGGCACGTGATGAACAAGTTCGGCGTCATCGATCCGGGCATCATGCACCCGGTGCTGCCCGAACGCGCCGACGACGAGCTGTCGATCATGGCCGAGATTTCGGTCAAGGCCGCCGACGACGCCATGCGTGCGGCCGGCGTCACCGCCGCCGACATCGATTCAGTCATCTGTGCGGCTTCCAATCACGAGCGCGCCTATCCGGCCATCGCCATCGAGGTGCAGCAGGCGCTCGGCATCGGCGGCTTCGCCTTCGACATGAACGTCGCCTGCTCCTCCGCCACCTTCGGCATGCAGCTGGCCGCCGACATGATCCGCACCGGTTCGGTGCGCGCCGTGCTGATGGTCAACCCGGAGATCACCTCGGGTCATCAGGAGTGGCGCGACCGCGATTGTCATTTCATCTTCGGCGATGTCTGCACGGCGGTGGTGCTGTGCCGCGCCGAGGATGCCGGTGAGGGCGCCTGGGAAATTCTCTCGACCCGCTGCGTCACCGAATTCTCCAACAACATCCGCAACAACAACGGCTTCCTGCGGCGCACGCGCGAAGGGCACATGGTCGACCGGCGCGACATGCAGTTCCGCCAGGAAGGCCGCAAGGTGTTCAAGCAGGTGGTGCCGCTCGTGGTCGAGCTGATGCAGGGCCACCTGGCGGACAACGGTGTCGCTCGGGCCGACCTGTCGCGCATGTGGCTGCACCAGGCCAACAAGGCGATGAACGACATGATCGGCGAGAAGGTGCTCGGCCGCACGCCGTCGCGCGAGGAGCAGCCCAACGTGCTGCAGGACTACGCCAACACCTCGTCGGCCGGCTCGGTGATCGCCTTCTCGAAATTCTCCGACGACCTGCCTTCCGGCTCGGTGGGTGTAATCTGCTCGTTCGGCGCCGGCTATTCCGCCGGCAGCGTCATCGTGCGCAGGATGTAGCGATGCGGTCAGCGTGAACGCGCTGGCGGCGTGCTCATGGAGCAATGGTAGAACGGGCGTAGCAGCGCCAGCCTGCGAGCTGCCGCTCGTCGTTGCCGGCAATCCCGCGCGGTCGATCGGCAACGCCGCCTAGATGCGGTCGCGCATCGCGTACCAGTTCAGCGCGAGGAACAGCAGGATCGAGCGGAAGCGTGTGCCGCCCGGGAAGGACGGCACCTTCAGCTCCCTGAACAGCTGCAGACGGTCGCGGTTGCCGGTGACGGTCTCGGCGTAGAGCTTGCCCATGAAATTGGACAGCATCACGCCATGGCCGGAATAGCCGCCGGCCGAGATCACGTTCGGCATGACCTCACGCACGAACGGCTTGCGCGGCACGGTGATGCCGACATACCCGCCCCAGCCATGCGTCAGCTTCACGTCCTTCAGTGCCGGGTAGACCTCGGTGATCTGGCGGCGGATTGCTTCCGGAATGTCCTTCGGGTCGGTGACCGCATAGATCTCGCGACCGCCGAACAGCAGCTCGCCTGTCTGGGCACGCCGCCAGTAACGCACGACGAAGCGGGAATCGTCGACCGATTCGCCGCCGGGCAGGATCGGAATCTCCGCGCCAAGCGGCTCGGTTGCCCCGATGAACGAACCGATCGGCATGATGTGCGCCGCGCTCGTCGGCTCGACGTTCTCGGTGTAGGCGTCGGTGGCGACGAAGCACTTGTCGGCGGTGATCGTGCCGGTCGGCGTCGTCACCGTGACCTTGCCGCCATTGCTCTCGATTTTCGTTGCCTTCGTCTGCTCGAACAGCTTCGCACCGGCTTGCGCCGCGACACGCGCCGTGCCGATCACCAGCTTCAGCGCGTGGATGTGGCCCGTGCCCATGTCGCGCATGCCGCCGTAATAGCGGTCCGAGCCGAGCCGCCACGCGGCCTCGTCGCGATCCATGAAGGAGACGTGCTCGTAGCCGCCGCGCTCGCGCATGTAGTCGACATATTTGCGGTAGTCGTCGACGTAACGCGCCTTGTGCGCCATCGACATCTGGCCCGGCACGAAGTCGATCTCGATGCGATTGGACTCGGCGAACTCGAGCAGGTGCGCCTTTGCCTCCTCGGCGAGATCCCACAGAGCCTTTGCGCGTTCCCAGCCGACCTCTGCCTCGTATTCGTCGAGCGAGCCGCGCTGGCCGGTGCCAAGCTGCCCGCCATTGCGACCGGATGCGCCATCGCCGAAGCGGTGCGCCTCAACCAGCGCGACGCTGACGCCGGCCCGGGCAAGATGCGTCGCCGCCGACAGGCCGGTGAACCCGCCGCCGACGATGACGACATCGGCGGTGATCGAGCCGTCGAGTGCCGGATATTCCGGACGCGGGCCGGCGGTGTCCTCGTACCAGGATCGGCCGGGAGAGATGGGGGACTGGTAGGGCATGGTCACACGTTCAGCAGCAGGAATTCCCGCTCCCACGGGCTGATCACTTCCATGAATGTCTCGAATTCGGCGCGCTTGATCGCGGCATAGGTCGAGCAGAAGGACGCGCCGAGCACGCCGCGCAGGTCGAGGTCTCCCTCGAACAGGTCGACCGCTTCGAGCAGGCCGCGCGGCAGGTCGATCTCGTCCTCGTTGGCGGTGGTCAGGATCGCCGCGTCCGGCTTCACCTTGTTGATCATGCCGAGCAGGCCGCACGCCAGCGACGCCGCCAGCGCGAGATAGGGGTTCGCATCCGAGGAGGGGATGCGGTTCTCGACGCGTCGCGACGACGGGTCGGAACGCGGAATGCGGAACGCCGTGGTGCGGTTGTCATAACCCCATTTGGTGTTCACCGGGGCGGACGCTGCCTGCGTCAGCCGGCGGTACGAGTTCACGTAGGGCGCGAACATGGCAAGCGCCGACGGGACGTGCTTCTGCATGCCGCCGATGAAATGGAAGAACGCCTCGGTCTCGCCGCCATTCGCGTCGGTGAAGACGTTGGCGCCGGTCTTCTTGTCGAGGATCGACTGGTGGATGTGCATCGCCGAGCCGGGCTGCCCCTGCATCGGCTTTGCCATGAAGGTCGCGTAGGTATCGTGCTTCAGCGCGGCTTCGCGCAGCGTGCGCTTGAACATGAAGACCTGGTCGGCGAGTTCGACGGGATCGCCATGGCGCAGGTTGATCTCGAGCTGGCCGGCGCCTTCCTCGTGGATCAGCGTGTCGATCTCCAGCCCCTGAGCTTCGGAGAAATGGTAGATATCGTCGATCAGTTCGTCGAACTCGTTGACGCCCGCGATGGAATAGCCGGCGCCGCCGCCGATGGGCCGGCCCGAACGCCCGACAGGCGGCGTCAGCGGATAGTCCGGGTCGGGGTTCTTGCGCACCAGGTAGAATTCGATCTCGGGGGCGACCACCGCGCGCAATCCGCGTTCTGCGTAGGCGGCGACGACGCGGCGCAGCACGTTGCGCGGTGCGAACTCCACCTGCCTGCCGTCCTGATGGACGAGGTCGCAGATGACCTGCGCTGTCGCGTCCGTCTCCCACGGCACCGCCGACAGCGTCGACAGGTCCGGAACCAGCTTCAGGTCGCCATCATCCTCGGGATACTCGAAACCCTTGCCGTCCTCAGGGTAGTCACCCGAGATCGTCATCATGAACGGTGCGGACGGCAGCGCCAGAGACGTGTTCGAGGTGAATTTCTTCGACGGCATCATCTTGCCGCGAGCAATGCCGGCCTGATCCGGCGTGATGCACTCGACATCCTCGATCGACCGCCACTCGAACCAGTCTGCTGCCTGCTTGAAGTTTGCGACACCGCGCTTGCTTTTCAGGAATGCGGGCGTGCGCGTGCGGCTCCCGCGGCTCGACGGTCGGGCTTCCTTCTTTGCGGCAGGCATCAATCACCGTGGATGTTTCGGATGCCCGGACTATAGCCGGGCGCCCCGAAGGAAGGGAAGGGGAGGTGCGCCAACGGCCAATCGCCATGCGCGTCGCCGCCGCCGGCCCGGCTCCTGCGAAGCAATGGGGCAACGCTTTGGCGGTGGCATTGCCGGGCGCCTCTCACGAGCCCGCTTCCGCAAATGCAAAGGCCGCGCGGATCGCTCCGCGCGGCCTCCCTGTTCGATGGGCTGACCTACTCGGCGGCCTGCAGCGACTGGTTGGTCACGATCACCGGGATGAGCAGGTCGCCCCAGTTGCCGGCGCCGCCGTGATGCCGCGCGGAGCGCACCAGTTCGACCGAGACGCCTGCTTCCACGGCCTTCATGACCGCCTGGTTCAGGCGATGCAGGTCGTTGGCGACCACGCGGATCGCCGCCTGCTGGTCGGTGCTCATCGCCGAGGCCTGTTCCTCGGCGCGTTCCTTCACGAAGGTACGGTTGGCCATGGTCTTCTCCTTGGGTGTTGCCCCGTGGGGCGGCGCCTGACGTTGACGTTTCTCTATTCGGCTGCAGCCTGGAAGCTGGCCGCCGGCTTGAACTGCTCGTGCTCAGTCGATTCATGCATGGCGGTGGTCGAGGACTGCCCGCCGGTGATCGCCATCGACACGGCGTCGAAATAGCCGGTGCCGACCTCGCGCTGGTGCTTGGTTGCGGTGTAGCCGCGCTCTTCCGCCGCGAACTCGGCTTCCTGCAGCTCGGAGTAGGCCGCCATCTGGCGATCCTTGTAGCCTCTGGCCAGCTCGAACATGCCGTAGTTCAGCTGATGGAACCCCGCGAGCGTGATGAACTGGAACTTGTATCCCATCGCGCCCAGCTCGCGCTGGAACTTGGCGATCGTCGCGTCGTCGAGGTTCTTCTTCCAGTTGAACGAGGGCGAGCAGTTGTAGGCGAGCATCTTGCCCGGGTGTGCCTTGTGCACCGCTTCGGCGAACTTCTTCGCCTGCGCGAGGTCCGGCTTGCCGGTCTCCATCCAGATCAGGTCGCAGAACGGGGCATAGGCGATGGCGCGCGCGATGCACGGCTCGATGCCGTTCTTCACCTGGTAGAAGCCTTCCACCGTGCGGCCCTTGTCGGCGTCGACGAAGGGCTGGTCGCGCTCGTCGATGTCGGAGGTCAAGAGCTTGGCGGCCTCGGCGTCGGTGCGGGCGACGATGAGGGTCGGCACGCCCATGACGTCGGCGGCGAGACGCGCGGCGTTGAGGTTGCGGATATGCGCCTGCGTCGGGATCAGAACCTTGCCGCCGAGATGGCCGCACTTCTTCTCCGAAGCCAGCTGGTCCTCGAAGTGAACGCCGGCGGCGCCCGCCTCGATGAAGGCCTTCATGATCTCGAAGGCGTTGAGCGGGCCGCCGAAGCCGGCCTCGGCGTCAGCGATGATCGGCGCAAACCAGGTGTCGACAGACAGTCCGTTGCCTTCCGACGTCTCGATCTGGTCGGCGCGCTGCAGTGTGCGGTTGATGCGCTTTGCCAGCTCCGGGGCCGCGTTTGCCGGGTACAGCGACTGATCCGGATACATCGCCGAAGCGGTGTTGGCGTCGGCGGCAACCTGCCAGCCCGACAGGTAGATCGCCTTCAGGCCGGCGCGAACCATCTGCATGGCCTGGTTGCCGGACAGCGCGCCGAGCGCGTTTACAAAGGACTCCTC
>JBFXFO010000031.1:0-30057 GCA_050178915.1 Rhizobiaceae bacterium | reverse complement strand
GTTGATCTCGCTCTCGCGCCCGATCAGCGGGTCGATCTTGCCGGACTTCGCCTTGTTGTTGAGGTTGACGCAATAGGCGGTCAGCGCGTCCTGCTGCTTCTTGCCCTTGCCGCCCTCCTCGCCGCCTTCGCCTGCCCCGTTCGGGCCGGCCTCGTCTTCGGCGCCGCGCGGGCTGCGCGATTCCGATGCGCCGGGGCGCTTGGCGATGCCGTGGCTGATGTAGTTGACCGCGTCGTAGCGGGTCATCTGCTGTTCCTGCAGGAAGTAGGCGGCATGGCTTTCGCGCTCGGCGAAGATCGCCACCAGCACGTTGGCGCCAGACACTTCCTCGCGGCCGGAAGACTGCACGTGGATCACGGCGCGCTGGATGACACGCTGGAAGCCGGCCGTCGGCTTGGAGTCCTCGTCGTAGCCGGTGACCAGATTGTCGAGTTCGGTGTCGATGTAGCCGAGCACCGTCTGCTTCAGCTCGTCGAGATCGACATTGCAGGCGCGCATCACGGCGGACGCGTCCTGATCTTCGATCAGCGCCAGGAGCAGGTGCTCAAGGGTGGCATATTCGTGATGCCTCTCATTGGCGAAGGTCAGCGCCTGGTGCAGAGCCTTTTCAAGACCTTGGGAGAATGCAGGCATCAGTTCCTCACTTCTTCTCCATCACGCACTGCAGGGGATGCTGGTGCTGACGGGCAAAATCCATGACCTGAGACACCTTCGTCTCGGCCACTTCAAACGTGAATATTCCGCACTCGCCGACGCCGTGGTTGTGAACGTGCAGCATGATGCGGGTCGCGTCCTCGCGGTTCTTCTGGAAGAAGCGCTCGAGCACGTGAACGACGAACTCCATCGGAGTGTAGTCGTCGTTCAGGATGAGCACACGATAAAGCGAAGGCTTCTTCGTCTTGGGCTTGGTGCGGGTGATGACCGCGGTGCCACGTCCAGGTGCGTTGCCACCGTCGTCGCCATTCTGCATTGCCAGGCTCACCGCCATGGCAGACCCGCCGATTCCCAATCGTTCCTTCCTCGTCGTCGCGTGTCGGTGAAGACCGACATGTAGGTGTCCGAAGTGCGATTGTAAGACCTTCTATCGTGCTGACAATATGGCCGTTCGGGCAGGTCGGGTAATTTCCCGTGATCGCGTCAGGCGCTTGAAGGGCCAAAGAAAAACCCTGCCGCAAGGGCGCGCCCGGGTCGCTTCGGCCGGGGCTGCGGCGCTGATCCGCGCCGGGCATTTCAGCGGCTGCGCGCGAAGGCCGATTCGAGCGGACGCCAGGCTTCCTTGCCGGGATCGGCGAACAGATCGCTCGATGCGGGTCGCCTCGGCGACGCACAAAAGCCGATGTTACAACGTGCGTGTCAACAGCGCTGGAATGGCGTTCTAACGTATGTTGGAACACGGCCTGGGACGGGTGAGGACTTCCGTGCACGCCCCGCCGCATTATATGAAGGCCAGATTGCCCTCCCCGCAGAGGATTTTCCCGATGGAGAAGACCTACCCCGTCACCCGCAGCGACGCCGAGTGGCGCGCGAAACTGACGCCCGAGCAGTACCACATCATGCGCGAGCACGGCACCGAGCGGCCGGGCAGTTGCGCGTTGCTGCAGGAAAAGCGGCCCGGCACTTTCGTGTGCGCCGGCTGCGACACGGCGCTGTTCGAAGGCAAGGTGAAGTTCGAGAGCGGCACCGGCTGGCCGAGCTTCAACGAGCCGCTCGACGGGGCGGTGGAATCGACCGTCGACCGCAGCTACGGCATGGTTCGCACGGAGGTGCATTGCGCCACCTGCGGCAGCCATCTCGGGCACGTCTTCCCGGACGGTCCGCCGCCAACCTACCAGCGCTACTGCATCAACGGCGTGGCGCTCGAATTCAAGCCGGCGACCGGCAACTAGAGCAGGCCGAGCGCGGCGAGTTCCATGCGCAGCTTCGGCGGCATCTCGGCGATGCCCTTGCCGCCCTTGCCAAGATCCGCCGGCGCCTCGCTTGCCTTGAGATAGCGCCAGCCCTGGAAGGGGCGGCGCGGCTGCCAGTCGGTGCGAACGACTTTCGGGTCGAGCACCAGCTTGCAGCGGCCGACGCCATCGGCATCGACGAAGGGGCGGATGTCGGTGATCAGCTGCCGGCACTGCACCGAGCCCTTGATCACCCAGTAGAGCGAACCGCCGTCGGTGATCTCTGCACCGCGGGTCGGCACCATCCGCGTCACGTGCCAGTGCTCGGCCGGCTGGCCGGCTTTGCTGCGGTCAGCCAGCCGCTCGCCGATCCATTCTTCGAGGTCCTCGACGCTTTCGCAGCCGACGCAGAGCTTCAGGATGTTCAGGGCCATGGCGCCTGACGTAGGACCGCCGACGGCGGGCGTCAAATCACGCCGGGTTTGTCCACAGGGTGGTGGTAGCCGTGCGACCCCCCTCTCTTGGATTTTCTATGACTTGGCTTCACCAA
Source organism: Rhizobiaceae bacterium (assembly GCA_050178915.1). Classification (GTDB taxonomy): domain Bacteria; phylum Pseudomonadota; class Alphaproteobacteria; order Rhizobiales; family Rhizobiaceae; genus JBFXAF01. The sequence continues at coordinate 27,621 of JBFXFO010000031.1, read as the reverse complement.
GATCATGAAAATCCTTTCTCTCCCGCAAGGGGAGAGATAAGGCCGCTCAGCACTCGACGACGTTCACCGCCAGTCCGCCGAGGCTGGTTTCCTTGTACTTCTCGTTCATGTCCATGCCGGTCTGCCGCATGGTCTCGATGGCTGCGTCGAGCGGCACGAAATGTGTGCCGTCGCCCTTCAGCGCGAGCGATGCGGCGGTCACGGCCTTTACCGCGCCGAGCGCGTTGCGCTCGATGCATGGCACCTGCACCAGCCCGGCTATCGGATCGCAGGTCATGCCGAGATGGTGCTCCAGCGCGATCTCGGCGGCGTTCTCCACCTGCGCCGGACTTCCGCCCAGCACCGCCGCAAGGCCGGCGGCGGCCATGGCGGAGGCCGAACCCACCTCGCCCTGGCAACCGACCTCGGCGCCGGAGATCGAGGCGTTGTGTTTGATGATGCCGCCCACCGCCGCGGCGGTGAGCAGGAAGTCGCGGATCGACTCCTGATCGGCCTCGGCATGGAAATGAAGCCAGTAGCGCATGACCGCCGGCACGACGCCTGCCGCGCCATTGGTCGGCGCGGTGACGACGCGGCCACCGGCGGCGTTCTCCTCGTTCACCGCCATGGCGTAGACGGACAGCCAGTCATTGGCCAGCAGCGGGTTGGGCCGGTTCTGCCGCCATTCCTCCTGCAGCTTGTCGTGCAGGCCGCGGGCGCGGCGGCGCACCTTCAGGCCGCCCGGCATGATGCCTTCCTGCTCCAGCCCGCGCTCGATGCAGCCTCGCATCGCGTCCCAGATCTGGTCGATCCTGCCGTTGAGTTCGTCGCGCGAGTGGCGGGTCTCCTCGTTGGCACGTTTCATCTCGGCGATGGAGAGCCCGCTCTTCGCCGCCATTTCCAGCATCTCGGCGGCGTTACGGAACGGGTGCGGCACCGGCCGGCCGTCGGTCTCCGGCCCTTGCGCCTTCATGCGCTGCAGCTCCTCGTCGGAGACAACGAAGCCGCCGCCGATCGAATAGTAGATGCGCTTGAGCAACAGCCGGTCGAACTGATCGTAGGCCGAGAAGCTCATGCCATTGGCATGGCCCGGGAGCGGGTTCTTGCGGTCGAAGACGAGATCGGTCGCCGGGTCGAAGCGATAGGACGGATGCCCTGGCGGCGAGATGCGCTTCTCCTCGCCGATCTTCGCGGCGATGGAATCGGCTGCGTTCGGATCGACGGTCTGCGGCGTCAGGCCGGCGAGGCCGAGCACGACGGCGCGGTCGGTGCCATGACCGATACCGGTGTGCGCCAGCGACCCATGCAGCGAGGCCGATATGCGATCGACAGCGACACCAGCCGGGCGCGGCCAGTCGCCGTCGCGGATCTCCGACAGGAAACGCACGCCGGCGGTCATCGGACCCATCGTGTGCGACGAGGACGGGCCGATGCCGATCTTGAAAAGGTCGAAGACCGAAAGGAACAATATCTGTCTCCAATGCGATGCCAAGCTTTCAGCGCTTTCGCGCGCCGGCGCTAGACGTCCGCCGACCTCGGCTTTCCCCCCTACGACATTCGCGCGGCGACATTCCGGCCGCGGCGACATTCTCGCCGCGAAGACGCTCGGCTATATGAACGCAGAGCCTATGTAGGACATCCCATGCCCGATTCCTTCCCCCTCGGTCTTTACGACGGACTGGCGATCGTCTTCTTCCTCGCGGTCTGGACGTTCTACGCCTACGCCACGGATGGGCGGCTGTTCCGCCGCGTGTCGCTGACACAGGCGATGAACCGGCAGCGCGAGGCGTGGATGCGCACCATGGCGCGGCGCGAGCTGCGCATGATCGACACCGGCATCATGGCCGGGCTGCAGCAGGGCACCGCCTTCTTCGCCTCGTCGTCGCTGATCGCGCTCGGCGGCTGCTTCGCGCTGCTCAATTCCTCCGAGCAGGTGATGGCCATCCTCGCCGACCTGCCGCTCGGCGCCACGCAGATGCGCGGCGTGCTTGAGCTTAAGATTCTCGGGCTGGTGGTGCTGCTCGCCTATTCCTTCTTCAAGTTCGCGTGGTCGTACCGGCTGTTCAACTACTGCTCGATCCTGATCGGGGCGGTGCCGGTGCTGCGCGACGAGGCCGCGCACAGCGAAGAGACGGAGGCCGCGCTGATGCGGGCGACGCGCATGAACGTGCTCGGCGGCAAACACTTCAATGCCGGCCTGCGCGGCATCTTCTTCTCGATCGGCTATCTCGGCTGGTTCATCGGCCCGGCGGTTCTAGCCGCGACGAGCCTGTTCGTCCTGTTGGTGCTGGTGCGCCGCCAGTTCTTCTCGCAGGCGCGGCTGGCGGTGCTGGAGGGGATGGATCAGCCGGGAAACGGCGAGTCGATGCGGCCAGCGAGCCAGTAGGCGACAAGGCCGATCCACTCGCGCAGCGCGATGGTCGATTTCTGCAGCGCGTCGGTGCTGTTGTCGGTGAAGAAGCCGACCCCTTCCCGGCCCGAGGTGCGGTAGTCGGTCGGCCACGGCACGACATCGAATCCGGCCTTGCGGAACAGCGCCATCGAACGCGGCATGTGAAAGGCCGAGGTGACCAGCAGCCAGGTATCGCCCGGCTGCGGGTCGGCAAGCTCGCGCGAAAACTGCGCGTTCTCGTAGGTGTCGCGCGAGCGGTTCTCCAGCACCAGCCGCCCGGGCGCGATGCCCAGCGCGGCGAGCAGGCGCGGCGCGGTGTCGGCATCGGCCTCGCCGTCGAAGATGAAATTGCCGGAGCCACCCGAGACGATCACCCTTGCCGCCGGATAGCGATGCGCCAGCACCGCCGCCTCGACCATGCGGTCGCCGCCCGCGTTCAGCTCATAGGTGCCGCGCGCCTGGTTGATGGCGCCGTCGAAGCCACCGCCGAGCACGATGATGCCGGCAATTGCCGGTGGCGGTTCGGCGGGCCGCGCAAAGCGATCCTCCAGCGGCTGGATGATGAGGCCGCCGAAGGATGTCCAGGTCGGGATGGCGAGGATCAGGAAGGCGAGCGCCAGAAGCGTGCCGGAGACCCGCCGCCAGCGCAAGAGCAGCGTCAGGACCGCGAGCGCCATCAGCAGGATGGAAAGGTTCAGCGGCTGCGCGACGAACCAGAAGATCTTGGAGACGTAGAAGAACATGGTGGCTGTGTGGAAGAGGACCGTGGCGGATTGGTGGGCGCTGCCGCCAAAGCCCCTCTCTTGCGATTTCTAGCGCTTAGCCTTCAGCTAAGGCGCTGAAATCGCTTTCTCTCCCGCAAGGGGAGAGACAGGGCGTCACCACCACTTCGCCGGTTCGAAGCGGCCAGCGGCCTGCTCGATGATGTGGGCGGTGCGGAACAGCGTTTCCTCGTCGAACGGACGGCCGATCAGCTGCAGGCCGAGCGGCAGGCCGCGCTCGTCGGTGCCGGCAGGAACGGCGATGCCCGGCAGGCCGGCCATGTTCACGGTGACGGTGAAGATGTCGTTCAGGTACATCTTCACAGGATCGTTCGCCATGTCCTCGTCGGCTATGCCGAAGGCGGCGGACGGCGTGGCCGGCGTCAGGATGGCGTCGACGCCGTCGGCGAAGACGATCTCGAAGTCGCGCTTGATCAGGTTCCGCACCTTCTGCGCCTTCAGATAGTAGGCGTCGTAATAGCCGGCGGAGAGCACGTAGGTGCCGATCATGATGCGGCGCTTCACCTCGCGGCCGAAACCGGCGGCGCGGCTCTTCTCGTACATATCGACGATGTCCTTGCCGGGCACGCGCAGGCCGTAGCGGACGCCGTCATAACGCGCGAGGTTGGACGAGGCTTCGGCTGGCGCGACGATGTAGTAGGCGGGCAGCGCGTACTTGGTGTGCGGCAGCGTGATGTCGACGATCTCGGCGCCGGCATCCTTCAGCCAGGCGATGCCCTTCTGCCAGAGCGCCTCGATCTCGGCCGGCATGCCCTCGACGCGGTATTCCTTCGGGATGCCGATCTTCATGCCCTTCACCGACTGGCCGAGCGACGCCTCGTAGTCAGGCACCGGGCGGTCGACCGAGGTGGTGTCCTTGGCGTCCACCGACGCCATCGACTTCAGCATGATCGCTGCGTCGCGCACGTCGCGTGCGATCGGGCCGGCCTGGTCGAGCGACGAGGCGAAGGCAACGATGCCCCAGCGCGAGCAGCGGCCATAGGTCGGCTTGATGCCGACCGTGCCGGTGAAGGCCGCCGGCTGGCGGATCGAGCCGCCGGTGTCGGTGGCGGTGGCGCCGGCGCACAGATGCGCGGCGACGGCCGAGGCCGAGCCGCCCGACGAACCGCCGGGCACGAGGCGCATGTTGTCCTGCCCCTCGGCGCCGCCGGGGGCGCTGCGCCGCCACGGGTTGACCACCGGACCGTAATAGGAGGTTTCGTTGGACGAGCCCATGGCGAACTCGTCCATGTTCAGCTTGCCAAGCATCACGGCGCCGTCGGCCCACAGATTGGCGGAGACGGTCGACTCGTAGGTCGGCTTGAAGCCGTCGAGCACATGGCTGCAGGCCTGCGTGTGCACGCCCTCGGTGCCGAACAGGTCCTTGATGCCGAGCGGAATGCCCTCGAGCGCGCCGGCCTCGCCGCGCGCCAGCCGGGCGTCGGACGCGGCAGCCATGCCGCGCGCCTTGTCATGCGTGACCGCGACATAGGCGTTGAGTTCGGGATTGGCGCGGTCGATCGCGGCGAGGTAGGCCTCGGTCAGCTCGGCGGCGGTGAACGCCTTGCCGCGCAGCTTGTCGCGCGCCTCGGCGATGGTCAGGGAGGTCAGTTCGGTCATCGGGCGGGCTTCTTTTCGTGAAAGCGCGAAACGCCGGCGGCGGTCTCGCCGATCGGCAAAGGGACGGCTATTCCACCACCTTGGGCACCAGGAAGAAGTTCTCCACCGTGGCGGGCGCGTTGGCGACGATGTCGGCGGCGCGGTCGCCGTCGGTCACGGCGTCACGCCGCTTCTTCATGTCCATGGGGATGACGGAGGTCATCGGCTCGACGCCGGTGACGTCCACCTCGTCCAGCTGTTCGACAAAACCGAGGATGACGTTCAGCTCGCCGGTCATGCGCTCGGCGTCTTCGTCGCTGACGGCAATACGGGCAAGGCGCGCAACGCGCCGGACGGTGGCGATGTCGACGGACATGGCAGCTCCGGTTGAGGCAGGCCTCGGGCTATAGCGAGGCCGGGCGTGCAGCGCAACAAGGGCCGATATTCAGGTGAGGCCGGCCTGATCTGAATACGCGCTCAGCCGGCGGGCTATGGTTCCTTGGCGCCTTCGCAGAAATAGTAGCTGCCATTGTTGCCGGACGGCTCGTCGCCGGCAGGCGTCTTGACCGAAACGATGTCGACCTGCGTCTCCGTCATCTCGGTGACGGTGAGCACATCGGGGAAGGCGTAACCAGGTTCCTGACAGAAAGCAGTGACGATCCAGCCGGGCGCCAGCTTGACGCGCTTGATGCTGGCGAACTCGCAATTGTACTCGATGCCCTCGATGCCGCGCGTGGTCAGGATGGTGCTGCCGCTGTCGCCGATCGCCTCGGCGACGCCATCGGCCTTGGCCTTGGCGCAGAACTCCTCCGACGGCCCCCATATGCCCTTCACGAACTCGTCGTCGGCGCTCGCCGCGGTGGCGAGGCAGGCGGTGGCAAGACAGACGGCGGCCGCAGCCAGAACGATGCGCATAAGACCCTCCTCAGACCTCGAAGGACTGGCCGATGACCGGCAGCACGACCGACGTCGCGTGGCCCTTCATGCCCTCGACGAACTTCTCCGGGCTCTGGTCGAGCATGCCGAAGGTGCCGAAATGGCAGGGAATGGCCGTCTCGAAGTCGAAGAAGCGGCGGCAGGCGAGCGCGGCGACCGCGCCGCCCATGGTGAAGCGGTCGCCGACCGGCACGATGCCGACCTTCGGCTCGTGCAGCTCGTTGATCAGCTGCATGTCGGAGAAGATGTCGGTGTCGCCCATGTGGTAAAGCGTCTTCTCCTCCGGGAAGTGCAGGACGAAGCCGCCGGGATTGCCGAGATAGGTGTTGGCGCCGTTCTCGCCCGAGAAGGACGAGGAGTGCAGCGCCAGCGTGAAGGTGGCGGTGAAGCCGCCGCAATCGACGGTGCCGCCGAAATTGCCGGGATTGATGCGGTTGCCGTCGGCGCCCTGCCCGACCAGGAACATGCAGATCTCGATGTTGGAGACCAGCATGGCGCCGGTCTTCTTCTGGATGGCGACGGCGTCGCCGACATGGTCGTTGTGGCCGTGCGTGACGAGGATGTGGGTGACGCCCTCGGCCGGACCTTCCCACCCCTTGCCCCAGGTCGGGCTGTGAGAGAGGAACGGGTCGATGATGATCTTCGCCTTGCCCGTCTCGACCGTGAAGCAGGAATGTCCGTACCAGGTAAGCTTCATCGTGCGCTCCTCGCCTTTGCGTTGAGGCAAGGATAAGGAGCGGTACGGACAAGTCAAAAGGAATGCGGCGCGATGGCGGTCGTCACCGTCGAGGAGATGGCAGGGCTGGTCGGGCGCGGCGGAACGCTGGCCGGGCTCGACTATGGCGAGAAGACGATCGGACTGGCGGTGTCGGACGCCAGCCTTGCCTTCGCGCATCCGAGGCCGGTGATCCTGAAACGCAAGTTCGGGCAGGACGCGGAGACGCTCCTGAAGGCGCTGAAGGCCGATGCGGTGGCCGGCGTCGTCATGGGCCTGCCCGTCAACATGGACGGCTCGGAGGGACCCAGGGCGCAGGCAAGCCGCGCCTTCGTCAGGAACATGCAGCGGGTAACCGACCTGCCCTTCGCCTTCTGGGACGAAAGGCTGTCAACCGTTGCGGCCGAGCGGGCGCTCCTCGAAATGGACGTTTCCCGAGGCAAGCGCCAGGCGCGCATCGATTCCGCCGCGGCCGCCTTCATCCTGCAGGGTGCGCTCGACCGGCTGGCTGCCATGCATGACGCGAGCGATGAAGGCACGGACCCGCGGGACTAGCGTCTTGCGACGGCGGAAGGCCCAGATGGCGAGCAGGATCGCGGTGTCGATGATGCAGGCCTTGGCGATCATCGGCGCAATGATGGCGGGGTCGATGCCGAGCGTGTCGCCGTAGATCTGGAACACGAGATCGTGTGCCTGCCGCGTCAGCATGACGTAGCCCATGTTGATGTCGAAATAGGACAGCCCGTACCAGCCCCAGAACAGGATGAGCGGGATCGCCCAGAGTGCGAAGACGTATTTCATGGGGCAACACCTATGGCGACGGGTTCGGGACGGCCTGAACGGCGGGAAAGCATGGCGCGGCCGGCGGCCTCGGCGGCCATCGAGTGCAGCGCTGCGCGGATCTGTTCGTCTGACGCCGGCGCAGGCTCCCCGCCCCGCCAGACGATCAGCGCGCGTGACAGCACCAGCGCGGCGAGGACGGCGCCGCACGCCGGCAGGGAGACGCGTGCCTCGCCCGTGGCCGAGGTGAGGCCGAGCATGACGACCACGACGGTCGCCGCGAGCACCGCCACCCCAACAATCTCGGCCGCCGCCCTGTCGGCGAGTTTCGTGTCGAGCACTGCAGCGGCGAACGCCCACAGGAAGAGGCTGGCGACAGCGGCGAAGGCGAGTGCCAGTCCTGCCGCGCCCGCCATGTCGGCAGGCAGGCCCGCAGCGCCGCCCAGCAAGGTCGGCGCCAGCATCGTGCCAGTCTCGGCGTCGATCGCAGCCATGCCCGAAAGCAGCGCGAAGGCTGCTGCCCAGGACAGCGCGATGACAAGGGTAAGGAACTGCCGCATGCTTTTCCCCGCTCGTGCGGCGACACTGCGGGGAGATCGCCGGGGCCGCAATCTAAACCATTCGTTAAGGTTAATTGCGCGCCGGTGTGGATCGCGAGGCGGCAAAGATGGACAAGATTGAACCCGCAGCCACCGTTGACCGATTTACCCTGTCCCCTAACTATGAGGGCAGGATTTCCGGCGTTTGCAGCCCGTCTCGGTTGACAAAGCTACGGCTGGTGCCTATCGCAATGCACAAATATTCCCAGGCGCTCATGCGCCCCCAGAGCGGCGTCCCGCTCCCTCAACCAAGCCAAAGACACGCGACTTGTCCTCAGACGACCAGACCATAGAAGACCCTTTGACGTTCGCCGATCTCGGCCTGTCGCCGAAAGTGCTCTCCGCTGTCTCCGACGCGGGCTACACCAACCCTACTCCGATCCAGGCCAACGCCATCCCGCACGCCGTCGCCGGCAAGGACGTGCTCGGCATCGCGCAGACCGGAACCGGCAAGACGGCGGCCTTCGTGCTGCCGATGATCACCCGCCTCGAAAGAGGCCGCGCCCGCGCCCGCATGCCGCGCACCCTGATCCTCGAGCCAACGCGCGAACTCGCAGCGCAGGTCGAGGAAAACTTCGTCAAGTACGGCAAGAACCACAAGCTCAACATCGCGCTTCTGATCGGCGGCGTGTCGTTCGACGATCAGGACCGCAAGCTGGAGCGCGGCGTGGATGTGCTGATCGCGACGCCCGGCCGCCTGCTCGACCATTTCGAGCGCGGCAAGCTGCTGCTGACCGGCGTCGATATCCTCGTCATCGACGAAGCCGACCGCATGCTCGACATGGGCTTCATCCCCGACATCGAGCGCATCTGCAAGCTTATCCCGTTCACGCGCCAGACGCTGTTCTTCTCGGCCACCATGCCGCCGGAGATCACCAAGCTCACCGAGCAGTTCCTGCACGCGCCGGTGCGCGTGGAAGTGGCCAAAGCGGCGACCACCGCCTCGACGGTCACGCAGCGGCTGGTGAAGTCGGGCTCGAAGAGCTGGGACAAGCGCGAGACGCTGCGCCGACTGATCCGCGACGAAGGCGACGCCATCAAGAACGCGATCATCTTCTGCAACCGCAAGATCGAAGTGTCGGAGCTGTTCCGCTCGCTGGTGAAGCATGACTTCAACGCCGGCGCGCTGCATGGCGACATGGACCAGCGCGCGCGCATGACGATGCTGGCCAATTTCCGCGACGGCAAGCTGAAGCTGCTCGTCGCTTCCGACGTCGCGGCGCGCGGCCTCGACATCCCGGACGTCAGCCACGTCTTCAATTTCGACGTGCCGATCCATGCCGAGGACTATGTCCACCGCATCGGCCGCACCGGCCGCGCGGGCCGCACCGGCAAGAGCTTCACCATCGCGACGCGCGCCGACACGCGCTACGTCGATGCCATCGAGAAGCTCATCGGCCAGACCATCGAATGGCACGACGGCGACCTGTCGACCGTGGTGCAGACCGAAGGCGAGGACGAGGCCCCGCGGCGTGGCCGCGGGCGCGAACGTGCCGGCCGCGGTGGCAAGCGCGAGGGCGAGCGGAGCGAGAAGCGGGAGCGCGGCGAGCGCAAGCCGCGTGAGCGCAAGCCGCGCGAAGAGACCGCCGACGCTGTCGAAGCGGTCGCGGCCGAGCCGGCGGCAGAGGCCGCGGCGACGGAGCCGCGGCGTTCGCGGCGCGATGCCATCAAGTCGAACAATGACGAGCGGCGCGCCCGCCCGGCCAGCGAACAGCCGCAGCCGCGCGAACGCCAGGACCGCAACGAGCGACCGCGCCGGCATCGCGAGGACGACGACGTCAACACGACGGTCGGCTTCGGCGACGACATGCCGGCCTTCATGCGCGTGACCGCCAAGGTCTGAGCGCTAAAGGGGCGTCAGCCCTTCTTCCTGCCTCCCCGCAGACCGGCCTCATAGGCGCGCCTGGCCCAGCACAGCATCTCCGCCGGATCGTCGAGCGCACCGTCCGGCACGCTCCAGTAAGGCATCGCGACCGCCCTGCCCTGCTTGCCCTCATAGGCCCACTGCCGGCACCCTTCCGCCGCGAAATAGGGCGCGCTGATCGCATCGGCCTTCAGCATGATCTCGCCGTCGAGTTCGATCGCGACGATGACGCCGCGGTGGTAGACGCTCTTGCCGCCGAACATGCGCCTGATCTCGACCGGACCGAGCGCGGAGAAGAGCTCGGCGATCGCTTCGTTGTCCAACGCTCACCCCTTCGTGCGGCAACCATTCGCGGCGGCTGGAGTTGCTGGCCGATAGCCGGCCACCTGGAGAGAAGCACCGATGCCCGTCACGCTCAAGGGATCCTGCCGCTGCGGCGCGGTCAGCTTCGAGATGCACAGCCACACGCCGGTGCCCTACCAGCTCTGCTACTGTTCGATCTGCCGCAAGCAGCAGGGCGGCGGCGGCTTTGCCATCAACCTCGGCGCGCTGACCAAGGGCATGAAGGTCACAGGCAAGCGCTCGATCGGCCTCTATCGCGCCGAGATCGAGGATGACGAGCACGCGCAATGCGAGATTTCGACGGGCGAGCGGCGCTTCTGCAGGAAATGCGGCGCGGCGCTGTGGCTCTACGATCCAAGCTGGCCGGAACTGGTGCACCCCTTCGCCTCGGCCATCGACAGCGACCTGCCGAAGCCCAAATCGAAGGTGCACCTGATGCTCAAATACAAGGCGTCATGGATCGTGCCGGACATCGGCAAGGGTGACCGGAAATTCGAGCTGTACCCGGAAGATTCGATCGCCGACTGGCACAGGAAGCACGGGGCGTGGGTGGACTAGCCGAAGCACGGTGCGTTGCGCCGCGCTTGGATTCTCCAATCCGGAGCGGAACGATCAGGCGCCGGCGCGCGCCTCGGCCAGCGCCTTCAGGTCGGCGGGCTTCAGCTCGACCGACTCGCCGCAGCCGCAGGCGGAGCTCTGGTTCGGGTTGTTGAAGGTGAAGCCGGTGCGCAGCGTGGTGGTTTCGAAATCCATCTGCGTGCCAAGCAGGAACAGGGCGGCCTCGGGCGCGACATAGACATGCGCGCCGGCATGCTCGACATGGTCGTCGCGCTTGTCCGGCTCGGTCACGAGGTTGATCGTGTACTCCATGCCCGCGCAGCCGCCCTTCTTGATGCCAAGGCGGATGCCCAGCGCACCGTCGCGCGCAGCGACGATCTCGCGCACGCGCTCGGCAGCGCGGTCGGTCATGCTGATGACGGTGAAGCGGCCCATGCTAACCTTCCAATTCCTGTCCAGATAATGGGCTCACGGGCCGGTTTGTTCAAGGGCGGGCGGTACGCCCGGCCGGCCGCTCAGTACCAGCCAACCGCGACGCGCGCTTCTTCCGACATGCGGTCGGGCGTCCAGGGCGGATCGAAGACCATGCTGACGTCGACACCGGCCACGCCTTCGACCGCGCCGACGGCGTTCTCCACCCAGCCGGGCATCTCGCCGGCAACCGGGCAGCCGGGCGCGGTGAGCGTCATGTCGATCTTCACCTGCCGGTCGTCCTCGATGTCGATCCTGTAGACCAGACCAAGCTCGTAGATGTCGGACGGGATTTCGGGATCGTAGACGGTCTTCAGCGCCGAGACGATGTCGTCGGTCAGCCGCGCCAGTTCCTCGGCCGGAATGGCCGAGCCCTGCACCGCGGGGGCGTTGGCCGCCTGCTCGGCGACGGCCGTGTCGGGAGTCGTGGTGTCATCCATGCTGCTCACCCGAAGAACTTTCGCGCCTTTTCGAGCGCTTCCGCCAGCGCATCCACCTCGGCGCGCGTGTTGTACATGCCGAACGATGCCCTGCATGTGGACGTAACGCCGAAGCGTTGCAAGAGCGGCTGGGCGCAGTGCGTGCCGGCGCGCACCGCGACGCCGGAGCGGTCGATCAGCATCGACACGTCGTGCGCGTGGATGCCCTGCAGCTCGAAGGAGACGATGGCGCCCTTCTCGGGCGCGTCGCCGAAGATGCGCAGCGAGTTGATGGCGCGCAGGCGCTCATGCGCGTAGGCCTTGAGGTCGGCCTCATGCGCGGCGATGGCCTCGCGCCCGACGGAATCCATGTAGTCGAGCGCGGCGCCGAGCCCGATCGCCTGCACGATCGGCGGCGTGCCGGCCTCGAAGCGGTGCGGCGGGTCGTTGTAGGTCACATTCTCCTCGGTGACCTCGAAGATCATCTCGCCGCCGCCATGGAACGGGCGCATGCCTTCCAGCCGCTCGCGCTTGCCGTAGAGCACGCCGATGCCGGACGGGCCGTAGACCTTGTGGCCGGTGAAGACGAAGAAGTCGCAGTCGAGGTCGCGCACGTCGACCGGCATGTGCACGGCCGACTGGCTGCCGTCGACCAGCACGGGGATGCCGCGCGCATGCGCGATGCGGCAGATCTCCTTGATCGGCGTGATGGTGCCGAGCGCGTTCGACATATGCGTGATGGCGACAAGTTTCGTGCGCGGCGTCAGCCGCTTCTCGAACTCGTCCAGATGCAGCGTGCCGGAATCGTCGACCGGCACCCAGACGAGCTTTGCGCCCTGCCGCTCGCGGATGAAATGCCACGGCACGATGTTGGAGTGGTGCTCGAGGATCGACAGCACGATCTCGTCGCCCTCGCCGATGCGCGGCATGGCGTGGCCGTAGGAGACAAGGTTGATCGCGGCGGTGGAGTTGGAGGTGAAGACGATCTCGTCGACACTCTCGGCATTGAGGAAGCGCCGCACCGTCTCGCGCGACTTCTCGTAGGCGTCGGTCGCTGCATTGGAGAGGAAATGCAGGCCGCGATGGACGTTGGCGTATTCGCTGGAATAGGCGTGCTGGACGGCGTCGAGCACGGCCTTCGGCTTCTGCGCCGAGGCCCCGTTGTCCAGGTAGACGAGCGGCTTGCCGTACACCTCGCGCGACAGGATCGGGAAGTCGCGGCGGATGGCCTCGACGTCGTAGGGATGCGCTATCCGATCCATCGAACTCACCCGTGCGCCGTGAACCAGCTCTCAATGCGCTCCTCCAGCGCCGTCACCAGATCGTCATCGTCAAGCTGCTCCACCACCTCGGCGACAAAGGCCTTCACCAGCAGGCCGCGCGCCGACTTCTCGTCGATGCCGCGCGCCATCAGGTAGAAGAGGTGGTCGGTGTTGATCTCGGTGACGGTGGCGCCGTGGCCGCACTGCACGTCGTCGGCGAAAATCTCCAGTTCCGGCTTGGCCGAGAACTCGGCGTCGTCGGACAGGAGCAGCGTGTTGCACGCCATCTTCGCGTCGGTCTGCTGCGCCGGCTGATGCACGTTGATGCGGCCCTGGAACACGCCGCGCGCCTTGCCGGTGACGATGTTGCGGACGAGTTCGCGCGAGCCGGTGCCCGGCACCTTGTGGTCGAGCACCATGGTCACGTCGGTGTGGCCATCGCCAGCGAGCAGATTGACGCCGCGCAGCTGGAAGTCGGCACCCTCGCCCGTCACATCGACACGGATCTCCTGGCGCACCAGCTTGCCGCCGGCATTGAGCACGAACAGCGAGAGCCTGGCGTCCTTGCCCAGCGTGGCGCGGAACTGCGCCAGATGCGTCGCGGTCTCGGGCTGCTCCTGCAGGATGATCCAGCGCACATTGGCGCCGGCCCCTACGTTCAGGTGGCTGATCGAACTGACCAGCGCGGCATCGGCGCCGAACTGGCGCTCGACCACGGTGACGCTCGCGCCAGCGCCAGCGTTCACCGCCAGCGCCGTGTGACTCTGGCCGCCGCCCTGCACGCCCTGAAACTCGATCGGACGCTCCAGCGTGACGCCGTCAGCAACGTCCACGAACCAGCCATCGGCAACGAAGGCGGCGTTGAGCGCGCCGACCACGTCGTCGTCGCCGAAACCGTCCATCGCCGGCGCGAACGAGCCGTCGGCGAGCCGCTCGGAGAGCGGCTGCACGGTCACGCCATCGGCCTTCGGAGCCTTGCCGGCCTTGCCGTTCAGCACCGGCAGCACGACCGCACCTTCCAGCACGGAGGCAAGCGGGCGCGCGGCTGCGGTGTCGTCGAAGGCCGGCACCGTGGCCAGCAGGCGGCGCAGGTCGGTGTAGTGCCACGCCTCGACGTGGCGCGTCGGCAGGCCTTCCTTCAGCAGTTCCACCGCCGCGTCGCGCTTGACGGCAATCGCCTCGTCGCCGGGCAGCGCGGAAACGCGCTCGTCAAACGCCGCGATGATGGCCGTCTCGGCCGCGGTACGCTGGGGCTGTGCACGCATGTTCATCGTGTTCACCGGGGCATTCACTCAGCCGCCTCCTGGATGATGCCGGCATAGCCGTTCTGCTCCAGCTCCACCGCCAGACTCTTGTCGCCGGAACGCACGATCTGGCCTTTCGACAGCACGTGAACCGTGTCGGGCACGATATGGTCGAGCAGCCGCTGGTAATGGGTGATGACGATCACCGAGCGATCAGGCGAACGCAGCGCGTTGACGCCGTCGGAGACGATCTTCAGCGCATCGATATCGAGGCCGGAATCGGTCTCGTCGAGCACGCACAGTTTTGGCGCCAGCAGCTTCATCTGCAGGATCTCGGCGCGCTTCTTCTCACCGCCGGAGAAGCCGACGTTGAGCGGACGCTTCAGCATCGCCATGTCCATCGACAGCGACTCAGCGCCAGCCTTCACGCGCTTGATGAATTCGGGGATCTTCAGCGGCTCCTCGCCGCGCGCCTTGCGCTGGGCGTTCATCGCCACCTTGAGGAATTCCATCGTCGCCACGCCAGGAATTTCCAGCGGGTACTGGAAGGCGAGGAAGATGCCGGCGGCGGCGCGCTCGGCCGGGTTCATCTCGAGGATCGAGTGGCCGTCGAACAGCACGTCGCCCTCGGTCACCTCGTAGTCGTCGCGACCGGCGAGCACGTAGGAGAGCGTCGATTTGCCGGAGCCGTTCGGGCCCATGATGGCTGCGACCTCGCCGTTCTTCACCGTGAGGTTCAGGCCGCGGATGATCTCGGTGCCGGTGGAGGCGATGCGGGCGTGCAGGTTCTTGATCTCAAGCATGGTCAAATCACTGTTTTCTTTGGGGCCATCTGGGCCCGATGCGTTCAGGGCCTGCCGTAGGCCTTCGGTGTCGATTGTCCGGCCGCCTTCATCTCGGCGGCCCATTCGCGGTAGGTGACGTCGTAGGCGGTGTGCTTTCGCGCCGTGTCGATGAACCGCCATGCCGACCAGCCCATGCCGGCCACGAAGACCGGAATGGCGAGGAAGGCGAGCCATGTCGGCCCGGCCAGCGTGCCGAGCAATACGAGCGCGACGGAAGCCAACACCGAAAGCAGCACGCCGCCGAGGAAGCGCCGCACGACGCGCCGGCCTTCCGGCTTGATCGGGAACGACCCCGACCCGCCATTGGAGCGCACGAACCAGATGTGGTCGGGCAGTTGAAGTGACATGCGGATCAAGCTCCCCTTTCAGGTCTCATCCCACGCTGCCTTCGAGACTGATGCCGATCAGCTTCTGCGCCTCGACGGCGAACTCCATCGGCAGTTCCTGGATCACGTCCTTGACGAAGCCGTTGACGATCAGCGCGACGGCTTCCTCCTCGGGAATGCCGCGCTGCATCACGTAGAACTTCTGATCCTCGGAGATCTTCGAGGTGGTCGCCTCGTGCTCGAACTGCGCGCTGGCGTTCTTCGCCTCGATGTAGGGCACGGTGTGCGCCCCGCACTGGTCGCCGATGAGCAGTGAGTCGCAGTTGGTGAAATTGCGCGCGTTGGTCGCCTTGCGGTGAGCCGAGACCTGGCCGCGATAGGTGTTCTGGCTGAAACCCGCGGCGATGCCCTTGGAGATGATGCGGCTCGACGTGTTCTTGCCGAGATGGATCATCTTGGTGCCGCTGTCGACCTGCTGGTAGCCGTTCGAAACCGCGATCGAATAGAACTCGCCACGGCTGTCGTCGCCGCGCAGGATGCAGCTCGGATACTTCCACGTGATGGCGGAGCCGGTCTCGACCTGGGTCCACGAGATCTTCGAGCGGGCGCCGCGGCAGTCGCCACGCTTGGTGACGAAATTGTAGATGCCGCCCTTGCCCTCGGCATCGCCGGGATACCAGTTCTGCACGGTCGAATACTTGATCTCGGCATCGTCGAGGGCGATCAGCTCGACCACGGCGGCGTGCAGCTGGTTCTCGTCGCGCTGCGGCGCGGTACAGCCTTCGAGGTAGGAGACGTAGGCCTTCTCCTCGCAGATGATCAGCGTGCGCTCGAACTGGCCGGTGTTCTTCTCATTGATGCGGAAATAGGTGGACAGCTCCATCGGGCAGCGGACCCCCTTCGGCACGAACACGAACGAGCCGTCGGTGAACACCGCCGAGTTCAGCGTGGCGTAGAAATTGTCGGAGGTCGGCACGACCGAGCCGAGATACTTCTTCACCAGTTCGGGATGCTCGCGGATGGCTTCCGAGATGGAGCAGAAGATGACGCCGGCCTTGGCCAGCTCATCCTTGAAGGTGGTCACCACCGAAACGGAATCGAAGACGGCGTCGACGGCCACGCGGCCGGACTTGTAGACGCTGTCGCCAACCTCCTCGTCCTCGGCCGGCGCCTTCTTCACGCCAGCCAGAATCTCCTGCTCCCGCAGCGGGATGCCGAGCTTCTCGTAGACCTTGAGAATCTCCGGATCGACCTCGTCCAGCGAACTCGGTCCCGGCGTGCTCTTCGGCGCGGCGTAATAATACAGGTCCTGGAAGTCGATCTTCGGATAGTGCACGCGCGCCCAGGTCGGCTCCTCGAGCGTCAGCCAGCGCTTGTACGCCTCCAGCCGCCACTCCAGCATCCACTGGGGCTCGTTCTTCTTCTGCGAGATGAAGCGAATGATGTCTTCGCTCAGGCCCTTCGGGGCCTTGTCGGTCTCGATCGAGGTCTCGAACCCGTACTTGTACTGGTCGACGTCGATCTTGCGGACCTGCTCGATCGTTTCCTGCACAGCAGGCATCGCGTTCTCCATCCATGTCGGGTTCAAGGCCCGACCGTTTTTGAACTATGTCACCGCCCGGAGGCGGGGTAAGTCCGTTATATAGTGCGTCGCAGCATAAACGTCAGCCGCAACATGATCGCGACCGTCAGGCCGCGCGGCTTTTCCCACCGCGGCGTGCGGCAATCGCCGCAAGAGCGGTTCGGAACAGTTCCAGATCAGCGTCGTCAGTCGAGCGGCCGACAGAGACGCGCAGGCCTCCGAGCCCTTCCGGCACGCCCATTGCCTGCAGCACGTGACTGGGGCCGACCTTGCCCGACGAGCACGCCGAGCCGGCCGAAAGCGCCACGCCGGCGAGGTCGAAGGCAATCTGCGCCGTCTCGGCCTTCATGCCGGGAATGGCGAAGAAGCTGGTGTTGGCCAGGCGCGCAGCGTCAGCGCCGAAGAACACGGCATCCGGCACGAGATCACGGATCGTCGCCTCGATGGCGTCGCGGCGCTGGCGCACGACATCCATGGCCGCCAGGCCGGCGAGCGCTTCCGCCGCGGCCGCGCCGAAGCCGGCGATGGCGGGGAGGTTTTCGGTGCCGGCGCGATGACCGCGCTCCTGGCCGCCGCCGGCGACCAGCGGCCCGGGCATCATCAGATCGGAGGTGCCGACGATGGCCCCGGCGCCCTTCGGGCCGCCGATCTTGTGCGACGAGAGAATCAGGAAATCGCCGTATCCGCCTGAAAGATCGAGCGGAATGCGGCCGGCAGCCTGCACGGCGTCGACCACCAGCACTCCGCCAGCCGCCTTCACGGCAGCGGCAATGGCGGCCACGGACTGGATCACGCCGGTCTCGTTGTTGGCGGCATGCACGGCGACCAGCGGCAGGCCGTCTGCCCGGTCATGCGCTGCCAGCGCCCGGGCTAGCGCCTCCATATCGATCCGGCCGGAATGCCCGACCGGCAGGCGCGTCACCTGCTCCCCCGGGAAGCGACCGCCGGACAGGAGACAGGGGTGATCGGCGGCGCAGACATAAAGATGGCCGAAGGTCAGAGGCGCGCGGCCGAGCCGCCAGCGCGGCGTGAGCAGCGTCGTGGCAGCTTCGGTGGCGCCAGACGTGAAGACGACATTCTCGGCGCGGCCGTTGACCAGCGCGGCGACCGCAGTTCGCGCGGCCTCGACGATGCGCCGCGCCTCGCGGCCTTCGGCGTGCACGGACGACGGATTGGCGGCGACGTCCAGCGCCGCGACCACGGCCGCGCGCGCCGCTTCCACGAGCGGTGCGCTGGCATTGTGATCGAGATAAGCGCGTTCGGTCATATCGCCATCTGTTCCGTACCGCCGCCAAATCGTCTCAAGGCGCGCAATTTCCTTGAATTTTTGGGGCCTGCCGTCCTATTACGCGCCTTGCGTGCCCGCGGCGGCCGCAACGCTTAGTTTTGAACAATTCTAAACTGGGCTCCGTTCTAGGGAGCCCGCGGCGCTCCGTCAAGGCCGGACGCGGCTTCATCCAGCCGGCCGGGGACGCCAGACGCGAAGTGGAGTGTATGCATGCCCGAGGTGATCTTTGCCGGCCCGGCTGGCCGTCTGGAAGGCCGCTACCAGCCCTCGAAGGAGAGGAGCGCCCCGATCGCGATCGTACTGCATCCGCATCCGCAGTTCGGCGGGACGATGAACAACAAGATCGTCTACGACCTGTTCTACATGTTCCAGAAGCGCGATTTCACGACGCTGCGCTTCAATTTCCGCGGCATCGGCCGCAGCCAGGGCGAGTTCGACCATGGCTCGGGCGAACTTTCCGACGCGGCTGCCGCGCTCGACTGGGTGCAGTCGCTGCACCCCGATTCGAAGAGCTGCTGGGTCGCCGGCTATTCGTTCGGCGCCTGGATCGGCATGCAGCTGCTGATGCGGCGTCCGGAGATCGAGGGCTTCATCTCGGTCGCGCCGCAGCCGAACACCTATGATTTCTCGTTCCTGGCGCCCTGCCCCTCCTCCGGCCTGATCATCCACGGCGATTCCGACAAGGTCGCGCCGCAGAAGGACGTGCAGGGACTGGTCGACAAGCTGCACACGCAGAAGGGCATCACGATCACGCAGAAGATCCTGCGCGGCGCCAACCATTTCTTCGCCGAGCAGGGCGAGGAACTGATCGACGAGTGCTCGGCCTATCTCGACCGGCGACTGGCCGGCGAGCTTTCCGACCCACGCCCCAAGCGCCTGCGCTAGTCGCTTCTGCCGCTCTCGCCGGTCATCCCGATTGGGTAGACGCGCCTGCGCTTGCAGGGCGGAGAGACGCGTGCCGAGGGAACCAAACCGGCGGCCCCGCATTGGCCATGATCGAATTGCCCAATGCACGGCGGCCGGGCTGAACCCAAGGTGGAAGTCATGCGGAAGAAACTCGCGATTGTAGTGGCCGCGGCGCTCGCGGCAGAGACGTTCATGCTCGGCACCGCGGCGGTGAACGCAGCGCCGATGCGGCCCGTTCAGACCTACCAGCCCGCGGCAGCCGACGCGCAGGTCGAGCAGGTGCAGTTCCATCGCCGCCACTGGCGCGGCCGGCGCGGCGGCGATGGAGCCGCGGCGGCGATCATCGGCGGGCTGGCGGCGGGCGCGATCATCGGGATGGCGGCGCGACCGCGCTATTATGACGATTACTACGACGACTATTATTATGACCCGGGCCCGCGCTACATCCTGCCTCGCCGTGCTCCCGCGCGTGCCTATTACGGCGGCGGGCTCGACGCGCACCAGCAGTGGTGCCTCAACCGCTGGCGCTCGTACGACGTACGGTCGGACACCTATCAGCCGTCGCGCGGTGATCGCCGCTACTGCAACTCGCCGTACAACTAGGCGAGACGAGCCGTCTGAACCGGAGGCGTCGCCGCGAGGCGGCGCCTTTTGCGTTTGTGCGGGTGGCAATGTCGCGCTTGCGCGCGGCGCCCGGCGCGTGCAGCTTGGCGCCAAGGAGCGCCGGCCATGTACGAACCCCCGCACCACAAGGAAAGCCGGCAGGATGTGCTGCACGATTTCATCGTGAAGCATCCGCTCGGCCTCCTTATCTCGTCCGGTCCTGAGGGCCCCTATGCCGACCTCGTGCCGTTCCTGCTTGACCGCGATTTCGGCGCGCACGGGCGCTTGCGGGCGCACATCGCCCGCGCCAATCCGCAAGTGAAGCGCCTCGCCGAGGCGCAGCGCGTGCTGGTCGTCTTTCAGGGAGCGGATTCCTATGTCACCCCGTCCTGGTACGAGACCAAGCGCGAGACCGGCAAGGTCGTGCCCACCTGGAACTATGTCGTCGTGCAGGCGGGCGGCATGGTGCGCCTGATCGACGATCGCGGCTGGCTTGCGGGACAGGTGGCCGAGCTCACCAACGTCCATGAGAGCGGGCGGGAAAGGCCGTGGCAGGTGTCGGATGCGCCTGACGCGTTCATCGAGGCTCAGCTCAAGGGCATCGTGGGGATGGAGATCGAACTGACCGACATCGCCGGCAAATGGAAGGTCAGCCAGAACCGGCCGGTCCCCGACCGCGTTGGCGTGGCGGAAGGTCTGGACGCCGAACCGGCCGGCACGGAAATGGCCGGCATCGTGCGTCGCTATGGCGGGCTGGAGCCGGCCTGAGCGACGTTCATGTCTTGAGTCAGGTGCCTGCGAAAATGATTCCGCAGGCGACGCCAAGTCATTGTGCGCGAATCGCTTTTGCCGTCGGGCTGACCAGCACGCCGCCCCTCACCGCCGCGCGGCAGCCAGTCGTGGTCGGGAACGTCAGCGGCAGTCCGTTCAGCGACCGCACCGCCAGATAGGCCCAGGCCTCGGCTTCCGTCGTATCGCCGTTCAAGCCGGCATCCTCGGCCACGGCGACCTCGGCCCCCTGCTTCGCGGCGCCACGGCGCAGATCGCCGACGATGTGCGGATTGTGGCGGCCGCCGCCACAGAGGATCCAGAGACGGGGCGCAGCCGGCATGTGTTCGACCGAGCGCAGGATCGCTTCGGCCGAGACCGCCGCGAGGGTGCGGGCGCCATCGGCCAGCGACAGGCCACTGGCGTCGTCCAGAGTAAAGTCGAGGCGGTCGAGCGACTTCGGTCCCGGCCTGCCGAAGAATGGATTGTCGAGATAGCGCGCGACCACGTCCGGCCTGACCGCGCCGGTCGCGGCAATGGCACCGCCGGCATCATAGGCGACACCGCCTTCGCGCATCACCCACTGGTCGATGAGCGCGTTGCCAGGGCCGGTGTCGAACGCGACAGGATCGCCGCCGGCGACATAGGTGATGTTGGAGATGCCACCGATGTTGACGAACACGACAGGCTGCTTCGCCGCGAAGGCAGGCGGAAGCGTGCGGGCGAGCGCGGCGTGATAGGCCGGCACGAGCGGCGCGCCCTGCCCGCCATGCGCCATGTCATTGGCGCGCATGTCGTAGACCACCGGGATGCCGGCACTCCCGGCCAGCCATGCGCCGTCGCCGAGTTGCACGGTGACGCCCGCCTGCGGACGGTGGAGGACCGTCTGGCCATGGAAGCCGATGATCTCCGGCCTGCCCCATTTGCCGGCGCCGCTGCCGAGGAACAGGGCGATCGCGTCGGCATGGCGGCTAGCGATCTCGCGATCGAGCGCGGCCAGATCGCCGGGCCTGTCCTCGCGCCGCACCATCTGCTTGGCCGTTTCGAGGGCTGCGCCGAGGCGCTGGCGGAAGGCAGCGTCATAGGGCACCGACATGGACGGGCCACGCTCGACCACGCCGTCGCCATCGGTCCGCAGGAGCGCCAGGTCGATGCCGTCCATCGACGTGCCGCTCATCAGGCCCAGCGCCGTCATCGCCCGCATCGATCAGATTCCTTGTGATTCTCCGGCATCGGATGCTAAAGGCGCGCGGTTAACAACACCAAATGATGGCCGGCGCGCGCTGGTCCGGAAGACCTCACGATGACAGCCTTCAAGTCCGATTTCCTGCGCACGCTCACCGAGCGCGGCTTCATCCACCAGATTTCAGATGAATCCGGCCTCGACGCGCTTTTCGCCAAGGAAACGGTGACCGCCTATATCGGCTTCGACGCGACGGCTACCAGCCTGCACGCCGGTTCGCTGATCCAGATCATGATGCTGCACTGGATGCAGAAGACGGGACATCGGCCGGTCGCGCTGATGGGCGGCGGCACCACGATGATCGGCGACCCGTCTTTCAAGGACGAGGCGCGCAAGCTGCTGACCGTGGACAGCATCGAGTCCAATCTCGTCGGCATCCGCAAGAATTTCGCGTCCTACCTCGATTTCGGCGACGGCCCGAACGACGCCATGATGGTGAACAATGCCGACTGGCTGCTGAAGCTGAACTACGTCGAGTTCCTGCGCGACGTCGGCCGGCACTTTTCCGTCAACCGCATGCTGTCCTTCGACAGCGTGAAGACGCGCCTCGACCGCGAGCAGTCGCTGTCCTTCCTCGAATTCAACTACATGATCCTGCAGGCCTACGACTTCGTCGAGCTGAACAAGCGCTACGGCGTTCGGCTGCAGATGGGCGGCTCCGACCAGTGGGGCAACATCGTCAACGGCATCGATCTCGGCCACCGCATGGGCACGCCGCAGCTCTACGCGCTGACCTCGCCGCTGCTGACCACATCCTCCGGCGCCAAGATGGGCAAGACCGCCTCCGGCGCCGTTTGGCTCGATTCCGAGATGATGAGCCCGTACGCATTCTGGCAGTACTGGCGCAACACCGAGGACGCCGATGTCGGGCGCTTCCTGAAGCTCTACACGACCATGCCGATGGACGAGATCGCGCGGCTGGAGAAGCTCGGCGGCTCCGAGATCAACGAAGCAAAGAAGGTGCTGGCGACCGAGATCACGGCCATGCTGCACGGTCGCGACAGTGCCGACGCGGCGGCCGAGACGGCGCGCAAGACGTTCGAGGAAGGCGCGCTCGCGGGAGACCTGCCGACGATCGAGGTGCCGGCGGCGGAGCTTGCGGCCGGCATCGGCGTGCTGGCGTTGTTCGTGCGCGCCGGGCTCGGCGCCTCCAACGGCGAAGTCCGCCGGCAGGTGCAGGGCGGCGGCGTGCGCATCAATGACGAGCCGGTCGCCGACGAGCGCCTGACCGTTTCGGACGCACAGCTCTCGAATGGCGTGGTGAAGCTCTCGCTTGGCAAGAAGAAGCACGTGCTGGTGCGTCCGGTGTAGGGCGTTAGGGCAGCGGCCTACGCGAGTTCCAGACGGATCGTGCGGCCCACCGCTTTCGCGGCCCGCTGCAGCGTTTCAAGAGTGACGTTGCCGTCTTCCGGACTGAGAACACGGTCGAGCTGACGACGGCTTGTCTCCATGCGCGCGGCCATGGCGGACTTCGAGAGGTTCTGGCTTCTCATTGCCTCCTCGAGTTGCCAGGCGATCACGCGCTTGACCGCGATGGCGGACGCCTCCTCAAGCATCCCCTCGTCCTGCAGGAAGGTCGCGAGGCTCGTCCCGCGATGTGGGTTCTTGGCTCGTGTCATGGGAGTCTTGCGGGTCAGGTCTTCTTCGCTTTCGCCGCATCTTTCGATGCCGCTTCGTATTCGGCTTTTCGCGCCTTTGCGCTCTTCAGGACTTCCTTCGGTGTCGTCTGGCTCTTTTTAATGAAGCCCTCGACCACGACCAGATCAGTACCACTCTGAAAGAAGAGCAAGCGGGCTTCCCGCCTTGATGAGAGAGAACTCCTCACTTCGTAGAGACCGTCGCCCAATGGCCTGCACACCGGCATCCCGATCGGAAAGCCCTCCTGTACGGTCCAGAGGTCGCTGCCGATAACTCGTTTGTCGTCTCTGCCCAACGCCGAGAGCCAGTCCAGTACAGGCTCATTTCCGCCGACGGTCGCATAGAACACCACCAAACATCGGATCAGGGAACCAGTTGGCGTCCTATGGCGCATGATGTGCCACATATGACACATACCGTCAACTCACGTTTGGGGCATCACTGGCGTGGCATCACCTGCTCACCTGAACTCGAAGATCGTGCGGAAGATGCCGGGCGCGATGGCCGAGAGCGGGTTCACCTGCAGCTTCGGGTCCTTGACGTCTCCGGCAAGCCGGAAGGTCACGCCGATCAGGCCCTTGTCGCGGCCATTCCCGAGGATCAGTCCGACCAGCGGAATCTCGCCAAAGATGCGGTTGAGGCCATAGGCCGGCATGAATGTGCCGGTCATGTCCATGTTGCCCTTCTGGTCGTACATCACGCCCTGGAAGCTGGCTCCGATGGACGGGCCGCGCAGGATGCCGCGCTCGAGCGCCAGATAATCGGGCCGCTTCTCGATCACCGCATAGCCGCGCTGGAAGCGCACCTTCGCGGTGTCGAGCCTGCCGTCCACCGCCTGGTTCAGGCTGCGGTCGCCGCCGGGCGGCGTGGTGCCGACCAGCGATGCCAGTTTCGGCTCGTCCACCACGACAAAGTCGCGTGCGTCGATCTGGCCTTTGAGGTTGCTGCCCTTGCCGCTCAGGGCGAGCTGGATCACGCCACCCTGCATGTGGCTGTAGATGTCGAGGAAGCCGAGGATCGAGCCGGCGTCCGCCGACTGCATGTCCAGCGCGCGGTTGCCGCCCTCCAGCGTCTGGCGGATCGAGATCGCGCCGCCCTCGCCTGAGACCGCCGTCGCAACCGCGTCGGTCATGGTGTCGCCACGCGCCGCGAGGTCGATCTTCACGTTGGACAGCGTCTTGTCGTTGAAGCCGGTCACCTTGTCGACGTCGACGCTCACCTTCAGCGGCGTGTCGTCGCCGCCCTCACCTTCACCAGCCGGCGCGTCGGAGAGGTAGCGCTTGATGATCGGCCGCGCGTCGAGCGATTTTCCGCGGATGGAGACGGCATAACCCTTGCCGTCCCGCTTGATGCTGAGCGCCACGTCGTCGCCGCGGTTGAGGCCGATGCGATCGAAGGCGGCGGAGGCGAGATTGCCGCCTCGCAACGTCACGTCGCCGGTCATCGAGAAGGATTTTCCGGCGAGCTTGAAGGTCGACAGCTTCGTCGTGTCGCCGTCCTTGTCGAGATCGAAGGACAGCGTCGCTGCAATGCCCGCGCCCTTCGACCAACCGGCCCAGGGCAGCGACACCTTTGCGTCGGTGAGGTCTGCCTCGATGTGCTGGGTGTCGGCGGCTGCGGCATCGAACGCGAGCTTCACAGGCCCGGCGAGCACGCTGCCCAGCCCGGGCGCCAGCAGCTTGCGGGCGTTGTCGTCGACGGTGATCTCGATGCCGCGTCTGGTCTTGAGCTTGCCATCACCCAGCGGCTCGACCAGATCGAGTTTCGCCGGCGCGCCATTGAGCTTCGCCGACGCCAGAACCACCGCTTTCTGCGGGTCGATGGTGAGCTTGCCCGATGCGCCAGTCACCTTCTGGCCTTCGACCGGCTGGCGCAGGTCGAGGTTCCTGAAATCAAGCGCCACGCTGTAGTCGAGATCGGCGGTCGGAACGTGTCCGATCAGCGGGATATCGGCGCTGACATGGCCGGCCGCATCGCCGGAGAAGTCGCCCGACGCCATGCCGGTGCGCTGCAGCGCGGCGATCGGCTCCAGCGACGCCAGTTCGGCGAGCGCCTCGGTCTCGCCCGCCACATCCATCTCCAGCTTGCCGATGAGCGGCTGGCGGGTGGTGTCGCGGATGGCGAGCTTGCCGTTGGTCGCCTTCACCACGCCGCCGGAGGGCAGGTAGACGGTGCCTTCGGAAACGGCGATGTCGACATCGGTGCCGGCAAAGTCGATCACGCCGGATGCCTCGCGCACCGGTGGTATGTCGCCGGTGACGTCAAAGCGCGTGTCCTCGACGCGGGCGCGGCCGTAGACCTCCTGCGCGTTGAGCGGGATGTTGTCCGTGGCGCGGCCCGGCGCCAGCGCGAGGCGCAGGCTGGAATCCTTCATGACCCCGCCGAACAGATTGGCCATCACCCAGCGGCGCGCGCCGTGCGCCGTGAAGAACGGCCAGATCTGCTTCACATCGGCTATCGGCATTTCCGGTATCTGCACGGCGATGTTCATGGCCGGGCTGGTGCCTTCGGCGAAGGTGAAGTCGGCCATGCCCGACAGCGCGCCACCGGCGGTGCGTATCGCGAACTCATCCATGGCAAAATGTCCGGCAGCGGCGTCGTAGCTGCCCTCGGCCCGCGCCGCGAGGGGGAGCGCGGCCTCGCCGGAATCCTGCGACGAGATCAGCGAGCGGTCGCTGGCGATCTCGTAGCGATAGACCGGCGCGGAGCCCGGCTTGCCCTCGCCCTTGCCGAACCACCCGCCAAACTCGACCTGCGAGCGGCCAGTCAACACGCGTCCGCGTTCGATGTTGACGCGGCCGGTGCCTTCCTCCTGTGTCGCGGCAATGCTCAGGCTGCCGGCGAGATGGCTGCGGTTGTTGACGCGCAGGACGAAGTCGGCGTTCAGCCCGAGCGCCAACCGCGCCGGCTCGCCGCCGATGCCTTCCGCACCGGTGAAACGCATCTCGGTCGCGCCGAGCAGCGATTCCGGCGGCGGCGCCTCGGCTGCTGCGGCGGCGTTGGCGGCATCCGACGCCGCCAGGCCGACCGTCACGTCAAGGTCGCTGATCCGGCGCGAGGTCTCGTTGCGGCGGGCCTTCGCGGAGAGCGTGACGTCGCGTCCATCCACAGCGAGCGCGCCGGAAAGCTGCAGTTCGCCCGGCGCGACCGTGCCGAGCGAGGCGTCGGCTATCTTCACGGAGCGCGCGGCGCCCCCGTCGGGCAGCACGATCTCGACATTGGAAAAACCGATGCTGGTGGTGCGTTCCAGCCGGTCGAGCAGCGCATGCGTCGCGGCAAAGAGACCGGCGGAAACCCTGTCGGGATCGACCAGCCCGTCGGCATCCTTGAGGCCGGCAAGCCAGTCTCCGCCGCCGGCGCCGGCGCGCGCGACGATGCGGGCATCGACGAGCCCGATGCTGCCGAGTTCGATGCGGCCGGAGAAGAGCGGCAGAACGCGCAGCCCGAGCCGCAGCGACCCGGCCTGCACCAGTTCCTGGCCGGTGCCAGCCTCGCGAATGGAAACGTCGCTCACCTCGACGGCGATCAGCCGCGAGGCATCGAAGGAAATGCGCGCCGGGCCGAACGACGCGTCCACATCCTCGCCGAGCGCCGCCTCGATGGCGGCTTCGGCCTCGCCGTGGACGCTGTCGGTGTTGAGCCCGTAGGTGGCGAGCGCGTAGCCGCCGATGCCGAGCAGCAGCACAAGCGAGGTGGCGATGGTGGCCGCACCTGCCAGCCAGCGGAGCCAGCGCCCGCCCAGCGGCAGGCGCGCGGCGTTCCAGTGTTCTTCCTGCCCGGCGGCGGACGGCAGGTGCTGCAGACGCGCGATCTCATGCCGCCGGAAGCGAATCTTCTCGTGTCTCGGGGTTATTTGATCCAACCGGTATGGTTCCGCTGCGCGCCTTGGACGAATCCGGCAAGATAACTATAACTGGCCAGAACGCCGGCAACCACCTTAACTGGCAACCCTCAGGAGCAGATCATGGCCGGACCCGAGGTCGGACAGGCCGCGCCCGATATCGAACTGGCGCGAGACGATGGTACGCCGCTGAAGCTGGCAAGCCTGCGGGGCAAGCCGGTGGTCGTGTACTTCTACCCGCAGGATGACACCGAGACCTGCACGGTCGAGGCGATCGAGTTCTCGCGGTTATTGCCTGAATTTGGCAAACTCGGGGCGGTTGTCGTCGGCATCTCCCCCGATTCCGCCAAGAGCCATGCGAAATTCCGCAAGAAGCACGACCTCAAGGTCGACCTCGCCTCCGACGAGGACCGCAGGATCATCGAGGCTTACGGGCTGTGGGGCGAGAAGCAGATGTTCGGCCGCAAGTACATGGGCGTCGAACGCGCGACCTTCCTGATCGGCCCCGACGGGCGGATCGCCGAGGTCTGGCGCAAGGTCCGCGTGAAGGGCCATGCCGAGGCCGTCCTCGCCGCCGTCAAGACACTGAAGGCCTGACGCATTTAAGCGCTGCCTGACGGAACCGTTTCGGCTCCCCGTCGTTGTTTGCCCGACAACATC
>JBFXFO010000030.1:0-30750 GCA_050178915.1 Rhizobiaceae bacterium | reverse complement strand
CCCCCTTGAGGGAGAGAGCGCTGGCATGCCCGAGGGGGGTGTCATCAGACGCAAGCCCGCGATGCAGGCGCCCTTATGCCCCGCTCTCCTGCGGCAGCTTCACCGCCGCCGGCACCGGCAGCGAGCCGGCGTAGTTGGAGATGTCCGTGTCCGTCCACCAGCCGAACGGCAGGATGAGCTGCGAGATCATCTTGAGGTTGACGAAGCTCGTGCCCTCTTCTTCCTCGATGTAGACGCCGTCCTCCTGCGCGGTCCAGGTGACGTATTCGCCGAGCGTGGTGACGCCGTCCCAGACGATGTCCGGCACAGGCGTACCCGAGACGTCGGTGATCGTCTTGCCGACCTCGCCGTCCGGCGCGTTGCCGCCCTCGCCATAGGTGTTGCCGTGGATATACACGCCGCGCGGCACGAACATGTATTTCTCGTCGGAGTACTCGTTCGGATAGGCGGCGATCAGCACATGCGTCGTGCCGTTGCCGGACAGGCGGTTGCCGAACACATGCACGTTGCGGTTCGCCATCACCATGATGCCCATGCCCTTCGGCACGATCGCCACCATGTTGCCCGGCGGCGCGAAGTTCGCCGTGTCATTGTCCATCACGTCATTGTCGAAGACGCGGATGTCGTGGCCGCCCTGCACCGGCAGGTTGGGCAGGTCGAAGACGAGGATGCCGCCGGTGTTGCGCGTGGCGACATTCTTGTAGACGTCGGCCTTCATCGAGTTCTCGATCTCGATGCCGGCCACGTTGAACTCGGCGCGGCTGTTGCGAACGATGATGTTCTCGCTCTGCCCGACATAGATGCCGGCATCGGCCGCGCCGCGAACGGTCACGCCGTCGATCAGCACGTTCTTCGACGACACCGGGTAGACGCCATAGGCGCCGTTCTCGGCTTTCGGCCCGCCGGTCCACTCGACGCGCAGATTGCGGAAGGTGATCTGGTCGGAGCCTTTCGACTTGACGCCGTCGCCCTTGGAATCCTCGACCGCGAAATCCTCCAGCACGACGCGGTCGGAAGTGACGAGCAGTCCCTCACCCGAACCGGTCTGGCCCTTGAAGGAGAGGATCGTCTGCTCCTGCCCGGCACCCTTCACCACGACATCATCGACGTCGAGCGACAGACCCTCGGTCAGTTCGATCCGGCCGGCGCCGATGCGCACCGTATCGCCCGGCTGCGCCATGATCAGCGCCTCGGTAAGCTTTTCGGCAGCGCCTTCGCCGGCCTCGACGGCAATCTCGGCGGCGCTCGCCAGATGTGTGCCGGCCACGCCTGCGGCCAGCAGCAGAGCCACCCGGTAGACAATCGATCGCATGTCGGAACCTCCCATGGCCGTCCTCCCGGCCATGACGCTGACGATGCGCCCAGGCTGGACCCCTGTCAAGAAACGTGAAACTGTTTCACTTATGGACCAGCCGCGCCCGAAACCGATCGCGCCGCGCCAGCTGCGGGCGGTCGAGACGCGCCGGCGCCTGCTCGACGCCGTCGAGACGCTGGTCGCTGCCGAAGGTTCTGCCGCCGTCACCACGACACGCCTCGCGGCAAAGACGGGCGTGTCGGTGGGCACGATCTATCGGTACTTTTCGGACCGCGAAGCGCTGCTGCTCGCCGCCTACGACGCGACGGTCGAGCGCATCGTCGTCGAATGCGCCGCCGAGCTCGGCATGCTCCCGGCGGCACTCGCTCCGGCCGACGCCGCCGATGCGATGCTGACGGCATGGCTGGACGCCGCCGCAGCCATTCCCTCGCATGCAGGTCTGCTTGTGGCGATGCGCGCCATTCGCCCGACCGAGACGGACCAGCACGGTGCCGCCCAGTCCGGGATTCTGCGTGACGTGTTCTTGCCTTTCCTCGCGCGCTACCTGCCGGACAGTGCATCCACCGCGCCGGCAAGCCTCTCGCTCGCCAGCGTGCTCATCAGCACCATGGTGGACCTCTACCTCGTCGAGGAGCCCGCCGCCCGGCCTGCCTTGCGCAAGGAAATCGCGGCGCATGTGCGCCTCATGGTCGAAAGGATTTCGGCAGCACGCTGATCCGGGCAGGCCATTTCCTTTCCGGCGCTCGTCCGCTATTCGGCGATCAGGCAACCGGCGGCAGCGTCATGGGGGATGTGGGTGCGACGGGGCGGACTGCCACAAGCCTTGCTGGGGATCGTTGTCGGCGTCGTGGCCATGCTGGCTGCCGGTGAAGTCTATCTGCGGCTGGTGCCGCCCACCGATCTTCGCCCTTTTCTCATCGACAGCCTGAGCGAAACCGGGCCCTACGTCGCCGATCCGGTGATCGGCGCCGATTATCGCTCATACGATGCGCTGCATGCGCTCTATGTTGAACGCCTCGACGAGCTTGCCGCCGCCAACGCCGGCCGCCCCGTCTGGATGCTGTTTGGCAACTCGTTCGTGAATGCGCGCGGCATGCTCGGGGACACGGCACAAGCGCGAATTGCCTCGACGCAGTTCGTCTATCTTCGCCGCAACGAGATTCTGGCGCTGCGCGTCGCACAGTTCCGACGGCTGCTCGAGCACGGCGAAAGGCCGGTACGCGTCGTGTTCACCTTCGTTCCGCTCGATCTCCACGGCATCGCGCTGCATGCGCCTGCGGATCTGGCCGTGAACGCAGGCGGCGCGCTTGGCCGGCGCAATCACGCACCCTCGTTCCTGCCCGCATGGTTTTGGGAGAACAGCCGCCTGTCGCTGGCGGCATGGACGCGTTCGGGACGCAACAGCACGTTCCCCGGTTATCGCGCCGTCGACGTGATGCGCCCGCAACCGCCCGCGATGGCGACCGAGCTCGACCGCATCTTCGGCGAGATCGCGAGACTGGCGGGCGCGTATGGCGTTGCCGCCACCATCGTGGCCATTCCCAACCGCGAGCAGGTGATGGGGGATCCGAACCGGGTCGCGCAGGATGCGCTGAGCGTCGCCGCCACACGCGCCGGCCTCGACTATGTCGACACGACGGCCGCGTTTACAGGCCAGGCGGAGCCGCAGGACCTGTTCATTGCCGATGGTCACTTCAACGACCGCGGCAACGCCATTCTTCTCGACGCGCTGCTCGCGCATCTCGGCGAGCCAGCCGGCCGATGAACTTCCTTTCCGCCAACTTCCTGCAGTTCCTGCCGGTCGCGCTTGTCCTCTGGTATGCGACACGCCACGCCGAGCGCTGGCGCATCCTGCTGATGATCATTGCCAGCCTTGGCTTCTACGGGGCGCACCGCGGCTGGTTCATCGCGATCATCCTGGCCTATTGCGTCGTGGACTGGGGCGTCGGGCTGCTGCTGCAGAAGCGCCCGACCCGGGTCGTCCTCATCGCCGGCATCGCCTTCAATCTCGGCGTGCTCTCGGCATGGAAATACACGCCCATGCTGGCGCAGACGCTCGCCGAGTTTGCCGGCTGGCCGCCGCAGGCGGAGGCCGCCGAGCTGGAGCTCCACTGGATCGTGCCGCTTGGCGTGTCGTTCTACGCCTTCAGCGGCATCGCCTACATGGTCGACGTCTACCGCGGCCAGACGCGCGCCGAGCCCGATTTCTTTCGCTACACGCTGTTCACGGTGTTCTTCCCGCATCTCATTGCGGGACCGATCCTGCGCGCGCGCGAATTCCTCTGGCACCTGGAGCCGGGCCGGCTGCCGATGCGGCCCGACGGCGTCTTCGAGGGCACAGTGCTGATCGCGCGCGGGGCCTTCAAGAAGGCGGTGCTGGGCGACGGCATCGCCGTGGCGATCGACCCCTATTTCGCCAACATCAGCGATCCTTCGATCGCGTCCGTCTGGGCGCTTCCGTATCTATATCTCTACGCCCTGCAGATCTATTTCGACTTCTCCGGCTACACCGACATCGCCCGCGGACTCGGCTTGTGGTTCGGCTTCCGCTGGCCGGAGAACTTCGACCGTCCGTATCTCGCCGCCTCGATCCGCGATTTCTGGCGGCGCTGGCACATGACACTGTCGCGCTTCCTGCGCGACTATCTCTACGTGGCGCTCGGCGGCAACCGCCACGGCATGGCGCGCACCATGCTGGCACTGCTCGTCACCATGGCGCTTGGAGGTCTTTGGCACGGCGCCAGCTGGTCGTTCATGGTGTGGGGCGCACTGCACGGCCTCTATCTCGTCGGCAATCTGCTGTGGAGCCGCTCGGTGCCCGGCAGGCTGCTGGCGCAGCATGGCGGGGTGGTCTGGCGCGTCGTGTCGGTGATGCTCACCTTCCACGCAGTGGTCCTCGCCTGGGCCTTCTTCCGCATCACCGAGTTCGACTACGCGCTCATCTGCCTGCGCGCCGTCTTCTCGTTCGACCCGGCCCTGGCTTTCGCCGGCGGCAGCGCTGAGCAGGCGCTGTGGCTGCTGATCGCCACCTACGCGGCAGGCGCTCTGGCGCTGCGCCACCTCGCCGGCATCACCGGGCCCGAGGCGATGGCCGCCCGCGTGACGTCGCTCGGTCTCACCACCGGGCTGGCGATCGGCGGGACGCTCGGGCTTGGGCTGCTTTCATGGCTGCTCGCGCCGGGCGGAGACGTGCCGCCTTTCATCTACTTCCAGTTCTGACGGGGCGGCGAAAACGGCGCCAGGCCGCGCAGCACCCTCGCATGACCGCCGCGCCGGGTTCCGGGCGCGGCGCTTGATCTTCGATTGCTGTCAAGATCAGCCTTGCGGCCGCGGCTGCATCCTGCTTTCTACTTCAGCTTCATCGCCACCGGGCCGGAGACGGGATCCGTCAGCCCGAGACCGCCGCCAAGATCTTCAAGCGTGTGCCGGAAGGTGTCGAGCGTTGCGACCATGTGCGGCCGCGCATTCACAAGCGCCTCGGCATCGCTCCACTCGGCAATGATGCAATAGGAGCGGTCACCGGTCTTGATGATGTTGGCGTGGCGCAGGCCGGGCCATTCCACCACGATCTTGTGGGCGTCGAGGAACGCCTGGTCCTGTCCGGGCTTCACCCGGAAACGGACTGCATTGAAGGCAGTCATGTTACCCTCCCGGGCAATCAGCGTTTGACGGTCTCCGGCGGATTGCCATGCCTGATCAGGCCTTTGAGGCCCGAGCGAAGCTCCGGCGTATCGTGGTGCTGGTGAACGGCGACCGCATGCTGCGCGGCGGCGGCCACCAACTCGTCCTCGGTGTCCGCCATGATGGTGACTGTGCAGTTGGAGTCGCTTGGAAATTCACGGCAGTCGATGAACTTGCGCGTCATCATGCCCTCCCTCAAGCCGGCATGACCTTCGCACTTTCCGCAAGGGAAGGCAACGCAAAAGCGTGTGAGCCGGGTGTTGGCGGATCGCTACTGAGCGCGAGCCTTGCACATCTTGAGCAGTGGTACTGCCGCCTCTTTCGCGCCTTCCAGCGAGAACTCCGCGGCCTTTCCTTCGGCACGGATGGTCAACGTGCCCGGCGACGAGATCAGCGCCACGAACTGCTCGCTGAACAGGATCTGGCCTTCGAGCACGAAGCTGTGGTCGTTCTCGATTTCGACCGCGCTCGTCTGAACTTGCGGAAGCGTGATGCCACCGGCGCTCAGCTCGATGTCCACCAGCGCGCCATCCTTCGCCTCGGCCGGCCGGAATGCGTATGCCACGTAGACGACTTCGATATCGGGCACGCACCAGAACGAGAGCGGGATGGTCTCGATGCTTCCCGGTTCGGACAGGTTGAGGACTGCGTTGAGTTCGTCACCGCCGCCGCTCCATGCGAGCTCCGCTGCGCTGGCGCCGCAGGACAGCGCCGAGACCAGGGCAGCAAGTGCGAGACGCTTCAGCATGTGCAAGGCAGTCCCCCTGACGAAAACGCCGCGTCGGGTTCCCGGCGCGGCGCTTGATCTTCGATCTCTGTGCCGATCAGCCTTGCGGCTGCGGCTCCATCCCGCCTTCGGGCTCCGGGCCTTTCTTGCGGCCGCCGGTGGCGCCGGCCTTCGGCACCGCCGAGCCACGGCTGGTCGGCGTATCGTCACCCTGATCGCGTGACGGCTTCTGCCCGGCGATCAGCTGCTTGATCTCGTCGCCCGACAGCGTCTCGTATTCGAGCAGCCCTTCGGCAATCGCGATCCATCCGGCGTTGTGGTCGGTCAGCACCTTTCTGGCGGTGGTGTAGGCCTCGTCGATCAGGCGGCGCACTTCGGCGTCGATGATCTGCGCCGTCTCTTCCGAGACGTTCTGGGTGCGCGCCACCGAATGGCCGAGGAACACCTCTTCCTGGTTCTCGCCATAGGCGACGTGGCCGAGCTTGTCGGAGAAGCCCCAGCGCGTGACCATGGCGCGCGCCAGCTTCGTCGCCTGCTCGATGTCGGAGGAGGCGCCCGACGTGATGTTTTCCTTGCCGAACTTGAACTCCTCGGCGACGCGTCCGCCCATCATGATCGCGAGGCGCGAGATCATGTACTTGTAGCTCATCGAGTAGCGGTCGCCCTCGGGCAGCTGCATGACCATGCCCAGCGCGCGGCCGCGCGGGATGATCGTCGCCTTGTGCAGCGGATCCGCCGACGGCACGTTCAGCGCGAGGATGGCGTGGCCGGCCTCGTGATAGGCGGTCAGTTCCTTCTCGGCCTGGGTCATGGCCGACGACCGGCGCTCGGCGCCCATCATCACCTTGTCCTTGGCGTCCTCGAACTCCTGCATGGTAACGAGGCGCTTGTTGCGCCGCGCCGCCATCAGCGCCGCCTCGTTGACGAGGTTGGCGAGGTCGGCGCCGGAGAAGCCCGGCGTGCCGCGCGCGATGACCTTGAGGTCGACGTTCGGCGCCAGCGGCACGTTGCGCACATGCACCTTGAGGATCTTCTCGCGGCCGTTGATGTCCGGGTTCGGCACCACGACCTGACGGTCGAAGCGGCCCGGACGCAGCAGCGCAGGATCGAGCACGTCGGGACGGTTGGTCGCCGCGATGAGGATGATGCCCTCGTTCGCCTCGAAACCATCCATCTCGACCAGCAGCTGGTTCAGCGTCTGCTCGCGCTCGTCATTGCCGCCGCCGAGGCCTGCGCCGCGATGGCGGCCGACAGCGTCGATTTCGTCGATGAAGATGATGCAGGGCGCATTCTTCTTGGCCTGCTCGAACATGTCGCGCACGCGGCTCGCGCCGACGCCGACGAACATTTCGACGAAGTCGGAGCCCGAGATGGTGAAGAACGGAACATTGGCTTCGCCGGCGACCGAGCGCGCCAGCAGCGTCTTGCCGGTGCCGGGCGGACCGACGAGCAGCACGCCGCGCGGAATCTTGCCGCCGAGGCGCTGGAACTTCTGCGGGTCACGCAGGAACTCCACGATCTCTTCCAGGTCTTCCTTGGCCTCGTCCACGCCTGCCACATCGGCGAACGTCACGCGGCCATGCGCCTCGGTGAGCAGCTTCGCCTTCGACTTGCCGAACCCCATGGCGCGGCCGGAGCCGGACTGCATCTGGCGCATGAAGAATATCCAGACGCCGAGGATGAGGATCATCGGCAGCCACGAGATGATGTAGCCGAAGATGCTGTTGGAGCCGTCGGTCTCGGGGCGCGCATTGATGACGACGTTCTTCGCCTCGAGGCGCTGCACCAGTTGCGCATCGCCGGGCGAATAGGTCTGGAAGCCGCTCGAATTGTCGATGTAGGTTCCGGTGATGCGATCGCCCGAGATGGTCACCGACTTGACGCGGCCCGCGTCGAGATCGGTGAGGAATTCGGAATACGCGATCTCGCGCGAGGCGCCGCGCTGCTGCGGGCTCTGGAACAGGTTAAACAGCGCGATCAGCAGAACGGCGATGATCGCCCACAGCGCCAAATTGCGATAGTTCGGATTCATTCGGTGTCCCGTCTGGGCCGCAGCGCGGCCGGGCAAATCAAGGCTGATATCGGGGCTAACATAGGGAGGGCGGGAACCCTTGCCAAGCTGAACCCCTCGGTTGCGTTAAGCAAGCGGTTCAATGTGGCGTGCTCAAGGCCTTCACGGCCGCGGGTTCGGGGACGCCGGGCGCGCGCCGATAAGCCGCGCCGCGGCATCGTGCGCCTCGATATCGAAGCCGGGCAGCAGCCTTGCCCAGGGCGACACCGCGCGCTCGGCCCCGGCCAGCGGCTCGGCGGCAAGAGCCGACGCGACCAACCGCCGCGGCTCTGCCTCGATGCCCGCTGCCAGCGCCGCTGCCCGCTCCGCGCCGGTT
Organism: Rhizobiaceae bacterium; assembly: GCA_050178915.1. GTDB lineage: Bacteria > Pseudomonadota > Alphaproteobacteria > Rhizobiales > Rhizobiaceae > JBFXAF01. The sequence continues at coordinate 22,640 of JBFXFO010000030.1, read as the reverse complement.
GCCTCGATCCGAGCGGGCGCTGCCCCCTCCGGCAACCGGAACCGCCCGTCCCACAGGGCATCCCCGGTCAGCGTCTGCGGCAGCGGCAGATCGCGGCTTTCGCGGCAGAGATACAGGCCGCTGTTGCGGCGCTCCACCAGCGTGCGCGCCAGCGTGCCGGACCGGCCACCTCCTGCGAGCCTCTGCATCAGCGCCAGCGTCGCCTCGGTGTCGGACAGCTGATCGGTCCCACCCATCGTCGCGAGCAGGATGCGCAGGGCATAGACGTTCGCCTCGCGTGGCTCGATCATGTCGGCCGGCAGCATCGCCAGCCCGGGCGACACCAGCGTCGCCGGCGCGATCGTCGCAGCAGCCGCGCGACCGAGTGCCCGCCGGTCCTCGTTTGCCTGCGCCGCCAGCGCCGTCAGTCGCTCGGCCTCGCCCGGCATCTGCGCCAGCGTCCGGCGCCAGCGAACGCGCTCGGCAGCGACATTCTCGTTCGACGGATCGTCGATCCATGCGACGCCACGGTCCTGGAGAAAGACGCGCAGGTCCTCGCGCCGGATGCCGAGCAGCGGTCGCCGCAGCCACACGCGGCCAAACAGCAGAGACGTCTCCGCCATTCCGGCCAGCCCGCGCCCCTCGCCGCGCTCTGCGCGCATGGCGACGGTCTCGGCCTGATCGTCAAGCGTATGCCCGGTCAGGATCGTGTCGGCGCCGGCCTCGTCGGCGGCCTGCACGAGCAGGCGATAGCGCGCCGCGCGCGCCGCCTCGGCGAGCCCGGTCGCCGGCTTGGCGCCTTCCCAGTTCATGGTCCGGTGTCGAATTCCGAGCCGGTTGCAGATTGCCCCGACGAAACGCGCCTCGTCCGCGGCCTCAGGCCGCAGCCCATGATCGACGGTCACGGCGATGATCGGCACCCGCGAGGGCTGCCGCGCCTCCGTCAACAGCATAAGGAGGGCAAGCGAGTCGCTTCCGCCGGAAACGGCGGCGACAAGGCCTTTGCGGCCGCTCAGCCCGAGAGCGTCGAAGCGGCGGGCGGCCGGCTTCAGCAAGCAGCCAGCGCCTGTTCCTGCTTGACGCGGTCCTTGAGCGCGCCGGAGATGCCCGGATAGCGCTTGCCCACTTCCGCGAAGGTCGCGCACGCCACGTCGCGCTGCTTCAGGCCGGCGAGCGAGACGCCGAGCTTGAGCAGCATGTCCGGCGCCTTCTTCGAGGTTGGATAGTCGCGATTGGCCGCGAGGAAGATTTCCGCCGCCTCGCGATATTTCTGCTGCCCGAGCAGCGACTCGCCCAGCCAGAAATGCGCATCCGCCGTGCGCCCGTCAGCCGGGAAGCGCGTGACATGCTCGCGGAAACCGACCTCGGCCGTGTCGTAGTCGCCCGACAGGATGAACTGATAGGAGTTGCGATAGAGCTCCTCCGGATCGTCGGTAGGCGGCAGCGCGGCGACGACCGTGTGGTCCTTGCCTGCCGCGTTGGGGTCCGCCGACGCGTCGCGAACGTTGCCGTTCTCGTCGAAGGTGATGGTGCCGAACGTGCGCGGCGGCTCGCCCGGCGCGGTCGAAACCGCGGGGCCGTCCGTTTCCATCGGCATGCCGCCATCGGCTTCCATCGGCATGCCGTCACCGGCCGGAATCTCCTCGCCGACGCGCGGCGCCTTCGGCGTGGTCGCCGCATCGCCCGGCGCGGCCGCGGCATCCTGCCCTTCGGCCGGCGCAACCGTGCCCGCATCCGACTTCTTCTGAGCGCCGCCACCGCCTTCCAGCTGCTGGAAGCGGAACTCGTTGTCTTCCTGCATTTTGCGCATCTGCTCCTGCATCTGCAGGACTTGGAAGTTCAGCTCCTCGATGGTGCCGGAAAGCTGGCGGATCTGCTCCTCCAACTGCGTGATGCGCGGGTCGCCTGCCTGCGCCACCACCACGCCTTCGGCGCGCGCGGGCGCGCGCTCGGCGCTGCGCGAACCGAACACGCCCGGCAGCATGTCGCCGAGCAGAGAGCCATCCTTGGCCAGCGCCACCGGCGCGGAAATCATAAGCAGCGCCAGTGCGCCGCCAACAGTGGATCGCAGATGCATCATCGCCCCGCTTCGAACCTTGTCCCAATCCGCCGCTGGCGGATTTTCTCGCTTTCTATCAGCAGCGATCACTTCGGCCAAATTTTGTTGTCAGGCGCCGAAACCCGCCACATCCGTCGCGGCACTACCTAGCATGCTGCCCTCAAACGGCAACGGCGGCCCGCAGGGGCCGCCGTTGAAGGTCAGCTTATCGCAGGCCGGTCAGCTTCCGGCGCCGTTCAGCACCGTCACCGCGCGGCGGTTCTGCGACCAGCAGGAAATGTCGTCGCAGACGGCGACCGGCTTTTCCTTGCCATAGGAAATGGTCTTCAGGCGGTTGCCGGCGACGCCTCGGGCAACCAGGAAGTCGCGGGTTGCGGCGGCGCGGCGGGCGCCAAGCGCCAGGTTGTATTCGCGCGTGCCGCGTTCGTCGGCATGGCCTTCGATCACGATGGCGTACTGGCGATACTGGTTCAGCCACTGCGCCTGCTTCGACAGCGTCTGCTGTGCGTCGGCGCGGATGACCGACGAGTCCGTATCGAAGAAGATGCGGTCGCCGACATTGACGGTGAAGTCCTGCGTCGAGCCGGGCGTGCCGGCGCCCGCGCCAAGGCCCAGATCGGCCGGATTGTTGGGGACCTTCTTCGATGCACAGCCTGCCACCGCCAGCATGGCGACGAGGGCGACAGCGAGTGGACTACGCGTGAGTGCTGCAAAACGGCGCATGCCCCACCTCTCCTTCGACGTTTAACGGTTACGTTGATCGTCCAGTAACCACGACGCGGTTAATCGACGTTCAAGAAACGTGGTTAACAGGCGGTTAGCCGGCGCCGTCCACGCCAGGGTCCCACCATACATGCGCCATCACCGGTCGGACCCGGCACGCGACGCACAAGAGAGACGCCAGCCTCATGCCGGCGCCATTTGTGCCGTCGATGCAGCACGGAATTGGCCGAAATGCGGCCAAACCGCGTCGGTTCGATGGAATTGCGGCCGGTCGGCCGGCTCTTCAGGCGGCGACCGGCGCAGGCAACTACTCCAGCAGCGGCGACCACGCCGGGTCGGAGGCAAAGTTCTCCGTCGGGATCGCCTGTTCGTTGCGGCCGGTTAGGTCGATCGAATAGAGCCGCGGCCCGCCCGAACCTGCCGACTCGCGGAAGAACATCAGCACGCGCCCGTTCGGCGCCCAGGTCGGGCCTTCCTGCGCGAAGCCGGTCGACAGGATTCGCTCGCCCGAGCCGTCCGTCTTCATCACGCCGATCTGGAACTCGCCCCCTGCCTGCTTCGTGAAGGCGATGAGGTCGCCGCGCGGCGACCAGACCGGCGTCGAGTAGGAACCGCCGCCGAACGACACGCGCGTTTGTCCCGAGCCGTCGGCGCCCATGACGTAGATCTGCGGCTGGCCGCCACGGTCGGAGGTGAACACGACCTTGCTGCCGTCCGGCGAATAGGAGGGCGAGGTGTCGATGGCGTTGGAACTGGTCATGCGCGTGGTGTTGCGGCTGCGCAGGTCCATGGCGAAGATGTTGGAGTTGCCGTCGTCGCGCAGCAGGCTGAAGATCACCTTCTGCCCGTCCGGCGAGAAGCGCGGCGCAAATGTCATGCCCGGGAACTTGCCGACCAGCTCGCGCTGACCGGTCTCGATCTGCAGCAGGTACACCTGCGGCTCGCCGCTTTCGTAGGACATGTAGGTGATTTCCTGCCGCGTCGGCGAGAAACGCGGCGTCAGCGCGATCGAACGGCCATCCGACAGATAGCGCACGCCGGCGCCGTCCTGGTCCATGATGGCGAGGCGCTTGCGCCGCTGCGACTTGCTGCCCGACTCGTCGATGAACACGATGCGTGTGTCGAAATAGCCCTTCTCGCCGGTCAGCCGCTCGTAGATGGCGTCGGCGATGATGTGCGCCACGCGCCGCCAGCTGGCCTTGTTGGCAAAGAACTGCTCGCCGATCAGCTGCTCCCCGGCGAAGGTGTCCCACAGGCGGAACTCGGCGCGCAGGCGTCCGTCGGCCTCCTGCGTCACGCGCCCGGTGACGAGCGCCTGCGCGTTGATGACCTTCCAGTCCTCGAAGCGGGGCGCCTGGTCCGGATTGCTGGTCTTCTCGATGAACGCACCCCTGTCGATCGGAGCGAACAGGCCCGAACGCTTCAGGTCGGCGGCAACGACGCTGGCGATGTCGGCGCCGATATTGTCGCCCGACACGAAGTCCGTGACCGCGATCGGCAGCGGCTCGATGTTGCCCTTGTTGACGTCGATCTCGACCAGGGCGCTTGCCGGCAGCGTCGCGGCCGCCGTCATGGCGACGAGCACCGAAGCGGCGACCAGCAGTGATTTCAGCAATCTTTTCATGGGTAGAGCGCCTCGTTCTCGTCTCTGCCTGAAGCTTCAGAACATTTCGCTTGGGTCAAAATTCACGACGACTTCCGACCACGTGTCGTATTTGTCGGCGGGCAGGTTGAAGCCGCGGTTGCTGCACACGTTGACGGCGCGCACCGCGCTGGAATCGAACGCCCGGTCGCCGCTCGATGTCTCGACGCTCGGCGCACCGGTGAGTGTGCCGGCCCGGTCGAGGTTGAAGCGAACTGTCACGCGCAGGCTGCCGCCGTCGACGGCGCCAGCCGGCACGCTCCAGCAGGAACTCAGCTGGCCGCGCAGCGCGTCCATCTCGCTCTGGCTGAGCTTCGAGCCGCCCGTCGCCTTCTTGCCGCCGAGCGACGCTTCCTGTGTGGAGCGCTTGGCGCCACCGCCGGAGGGCTTCTCCTTGGTGAGCAGCGCGGCGACCTCGTCGGCGTCGAATTCCTTCTCTTCCGACTTCGGCTTTGCCGCCGCTTCGGTCGCCGGCTTCTCGGTTTCCTTGCGCTCCGGCGCCTTGGCCGTCGTCGCCTGCGGCGGCTTCGGCCGCGCCTCCGGCGACGGCACGCTCTCCGGCAGCTTCACGGCTTCTTCGGCCGCCGTCTCGGCAACGATCGTCTCGGTCACCGGATCGGGCGTCACTTCCTGCTTCGGTGTCGGCTCGGGCGTCACTTCCGTCGCCGGAGCGGCAACCGGCTCCGGCTTGGCCGGCGTGACCTCGCGCGGCTTCTCCGGTGCAGGCTTCGGCGTCGGCTCGGGCGAAGGCGCGGGAACGGCTGCCGTCTCGACCGGCTTGGGCGTCGGCTCCGGCGTCGGCGGCGCTTCGGTGTCCATCTTGTTGTCGCCGGTCTTCACCGCGTCAGGCACGATGTCAGGGCGCTTGGTCGGCACCGGCGAGGATTTCTCGGCCAGCGGCGCCTTCTTGTCGCCTTCCTGGATCTGCGTGATCGACTCGACCGGAATGATGTCGACCGGGAAGGCCTCGACGTCCATCACCTCAAGCGCCGCCGGCGCCGACAGCGTGAAGAGCCCGAAGCCCAGCGCGGCGGCGTGCAGAACGAACGATGTGGTGAGACCGGCTCTCATCCCGCCTATTGCCGGTTCTGTTCCTGCAGGGTGACGAGGCCGAGGTTCTTGAACCCGGCGGCGGAGATGCGCGCCATCACCTGCATGACGGTGCCGTAGTCGGCGGTCTTGTCGCCGCGCACGTAGATGCGTTCCTCGTAGCCGGTGGTGGCGATGGCCTCGAGCTTGGGCACCACCTCGTCAAGGGTGATCTCGGTTTCCTGCAGGTAGATCTGGCCTTCCTGGTTGACCGAGACGGTGATCGGCTGCGTCTGCGCGTTGAGCGCCTTGGCCTGCGTCTCCGGCAGGTCGATCGGCACGCCGACGGTCAGCAGCGGCGCGGCGACCATGAAGATGATGAGCAGCACCAGCATGACGTCGACGAACGGCGTCACGTTGATCTCGGAGATCACGCCGTGATGGCGGCCGCGCCGCCTGTGCCCGCGCCCGCCCCTGCCGGCTGTTCCGGGGCCAGCCCCGGTCGACATTCCCATGATCTACCGCTCCTTACGCCTTCGGCGCGACCTTCTCATCGATTTGCCGCGACAGTATGGCGGAGAACTCGTCGGCGAAGCCCTCCATCCGCACCGCGAGCTTGCCGGCGTCGGACGAAAGCTTGTTGTAGGCGATGACGGCGGGAATGGCGGCGAGCAGGCCGATTGCCGTGGCCAGCAGCGCTTCCGCGATGCCGGGCGCCACCACCGAAAGGCTGGTCGACTGCGAGCCGGCAATGGCCTGGAACGAGGTCATGATGCCGACCACCGTGCCGAACAGGCCGATGAACGGCGCGGCCGAGCCGATGGTGGCGAGGAAGCCGAGCCGGCCCTCCAGCCGCTCCATCTCGCGCGTCAGCGCCAGGTCCATCGCCTTGTCGATGCGGGTCTGCAGCCCGAGCGGCGAGCGCGCGCCCTTTTCGAACGACTTCTTCCACTCGCGCATGGCGGCGACGAAGATCGAGCCCATGCCCGACGTCTTCCGCTCCGCCAGGCTGCGGTAGAGCTCCTCCAGCGACTGCCCCGACCAGAATACCTGCTCGAAGCGGCCGAGCGACAGGCGCATGCGGCCGAACGAGATGATCTTGTCGACGATGATCGCCCAGGTCCACACCGAGGCGCCGAGCAGTCCGAGCATCACGCCCTTCACCACCCAGCCTGCCTGCAGGAACAGGGCCCAGACGGACAGCGCGGCGCCGTGATCGAGTGCGACTTCTGGCATGAGAGTGCAGTTCCTTAAACGTGAGGGCCCCTGGCTCGCGGCGTGCCCCTTGCGCATCGTCCCGTGTGATCGCGGGCGAGACCCGCGGCGGATTTCCCGAGAAGGCGCTTGTTTGTGGCGCCTCTTCAGGCTGAAATTTGGTGAAAGGAAGGCGCGCGGATGGTGCCAACTTTCATTGGTTTCTTCATGGACCGTTATGGTTAACGATCGGTTAGGACCTGTGGTGAGGTCCAGCCTGGAAGCCCGGTCAGGTCTCGCGCGGCATGAAGATGCCGATCCACTCCTTGGGGAAACGCTTCGGCCGGCCGCCTTCGCCGACGATCGCCGCCTCGACGCGCGCGCGCACCAGCGGCTGTTCGCCGCGCGTCAGTTCCTGCGCCATGACGATGCGCGCGCCGGATATGTCGAGCGTGCGCGTGTCGATGGTCAGCACATCGTCGATGCGTGCCGGACCGAGGAAGTCGAGTTCCATGCGGCGCACCACCCAGACTATCTTCTCGCCATGCTTGCCGTCCGCGAGTTCGGTGTGATGCACGCCCGCGAGCCGCAGGAAGTCGGAGCGTCCCCGTTCGAGGAATTCGAGATAGCGCGCATGGTAGACCACGCCGGAGAAGTCCGTGTCGGCGTAGTAGACGCGCGCCATCAACCTGTGGCCAAATGGCGTCAGCGCACCTGCCAGGCCCGCCGTGAGGTCGATTGCTTCACCATGATCCGCCATCCGGCTTTTCCCGTTCTTCGCAACCTGTCAGGTGGTTGCCGCCCGTGGCTGGAAACCCGATGGCATTGTTGACCCGCATGTTCAAGCGCGCACTCGCCGCACTGCTGATGACGCCGCTTCTCTTGGCAGGAGCGCAGGCCGCCACCTTTTCGGTGAAACGCGGCCTCAACATGGACATCTGGGTGACCTGGCCCGCCCCCTCCGCATGGGGAGACGCCAATGTGCTGTTTCCCTATCCGGAATGGCGCCGCTTCGTGAAACCTGCCGACCTCAAGGCGTTGCGGCAGGCCGGGTTCGACTTCGTGCGCATCCCGCTCGACCCGGCGCCGTTCATTTCGACCACGAGCGCGCGGCATCTGGAGCGGCTCTATGATGAGGTGTCGGCAACGATCGACGCGGCGACGGCGGCCGGCCTCAAGGTCATCGTCGATCTCCATACGATTCCGCGCGGCGACGACAATCCGCTCGGCGTCGAGGGCGTTTTGGGCAGCGAGGACAGCTTCGTCGCCTATCTCGACATCGTCCGGCGGGTGAGCCGCGTCGTCGCGGCCAAGGACCCGGCCCGCGTCGCGCTCGAGGTGATGAACGAGCCCTCAGGCGAATGCCGCGACTGGCAGGACAGGCTGGTGCGCCTCTTCGCCGCCGCGCGCGCATCCGCGATCAACGCCACGATCATCTTGCCGGGTGGCTGCGGCGGCGGCGCCGAGGGCCTCGCCGCCGTCGATCCGCGGGACATCGTCGACGACAATGTCATCTGGACGTTCCACTCCTACCAGCCTTTCCTGCTGACGCACCAGGGCGCGCAATGGGCCGGCGACTTCATCCGCTACGTGACCGGCCTGACCTACCCGCCCTACGCTGTCGGGCGCGACGAGCTGGAGGCGACGCTCGACACCATCCGCCGGCGCATTCGCGCCGAAGCGCCGTGGTCGCGGCGCTCCGGCATGCTCGCCTATCTCGACGAGCAGATGGCTGAGATCGATACGCCGGAAGAACTTTCCGCCGCCGTCGAGCAACCCTTCGCCACCGTCGCCGCCTGGGCGAAGAAGCACGGCATCGCGTCCGGGAACATCCTGCTCGGCGAATTCGGCATGATCCGGCAGGAATACCAGAATCCCTGGGTAATGCCCGCCGCCTCGCGCGCCGCCTATGTGAAGGACATGATCGCGCATGCCGAGGCGCATGGCTACGGCTGGGCGATCTGGGGTTATGGCGGCGCGTTCGGCGTGGTCGATACGTTCGACGGCGTGCCCGCCGAGCCGGACGTGCTCGACGTCGTGCGGGCGCTGAAGCGCTAGTCGTCCTCCTGGAACAGCTTGATCTGCTGCTGCGCCAGATCCTTCGGCGTCTCGAGGCCCAGATGCCGCCAGGCATTGGCGGTGAGCACACGGCCGCGCGGCGTGCGCTGGATGAAGCCCTGCTGGATCAGGTACGGCTCGATGATGTCCTCGATCGCGTCGCGCGGCTCCGACAGCCCCGCGGCGATGGTCTCGATCCCGACCGGCCCGCCGCCGAAATTCATCGCGATCATCGCGAGGTAGCGCCGGTCGAGCTGGTCGAGACCAAGCGAATCCACCTCCAGCCGCGACAGCGCTTCGTCGGCGATCCTTCGCGAGACACTGTCGGCGCCGGCAACCGACGCGAAATCGCGTACGCGCCGCATCAGCCGCCCGGCGATGCGCGGCGTGCCGCGCGCGCGCCGGGCGATCTCCAGCGATCCTTCGTCGTCGATCGGCATGCCCATGATGCGCGCGCCGCGCCGCACGATCTGCTCCAGTTCTTCGACCGTGTAGAAGTTCAGCCGGATCGGAATGCCGAAACGGTCGCGCAGCGGGTTGGTGATCAGCCCCGCGCGGGTGGTTGCGGCGACCAGCGTGAACGGCGCCAGGTCGATCTTCACCGAGCGCGCCGCCGGCCCCTCGCCGATGATCAGGTCGAGCTGGAAATCCTCCATCGCCGGGTAGAGCACTTCCTCGACCGCCGGATTGAGCCGGTGGATCTCGTCGATGAAGAGGACGTCGCGTTCCTCCAGATTGGTGAGCAGGGCGGCAAGATCGCCTGCCTTGGCGATCACCGGACCGGAGGTGGAACGGAAGTTGACGCCCATCTCGCGCGCCATGATCTGCGCCAGCGTCGTCTTGCCGAGCCCCGGCGGGCCGACGAACAGCACGTGGTCGAGCGCCTCGCCGCGCGCCTTCGCGGCATCCACGAACACCTTCAGATTGGCGCGCACCGCCGACTGCCCGATGAATTCGTCGAGCGCCTGCGGGCGCAGCGTGGCTTCGCTATCCTCGCCGCGCTTTTCGGGCGAGATCAGGCGGGGGGCGCTGGTCATGGGCACCGCCTCCGCGGCTGCGCGAGAGCCAAGCTTCGGCAAGCACTCACCGCGCCAGTTCCTTCAGTCCGAGCCGGATGAGCCGGGCGGAATCCGCACCCTCGCCGGCCACCTTCACCGCCGCGGAGATCGCGTTCGCCGCCATGTCGCGCGAATAGCCGAGATTGGTCAGCGCCGAGACCGCATCGGCGATCGGTGCAGGGGCAACGCCAGCCCCCAGATCCTGCTTCAGTCCGATCGTCTCGGACGCCGCGCCGGCATAGGCCGGGGCCTTGTCCTTCAGCTCGGTGACGATCCGCTCCGCCACCTTGCGGCCGACGCCCGGCGCGCGGCTGACCATGGCGATGTCGCGCAGCGCGATGGCGTTGGCGAGTTCGGCGGATGACAGCGTCGAGAGGATGGCGAGCGCCACCTTGGCGCCTACGCCCTGCACGTTGTTCTGCAGCAGCCGGAACCACTCGCGTTCGAGCGCCGAAGCGAAACCGTAGAGGCGGATCATGTCCTCGCGTACATAGGTTTCGATGTAGAGCGTCACCGCTTCGCCCGGCCCCGGCAGCGACACCAGCGTGCGCGCCGGGCAGAACGCGACATAGCCGACGCCGTGCACATCGACGACGCAGTAGTCCTCGCCGACCTCGTCGATCGTGCCCTTCAGCTTGCCGATCATGGATTTGCCGCCGGATATACGATTTCGACGTCGGGGAAGTAGCGGCGATAGTTCACTGCGTCTCGCGTCAGGATTCTGTGACCTGCAACCTGTGCATGCGCGCCGATCAGGAAATCCGGCAGCGTCCGTTCCCGCGTACCGCCTGAGCGGCGGTAGCGGAGATGTGCGGTGCCTGCCAGATAGGCTGCGTTCCAGGGAATCATCTCGCGTTCACACCCCAACTGCGCCGTGGCAAGCCCAAGCGTTGCCTCGCTGGCGAGCGGCGCCAGCTCCGACCAGACCACGGTATTGATGAGCAGTGAGCCGAGCCCGCGACATGTATCGAGCGCTGCGGCGGACCACTCGCTCATGGGGTCGCGCGGACCCAGCACGTCGATGAGGATGTTGGTGTCAACGAGGGTCGAGGTCTTCACGCGGCCCCCGAACCATTTCCATATACTCGTCGGTCGTCATCCCGTTCAGATCCAGCGTACCTTCCAGTCGCTTCAGGGTTTCCCGGAAGCGTCGCTGCTTTTCTTCTGGCGACGCGTCGTCATTCATCGCAACGAGGCGAACACCGTCACCAGCCTGCACGAACTCCACCTCCGACCCCGGCCCGATGCCGAGATGGTCGCGGATTTCCTTGGGGATGGTCACCTGGCCTTTTGTCGTGACGCGCACGGTAATACCTCTGCGGTATTACCTAGCCTCATGACGAGAACAAGTCAAGAACAAGCGGTCTAGCCGGCCTTCGCCAGCGCCGCCGTCCGGCCGACCGCACTCTGCCGATGATGGGCGTGACAGATGGCGATGGCGAGCGCGTCGGCGGCATCGTCCGTGTCGAAGGTCGCCTTCGGCATCAGCACGCGCACCATCATGTGGATCTGCTTCTTCTCGCCGTGGCCGACGCCGACCACCGCCTTCTTCACCGCTGTCGGCGCATATTCGGCAACGCGCAGGCCGGCGCGCGCCGGCACCAGCATGGCGATGCCGCGCGCCTGCCCGAGCTTGAGTGTCGCCGCTGCGTCCTTGTTGACGAAGGTCTGCTCCACCGCCGCCTCGTGCGGCTGCATCGCATGCAGGATGTCGGCCAGCCCGTTGTGCAGCTGGCACAGCCGCGAGGCGAGGTCGGCCTTGTCGTCCGAGCGCACCGTGCCGGCAGCGACGAAGCGCAGCGAATTGCCGAGCGTTTCCACGACGCCCCAGCCGGTGCGCCGCAGACCCGGATCGATGCCGATGATGCGAATCAGGTCTGGCATGCCGCACCTTAGGTTCAGAGGCGGTCACGATGCCATCGAAAATGTGAACGGAACGGAAACATCGGCCGGCGCGATACCAGCCGCCCAGACCGCGTGGGCGCGGTTCAGCCGCGCCCGAAGGCGGTCTTCAGGAGCGTGATCTGGTCGGAGACGGGGTTGCCCTGGCGGCCCGAAGGCTCGCCGGCACCATAGATCTCCTCGTCCATGCGCTTGACGCGCCCCTGCAGGCTGAGCGACCGCGAGACGAGGTCGCGAAACGCCTCGGGCAAGTCGGTCCAGACTTCGGCGTTGCCGCCGGCCGAGGCGGTGTCGAGCCGCACCTTCGATTTCTCGGCGGACACCTGGTCGCGCGTCATCTCGCCGGAATTGGCGGCGCGCTGCAGCAAAAGCCAGGAGGCGACCTGCATCAGGCGGGTGGTGAGTCGCATCGATTCGGCGGCGTAGAGCGTCGCGGCAAGCCGCGACAGCGCCTTCGCATCGGCGCGTCCCTTGCCGTCGAGATACTCGGCGGCCTGCTCGACCAGGCCCATGCCTTCTTCGTAGAGCGGCTTGAAGGAACTCGAAAAGACGCGCCGCTCGGCGAGCTTTATGGTGCCTTCGCGCGAAGCTTCACTCATCAAACGATGCCCCTGCACGGTTCTGTCCGTGCTTCCCCGAGCCAGGCGCGCCGGGTTCCCCGGCTGTCACCTTATTGGACAGAAGCCGAAAAATGCGCCGCATGGGCTACGAACGCAAGCTTATGTTTAACAAAAGGTTAACGCAGCGCGGCAAGACGGCCACCGCCGTGATTTTTCGCCGGTCGCCGCTGCATCACGTCCCGGGACAACACGGCGCCGGCCGTCAGGCGGACTTCGCAAGCGGCCGTTCCGCGCTCAGCCACGTGCCGATCTTGGCGCTGAGTCGGTCCGGTGAAACCGGCTTCGACAGATAGTCGTCCATGCCGGCTTCGATGCACTTCTCGCGGTCGCCCTTCAGCGCATGCGCCGTCACCCCGATGATCGGCGTATGCTCGCCGCTTGCCGCCTCGGAGGCGCGGATGGCGCGGGTCGCCTCGTAGCCGTTCATCTCCGGCATCGACACATCCATCAGCATCAGCTTCGGCTTCAGCGCGCGCTGCATCTCGACGGCGGTGCGGCCATTGCCGGCGATTCTGTAGGAGAGGCCGAGCCCGTTCAGGATCTGGCCGAAAACGAGCTGGTTCACCTCATTGTCTTCGGCGACAAGGATGTCGATCGACTGGCCGCCCGGCGGCGGCGTGAAATCGCGCATGCTGGTAACCGCGGCCGGCACGCTGGTCGTCGTGTTGATGGTGGTGAAGGCCGGAGGTGGCGCGGGCGCGTCCGGCGCGCGGCGTTCGTAGCGCGCCTTGCCGGCTTCGGCCCGGCACTTCTGGATCACCGAGATGATCGTGCCGAGCAGAGCGGCGGAGCGGGCCGGCTTGGTCAGGTGAGCGGCGATGCCGAAATCGAGCACGAGGCGGGCGAAGTCCACCTGATCGACGGAGGTGAGCAGCACCACCGGGATGTTCTGCGTGCGCGAATCCGAGGCCATCGCCTTGGCGACGTCGGCGCCGTTCATTCCAGGCATCTGGTAGTCGAGGATGACGCAGTCGACCCGCGCGCCGATCTGCGCGGCGCGGTCGAGGAAGGCGAGGCCGACCGCGCCGCTCTCGGCGGCGGCACAGTCGAAGCCCCAGCTCTTCAGCTGCTCGAGCAGAATCTGCCGGTTGACCGGGTTGTCGTCGATGATCAGCACGCGCGCGCCGGTCACATCCACCGGCACGGGCGCCGCCGGCGTATCCTCGGCATACACCGGCAGCGGCGCGCTGAACCAGAACACCGACCCCTTGCCGACCTGGCTCTCGACGCCAATGCGGCCGGCCATCAGGTCGACCAGCCGCGCCGTGATAGCGAGGCCGAGGCCGGTGCCTTCGTGGCGGCGGGTGGACGAGCCGTCCACCTGCGCGAATTTCTCGAACACCGATTCCAGCTTGTCGGAGGGGATGCCGATGCCGGTGTCCTCGACGCGCACATGCAGGCGGGCAACGCCATCGACTTCCTCGCCTGCCACGTCGACCAGCACATGGCCCTTCTCGGTGAACTTGACGGCGTTGCCCAAAAGGTTGGTGAGTATCTGACGGAAGCGCCCGACATCGCCGACGACGACGCGCGGCAGGCGCGGATCGACCCGCACGATCAGTTCCAGATTCTTTTCCGCCACACGCGCGGAGATCAGCGTGGCGACGTCCTCGACCGCCTCGGTGAGCCTGAACGGAGCCGGGTCGAGCGTCAGCTGGCCGGCGTTGATCTTCGAGAAGTCGAGAATATCGTTGATGATGGTGAGCAGCGCGTTGCCCGACTTCACGATCACCTCGGTGAACGTCTTCTGCCGCGTGCTGAGTTCGGTCTTGTTGAGAAGCTCGGCCATGCCGAGCACGCCGTTCATCGGCGTCCGTATCTCATGGCTCATATTGGCGAGGAATTCCGACTTGGCGCGGTCGGCGGCCTCCGCCTTCGACAGCGCCGCCTCGGATTCGTCGAAGGCGCGCTTGATGGCGCGCTCCATCGGCCGGAAGATCCACATCGCGACGACGCCGAGCACGAGCAGCAAGAGGCCGCTGGCCCAGATCAGGAAGCGGCCGGACCCGCGCTCGAGCGAGCGCCGCTCCGCCTCCAGCGCGTTCGAGGCGCGGATCAGCATCGGCTGCACGAACAGGTCGTTCTGGTTCTTGATGGCGCGGGCGCTCCACTCGTCCCACTTCGGGCTGCTGGCAAGCGTGCCGAGATTCTTGACGATGTCGCGCGTCGTCCAGAACAGGTCGCCATTCACCGACGCTGCATCGATCTCGGTGAGCGCCGTCGTCGACATCAGCGGCCGCAGCGTGGCCATATCCTTCTCCAGGATCTGGATGCCGACGGTGATGCGCTCGATATGGGCCCAGGCCGAGCTTGCCAGCTCTGCCTTGTTCTCCTCCTTCCAGGACGCCGTCGTATGCTCGGCGAAGTTGGCAGCGACGCGCAGGTCGCGCGTCAGGCCGATGAGATGGGAGTTGAAATCATCGACGGCGCGCCGGACGCCAGTCATCGCGTTCAGCTGGAACATCACAGCGCCGGAAGCGAGCGCGATGGCGACGAGTCCCGACACGTAGCGCAGGCGCACGGACTTTATGAACGACGAGAACTTGGACACGCTATGCCCCACAACGCAAACTCGCGTGCTTTCGAGTGGTCGTGATTACGCATCACTAACATTAAGATTTTGTTCTGGACGGGCAGCGCCGCCGCCAGCCCTTAATGGCTGCGATTGGCCACGAAGGCAGCCGCCCAGCGCAGCGCACCGGCGCGTTCGCCGAACGGCTCGAGCAATTGCGTCGCCTCGCTCACCAGTTCGTCCAGCCGCCGCCGCGACCAGTCGATGCCGTGCAGTGCGGCGAGGGTCGCCTTGCCACGGCCGGCATCCTTGCCGGTCGCCTTGCCGAGCGCGGCGGCATCGGCCGTCAGATCGAGCAGATCGTCGGCGAGTTGGAAGGCGAGGCCGATCACCGAGCCGAACCGCGCCAGCCGGTCGCGGTCGGCCGCACCGGCTCCGCCCGCGATCGCCCCGGACTCGCAGGCGAAGCGGATGAGTGCGCCCGTTTTCATCGCCTGCAATTGCATGATCCCGGCTTCGTCCGGCCGCTGCTGTTCGGCCGCAAGGTCGAGAGCCTGCCCGCCGGCCATGCCGCCAATTCCCGAGGCGCGGGCGAGCGCCAACATCAACGCCAGCCGGCGGTCATCGGGCAGTTGTGTCTCTGGCGCCGCGATCACGTCGAAGGCGTAGGTCAACAGCGCATCGCCGGCGAGGATGGCGGTCGCTTCGTCGAAGGCCTTGTGTACGGTCGGCTGGCCGCGGCGCAGGTCGTCATCGTCCATCGCCGGCAGATCGTCATGCACCAGCGAATAGCAATGCACGCATTCGAGCGAGGCGGCGACACGCAGCACCGCGTCGCTCTGCGCGCCAGAAAGAGCCGCGTCGCTTTGCGTGCCAGAAAGAGCCGCGTCGCTCTGCGCGCCAACGGGGACCGCGTCGCTCGGCGTCTCGAAAAGCGCTGCACTCTCGATCAGAAGGAAGGGCCGCAGCCGCTTGCCTCCGTTGAGCACGCCGTGCCGCATGGCGGCGAGCAATGTCGCCGGCCTGGCAAGTTCGCCCGGCAGCGGCTGACCGGCGAGCAGCGTGTCGAGCAGCGCCTCGACGGCGCGGGCATGGCGCTCAAGCCGCGTTTGGTAGCTTTGCTGGCTGCCCTCGTTCATGCGCGGGAGCGGTAAAGGAGCGTCAGCCGTTGCGCAAGGCGGCCGCCGCGACTATGCCGGAGGACAAACGGGGATGCCGGGTTGAGCGAACCCACGGTCGAGGTCGAGCAGAAGGAAACGGCGGTGCCGGCACGGCGCGGGGTGCGTTTCTGGGTGCGCCGCGTCGTCTGGACGCTGGTCGTGATCGGCATGATTCCGGTGCTGCTGACCTTCCTTTACCTGGCGCCGTTCGTGCATCCGGTGTCGACGCTGATGGTGCAGGATCTGATCACCTTCCGCGGCTATGACCGCCAGTGGGTCGAATTCGAGGACATCTCGCCGCTGCTCGTCCGCTCGGTGATCATGTCGGAGGACGGGCAGTTCTGCTCGCATCGCGGAGTCGACTGGGCCGAGATGAACGTCGTCATCGACGACCTGCTTGATGGCTCGCTGTCGCGCGGCGCGTCCACCATCCCGATGCAGACGGTGAAGAACCTCTATCTCTGGCATCGCCCGCTCGGCGCCGTGCGCAAGGTGCTGGAGGTGCCGCTGGCGATCTATTTCGACCTCGTCCTGTCGAAGCGCCGCATCATCGAGATCTACCTGAACATCGCCGAATGGGGCCCGGGCATATACGGCATCGAGGCCGCCTCGCAGGCGCATTTCGGGCGAGCCGCCGCAAAGCTGACCGCCCGCCAGGCGGCGCTGCTGGCGGTGACGCTGCCCAATCCGATCGATCGCGACCCGGCCAATCCGTCCAATTCCATGTCGCGGCTGGCCAACGTCATCCAGAAACGCGCCGCCGGAGCCGGCAGCCACGTCGCCTGCCTCTACTGAGCGCGATTCCAGCGCGCTGGCCCGGCGACAAATTTCGAGGCCCGAAGGGCTGGTCAAGCGCCGTTCGCGCGTGTATAGGCACGCGACTTTCAATTCCAGCGGCCGGCATGCGGCCCCTTCTGGGGACGGCTGGCTGTTTATCATGAGTGGAGCAGTTCCATGGCAGTGCCAAAACGAAAGACCTCGCCGTCGAAGCGCGGCATGCGTCGTTCGGCCGACGCGCTGAAGGCCCCGACCTATGTCGAGGACAAGAATTCCGGCGAGATGCGCCGCCCGCACCATGTCGATCTGAAGACCGGCATGTATCGCGGCCGCCAGGTGCTGGAGCCGAAGGAGCGCTAGACGTTCCTGAAGGTCCGAGACGATCGGGACCGGCGCTCGCGCCGGTCCTTTCTTTTTTGCGCCGCGCCGCCACCGGCCCTTGACGCAGCACCCGGCAGCCCGGCTAGTAGGCGTGTCCTACCGTCGCCGGAGCTCCTCGATGCTGCGCAACGTGCCGCTGCTGATCATCCCCTTCATCCTCTTCAACATCGTGCTGACCGGCGTTTTCAACAACGCGGCCACCACTGATCCATGGCCGACGGAGCTGTTCTCGCTGCAGATGATGTCCGGCGGAACGTGGATCATGACGCTCGGCGACCTGCTGATCCTGATCGCGCTGATGATCCTGTTCGTCGAGATCCTGAAGTCGACCCGCACGTCCAATGCGTCGGTGATCGACCATCTGCTGTCGACCTTCGTCTTCGTCGCCTTCCTGGTGGAATTCCTGCTGGTGCGCGGGGCGGCGCACTCGGTGTTCTTCATCCTGATGGTGATCGCGCTGTTCGACGTGCTGGCAGGCTTCTCGATCTCGCTGCGCGCCGCCAACCGCGACATCACCTATTCGCGCGACACGCCGCCGACCATCTAGGATAAGGCGGGCAGGCCCGCCGCGAGAGCGGCGACGCCGCGCGTCGCCGGAAGTCAGCCCATCGAGTCGATCTTGCGCTGCATCGCGGCGATCTGCTCCTTGAGCATGGCGAGATCGTCGGACTTCTCTTCCTTTTCCTTCGCCGCACGCGGTTCCGGTGCGCTGGCGCTGCCGCCGGTGGGGAACGGCGTGAACATCTTCAGAGCGTTCTGGAACAGCTCGACATTGCGCCGGGTCTGCTCCTCGATCGCCTTCATCGGCGATGAGAGCTTCATCATGTCCATCGGCGTGCCGGCGCCGAAACCCTTCATCTGCTCGCGCAGCCGCTCCTGCTCCTTGCCGAATGCGATCATCGACTGCTCGAGGAAGCTCGGCACGATCATCTGCATCTGGTCACCGTAGAAGGCGATCAGCTGGCGCAGGAACGGGATGGGCAGCATGTTCTGCCCTTCCTTGTTCTCCAGTTCGAAGATGATCTGGGTGAGGACGGGATGGGTGATGTCCTCGCCGGTCTTGGCGTCCTGGACGGTGAACTCTTCGCCCTGCTTGACCATCTCGGCGAGGTCTTCGAGCGTCACATAGGTGCTGGTGCCGGTGTTGTAGAGACGGCGGTTCGCGTACTTCTTGATGACGACGGGGTCGTCTTTCGAGGCCATCAGCATTCCTCCCCGGAAACCGGATCGCACGTGCCGCGGCCGGTAATCGATTGCGCCATTCGGGCAAGGATATGCTCAAAACATCCGCAATTCCAAGCGGTTTGTGCACTGCGGCAAAAATCCATGCTGCTCGCGGCCGGAAAAATGCTGCGCAGCATGAAAAGTTGCGCTGCGCAGCAAAGATGCAGCATGCCGACGCCCGGTTTGACGGATGCCTCGCAAAGCGGCAGAAAAGCGCCCTCCTGCCCTGATTTTCCTCTGTCCGACACTGGAGACTTGAGATGGCCAACTCCCAATCGATCGTCGTGGCGAGCGCCGCGCGCACCGCCGTGGGTTCGTTCAACGGCGCCTTTGCTGCGCTGCCCGCGCACGAGCTCGGCGCGGTCGTCGTGAAGGATGTGCTGGCGCGCGCCGGTGTCGATGCCGCCGAAGTGGACGAGGTGATCCTCGGACAGGTGCTGACTGCGGCACAGGGCCAGAACCCTGCACGCCAGGCTGCGATGGCGGCTGGCGTGCCGAAGGAAGCGAGCGCCTGGGTGCTTAACCAGGTGTGCGGCTCCGGCCTGCGCTCCATCGCCATCGGTATGCAGCAGATCGCGACGGGCGACGCGAAGATCATCGTGGCTGGCGGGCAGGAATCGATGTCGATGTCGACGCATGCGCAGCATCTGCGCGCCGGCACCAAGATGGGCGACCTGAAGTTCATCGACACGATGATCAAGGACGGCCTGTGGGACGCCTTCCACGGATACCATATGGGCATCACCGCCGAGAACGTCGCCAAGCAGTTCCAGATCACGCGCGACCGACAGGACGAATTCGCCCTCGCCTCGCAGAACAAGGCCGAGGCCGCCCAGAAGGCCGGCAGGTTCAAGGACGAGATCGTCGCCGTCACCATCAAGGGCAAGAAGGGCGACACCGTCGTCGACAGCGACGAATATATCCGCCACGGCGCCACTATCGACGCCATGCAGAAGCTGAAGCCGGCCTTCGACAAGGATGGCACCGTGACCGCCGCCAACGCTTCCGGCATCAATGACGGCGCCGCCGCCGTGCTGCTGATGACCGAAGCTGAAGCTGCAAGGCGCGGCATCACCCCGCTGGCCCGCATCGTCTCGTGGGCAACCGCCGGCGTCGACCCGAGCATCATGGGCACCGGCCCGATCCCGGCGTCGCGCAAGGCGCTGGAAAAGGCCGGCTGGAAAGTCGACGACCTCGATCTGGTCGAGGCCAATGAGGCGTTCGCGGCGCAGGCCTGCGCGGTGAACAAGGACCTTGGCTGGAACCCGGACATCGTCAACGTGAATGGCGGCGCCATCGCGATCGGCCATCCGATCGGCGCCTCCGGCGCGCGCATCTTCAACACGCTCGCCTACGAGATGCGTCGCCGCGGCGCCAGGAAGGGCCTCGCGACGCTGTGCATCGGCGGCGGCATGGGCGTCGCGATGTGCATCGAGTCGATCGCCTAACACTTCGTCCGCTCGATTGGCGGTCATGCGGGCGCCGGGCGAAAGCCCGGCGTTTTGTTTTTGCGGCAACCGCGCGTGATTTGGCGCAACCGTCGCTCACAAAGACTTTTCCTGTTGCGCTCTGTCGCGGATGACCTTTTTCTTGTCTTGCTGGCGAAAGCCATCGAAAGGTCGGGAACAGACATAAGACCGGTCGAAGAAGCGCTCGGCACGAAGCCGCACCAGGCGCGACGGCCAAGGAGGAGGATGCATGGGACGGGTTGCGCTCGTCACGGGAGGCTCGCGCGGCATCGGCGCGGCCATTTCGGTGGCGCTGAAGAATGCCGGCTACAAGGTCGCGGCCAACTATGCCGGCAATGACGAGGCGGCGGCCAGGTTCAAGGCCGAAACCGGAATACCGGTCTACAAATGGTCGGTCGCCGACTACGACGCCTGCGTCGCCGGCATCAGGCAGGTCGAGGCCGATCTCGGCCCGGTCGAGGTGCTGGTCAACAATGCCGGCATCACCCGCGACTCCATGTTTCATCGCATGACACGCGAACAGTGGCGCGAGGTCATCGAGACAAATCTGAGCGGCGTCTTCAACATGACGCACCCGCTGTGGACCGGCATGCGCGACCGCAAGTTCGGGCGCGTCATCACCATCTCGTCGATCAACGGCCAGAAGGGTCAGGTCGGGCAGGTGAACTATTCGGCGGCGAAGGCCGGCGACATCGGCTTCACCAAGGCGCTGGCGCAGGAAGGCGCCAAGGTTGGCATCACCGTCAACAACATCGCGCCGGGCTACATCGCCACCGACATGGTGATGGCAGTGCCGGAGAAGGTGCGTGAGGGGATCATCGCACAGATTCCCGTCGGCCGGCTCGGGCAGCCCGAGGATATTGGCCGCTGTGTCGTCTTCCTCGCTTCCGACGATGCCGGTTTCATCACCGGCTCCACCATCACCGCCAACGGGGCGCAGTATCTGGCCTGAGGGTGCGGCGGAAGGCGGTCTTTTCGTTGTCGCACGTGCGAACTAGGAAGCGCGCATGTCGCCCCGCGTCAAAGCCCTGCTCACCTGGCTGGCCCTCCCCGTCTACATCTGGCAGGGGCTCGGCGTCCGCCGGCGCACGCCCCGCATGTTGCCGGCAACCGGCCCCGTCATGCACCACATCGAAGGCAACGAGCCGGCCATCGCGCTGCTCGTGCTCGGCGATTCCTCTGCGGCGTCGGTCGGTGTCGGCCGCACCGAGCAGGGCATCGCCGCGCAACTGGCGCCGCTTCTCGCCGCGCGCACCGGCCGCGCGGTGCGCTGGCGCGCCGCCGGCTTCAACTCGGCGACGGCCAGCCAGCTTCGCGACCATGTGATCCCCAACCTCGCCTCCGATCCGTGGACGCATATCGTCCTCTCGATCGGCACCAACGACGCGAAGAACTGGCACTCGGTCAGCCGTTTCAGGAAGGACTTTGGCGGTCTGCTCTATGCGCTCGCGGCGAAGTGGCCGGAGGCGCGCATCGTCTGGTCGCCGGTGGTGGAGTTCACCCGCGTGCCGGCGCTGCCCCGCCAGCTCGGGCAGATCCTCGAAATGCGCGCCGGCATGATCAACGCGGTCGGCGAACAGCTCTGCCGCGAGCGCGGCACCATTCCCGCTCCCCGCCTGCCGATCGTCGATCCGGAAGCCGGTTTCGCCGAAGACGGCTTCCACGCCTCCGCGGCCGGCTACAAGGCTTGGGCCGAGCACATTGTCGGGCCGATGCTCGACGGTCCGGACCTCAGGGCCTGAACAGCACCGTCACCATCATCGCGACGATGGCCGCGACGGCGATCTTCCAGGCGTCGCCGCGACGGCGCAGCCCCGGCAGCCCAAGCGGCCGGAACAGATGCAGCGCCATCACCGCGAGAAGGAGAAGCGGCAGCGCCTTGCCCATCGATGCTCCCTGATTCTGCCGCTGACCTCGAACGGCTCATAGGCGGTTGTGCGCCGGACGGCAATGAAGGCGGTGGAGCAGCGAGCCGCGCCGACAGACAGGTGTATGCCGATGACCTCGGGAGCTTCCTGACGGGCTGCTGTCAGGAGGGGTGTGCGACAATGCCTTCACTCGAATAGCGAGAGGAGGCACCACGATGAACGCCCTGACGCCGATCCTGCTGGCGACGCGCTGGCTCAGCAAATTCAATGATTTGCGCAAGGAAATGCGCACCCGCAGGACGATCGCGGCCCTGCCGCGCAGCATCCAGAAGGACATCGGCTGGCCCGATGGCTATGCCGGCCGGCAGCTTCGGCGCTGATGGTGGCGGGATGGGGCTCCTGACACTATGCTGTCAGGAGCCGGGTGGCATGATGCCGACATTGAACACGTTCACCCCGCGACCCCAAAGGACGGCGCCGCCGCATGCGGACCTGGACCGAAAGACTGAACGCACCTGCCGAGGCGGTGGTCAAACCGGCGCCGGTCAGCATTGCCGGCATGAAGGCCGGCGAGATCATGTTCGTGCCGGCGCCGAAGACGATCGACGCGTTCATGCGATCGATCCCGCACGGCACGCATGTCAGCGTGCAGCAGATGCGCCGGCAGCTCGCCGAGTTGAACGGCGCGGAAGTCACCTGCCCGATCTACACGGGCTATCATCTGCGCACCGTTTCGGAAGCGGCGTGCGAGGCGCTGGAGCGTGGCGTTCCGCTCGCCGAGGTGGCGCCGTTCTGGCGTGTGCTCGACGCCGGCACGCCGACCACGGGGCGGCTGAACTGTGGCGCAAAGTTCGTGGTCGAGCAGCGCCGCCGCGAAGGATTGCAGGACTAGCCGATGCGACGCGCCGACCGACTGTTCCAGATCGTGCAGCATTTGCGGGGTGGCCGGCTGGTCACCGCGCAGAAGCTCGGCGCGTGGCTGGAG
>JBFXFO010000029.1:0-32719 GCA_050178915.1 Rhizobiaceae bacterium | reverse complement strand
ATCTTCGGCAAGGGTGCCGCGTTCGAGCCGGCGCGGCTGTACCGCATGGCGCGCTCGAAGGCCTACCTCTTCGGCGGCGTCGAAATCCGCTGGTCCTGCGACCCGTCGCTGATCAAGGAAAAGGACACGACGCCGGCCAAGGCGGTGTTTCATTTCCCCGGCGGCCTGAAGGACTATCTCAGCGCGCAGCTCGGCAGCGAGATGCAGGTAACGCGCGAGGTCTTCGCGGGCAAGAGCGAGAAGCAGTCGGGCCACGGCTCGGTCGAGTGGGCGGTGACGTGGTATGGCGGCGACGGTTTCGTCAACTCGTACTGCAACACCATTCCGACCGGCGAAGGCGGCACGCATGAAGCCGGCTTCCGCAACGCGCTGACGCGCGGCCTCAAGGCCTATGCGGAACTCGCTGGCAACAAGCGCGCCGGCATCGTGACCTCGGAAGACGTGATGATCTCGGCGGCGGGCATGCTGTCCGTCTTCATCCGGGAGCCCGAATTCGTCGGCCAGACCAAGGACCGCCTGGCGACCGTCGAGGCGCAGCGCATCGTCGAGACGGCACTGCGCGATCCCTTCGACCACTGGCTCGCCGACAATCCACAGGAAGCCTCGAAACTGCTCGACTGGGTGATCGAGCGTGCCGACGAGCGCGTGCGCCGCCGGCAGGAAAAGGAAGTTTCGCGCAAGACCGCGGTGCGCAAGCTGCGCCTGCCCGGCAAACTCGCCGACTGCACGCAGAACGCGGCAGCAGGGGCGGAAATCTTCATCGTCGAGGGTGACTCGGCCGGCGGATCGGCGAAACAGGCACGCGACCGCGCCTCGCAGGCGATCCTGCCGCTGCGCGGCAAGATCCTGAACGTCGCCAGCGCCGGGCATGACAAGCTCACCGCCAACCAGCAGATCGCCGACCTGATCCAGGCGCTCGGCTGCGGCACGCGCTCGAAGTACCGCGAGGACGATCTGCGCTACGACCGCGTGATCATCATGACCGACGCCGACGTCGATGGTGCGCACATCGCCTCACTGCTGATCACCTTCTTCTATCAGGAGATGCCGGAACTCATCCGTGGCCGGCACCTCTATCTCGCCGTGCCCCCGCTCTATCGCATCAGCCAGGGCGGCAAGACGATGTACGCGCGCAATGACGCCCACAAGGATGAGCTTCTGAAGAAGGAGTTCACCGGGCGCGGCAAGGTCGAGATCGGCCGTTTCAAGGGCCTCGGAGAGATGCGCGCCAGCCAGCTCAAGGAAACCACCATGGACCCGAAGGTGCGCACGCTGCTGCGGGTCGAAGTGCTGGACGAGGAGGCGGCGACCAAGGGCGCGGTGGAGACGCTGATGGGCACCAAGGCCGACGCGCGCTTCCGCTTCATCCAGGAACGCGCCGAATTCGCCGCGGCGGAAGAGCTGGACATTTAGGCTTTCACACTTGACGAGTTCTCTTTTTGTTCTACTTGCCAGAGTAACGGCAGGGAGAATTGTCAATGCTTGCGACCATGCGGATCGAGTTTGACGCTGACCTGAAAGGTAGCCGCTCGTTAGCTTTGGAGAATGCGGTGGACACCTACGGTTTCTGGCGTGGCAATCCACTCGTCGCGGCAAGACACGGCATCAAGTCCATCGAGATCGTGGACGAGAATGGTTTGACTCTCTTATCGAAGCCGTTCGGGAATCAGCTTCCCTAGTCCTCCTGACAGCCGACGTCAGTTTGCCTGATTGTGGCCTATCGACCCCGCGCCCCCATGCGCGCACAAATGCACGCATGCGCACACGCACAGACCGGACTGCGGGTATCCTGCTGACGCTCGCCTCGACGGCGTTCTTCGCGCTTGCCGGCATCTTCACCAAGGCTGCCAGCACCGATCCCTGGACCATTGCCTGCTGGCGCGGCCTGATCGGCGGTCTGCTCATCGGCGGCTACGTGCTGTGGATGGACAGGGCGAAGCCGCTGCGGCTGCGGTTTGCGCTGGGAGCGCGCGGGTGGGTGCTGGCGGCGACCGGCGCGGTCTCGTCGCTCGCCTTCATCGCATCGTTCAAACTCACCTACGTGGCCAATGTGTCGATCGCCTACGCAACGGCGCCGTTCATGGCGGCCTTCATCGAATGGGCGTTCCGCGGCGAGCGCGCCCGCTCGCGAACACTCTTAGCCTCGTCGGTGTCGCTCGTTGGAGTGTGCGTCATGGTCGTCGGCAGCTTCGGGGGCGGCCATCTGCTCGGCGATGCACTGGCGCTGTTCATGACGTTCCTCTGCGCCGTCTACCTGGTCATGATCCGCGCATGGCGCGACATACCCGTGGTCTGGGCCGGCGGCGTGGCGGCGCTGATCGTCTGCGTGGGAACGCTGCCGTTCGCGGACATGCCCGGGTCGGTCAGCGCATACGACGCCTCTGTGATGGTCGCGTTCGGCTTCAGCTTTGCCTGCGCGGTCATCCTCTGGACCGAGGGCGCGCGGCTCATTCCTGCGTCGGAGTCGGGCTTTCTAGGCTCGGCGGAGGTTCCGCTGGCGATCGCCTTCTCGTGGGCGATCCTGTCCGAGCTTCCGCCGGCGGAGAGCTTTGTCGGCGGTGCGATCGTGCTCTGTGCCGTGGTCGGCTATACGCTGAGCGACATGCGCGACGAGCTCAGGAAGCCGCAGACGACGACGGTGGTCTAGGCTGCCGCGATCGCCAGCGCGTGACCGCGCGCGTTCTGCCGCAGTTCCTCGACATGGATCGATTTCAGCAGCGTCGCGAGGTCGCCGTCGATGGCCTTGTCGCCGAGTTCGCGCAGCATCATCCATGTCACTTCCTGCACGCCGGCGACACGCTCGCCGCGGGCCACCTGGCGCCAGATCTTCAGCGCCGTGAGGATGACGGCATGTGTGGGGGGGGCGAGGCCGGCCTGCCGGAAGAGTGCCGAGAGCGCGACGTTCTGAGCGCCGGCCAGCATGGCGGTGACGCGCTGGCGGCTCTGCCCGGTCAGCGACACCAGCACCGCGCCGAAGAAGTCGATCTTGCCGTAGGCGACGGTGCGAACGACGAAGGACGGCGTGAGTTCGCCGGCAAGCCGCAGATGCTCGACCAACGCGTCGTGCTCGTCGGCGTCGGTGCGGTCGATCAGCGTGACGGAGGCCTTGATGCAGGCGTCACGGGTGATCCGTTCGGCGCGCGCCTTGCCCATCAGCGCGACGACCAGCGACGAGCCCTTGAGCGCTTCGCCCACCTTCACGAGAAGCATGTGCCGGCATTCGGTCGGCAGCGCCCGGTGCGCCAGCAGCGCCTCGCGCGCCGAAGCAATGTGGCCGTGGCGTTCGGCGATGCGGCGGAAGCTCATGGCGGCGATCGAGGCGCCGGAATTGCCGAGCAGTTCGATGCCGGCCTTTGCATCACCCACTTCGGCGAGTGCGGCAGCGAGGGAGCGCGAAACCGAGGCTCGGCGCGCAACGATCGACTGCACGCTGGCATCGCCGGAGGCGACACGGTCGATCAGATCGGCATCGGAGAAGAGCGGCGACAGCGACAGTACCCAGGCTGCCACTTCCGGCTGGTCGGAGGCGAGCGCGCTGACGATCTGGATCGGCGCATGCCTGCTCATCGCGAGCGCCTCGGCCATCGCCGCGCGCACCTTCGAAGACGGGTCGTCGAGCAGGAGCGTCAGCGCGGCCTCGGCAGCGCAACGGTCCTCGAAAGGGAGCTGCTTGTTCACATAGGCGCGGGCCAGCGCGGCAGCCGCCGCAGCACGTTCAGCGACGCGCGCCGTGCTCACCCATTTGAGGAAGTGATTGACGACCATGGCACCCTACAGAACCAACCCTCCTGCAGGCTATTGGCAATAGGTTTACGAAGGGTTCACCATGTCCGTTAACCCGCTGCACACCATGCCGCTTGTCTTGCGGCGTCGCCGCGCAGCCCGTATCAAGCCCGCGATCACAGCAGTGCGGAGGAAAGATGCCTGGCCTTTATCTTGAGGAATTTCGCGTCGGTCAGGTGATCCGGCACCCGCTGCGAAAGTCGGTCACCGAGAGCGACAACATGCTGTTCTCGACGATGACGCTGAACCCGCAGCCGCTGCATATCGATTTCGATTTCGCCGCGAAGAGCGAGTGGGGCAAGCCGCTGGTGAACTCGCTGTTCACGCTCGGCCTGATGATCGGCATCTCCGTGCACGACACGACGCTCGGCACGATCGTCGCCAATCTCGGCATGACCGAGACGACGTTCCCGCATCCGGTCTTCCACGGCGACACCATCCGGGTCGAGACCGAGATCAGGTCAGTGCGCGACTCCAAGTCGAAGAACGATCGCGGCGTCGTCGAGTTCGAGCACCGCGCCTTCAACCAGGACGGCAAGCTGGTTGCACGCTGCATCCGTCAGACGATGGTGCTGAAGAAGGTGGCTGGCTGATGCGCTCCTGGCTGTTCGTCCCCGGCGATTCCGAGAAGAAGCTGGAAAAGAGCCTCGGCAGCGAGGCCGACGTGACCATCATCGACCTGGAGGATTCCGTCGCGCTCGACCGCAAGGCGGCGGCGCGCGATATCGCCTCGGCCTTCGTGCGCGACAGCCGCGCGCGCATCGGCAGCCGCATCTATGTCCGTGTCAACGACCTGCTGACCGGGCTGACCGAAGCTGATCTCGCCGGGATCATGTCGATCAGGCCGGACGGGATCATGCTGCCGAAATCCACCGGCATGGCGGATGTCACACGGCTCGCCGTGATGCTGCGCGTGCAGGAAGCGCAGAACGGCATCGCCGACGGCGCGACGCGCGTGGTGCCGCTGGTCACCGAGACCGGTGCCAGCGTGCTTGCCGCCCACACCTACCAACCCGACCCGCGCTTTGAAGGCCTGACCTGGGGGGCGGAGGACCTGTCCGCCTCCATCGGCGCACGTGTCTCGCGCTATGAGGACGGCCGCTTCCTCGACGTGTTCCGGCTGGCCCGCTCGCTCTGCCTGCTTGCCGCCTCCGCCGCGGAGACGCAGGCGGTAGATACCGTCTTCCCGAATTTTCGCGACGAGGCGGGTTTTGCGCGCGAATGCGCCGAAGCCGAGCGCGACGGCTTCACCGGCAAGATGGCCATCCACCCCGCGCAGGTGCCCGTCATCAACGCCGCCTTCACGCCGACCCCGGAGGCGATCCAGCGCTCGCAGGCGATCGTCGATGCGTTCCGCGATGCCGGCAATGCCGGCGTCATCAGCGTCGGCGGCAAGATGTACGACCGGCCGCATCTGCGGCTGGCGGAGCGGCTGCTGGCGCGCGCGCCGAAGTCGGCCTAGCCCCTGTCCCAGCGCGGCCGGCGCATGGAGAAGGTCTGCTCGACCGCGACATAGTCGAGATAACCGAGGCGGGCGACATTGCCCGCCTTTTTCACGTTGAACAGGCCGTTCGACAGCATGGCGTCGTCGATGTGGATGCCAACCACCTCGCCCATCACCACCCGCACGCCCGCCGAGCGGCCGTCGAGGCCCTTCGGGTCCTGGATGTCGGTGAGTCGGCATTCGAGCGCAGCCGGCGCCTCGGCTACGCGCGGCGCGGCGACGATGTTGCACGGAGCGGGCGTGAGTCCGGCATAACCGAACTCGCTTTCACCGCGCGGAGCATCGACGGCGCTGGCATTCATCTTCTCCGCGAGTTCGCGGCCGACCAGGTTGACGACGAACTCACCCGTCTCGCGGGCGAAGGCCACGCTGTCCTTCTCGCCCTCCGACGCAAACCAGACCAGATACGGATTGGTCGAGACCGCGTTGAAGAACGAATAGGGAGCAAGGTTGACGGCACCGGCGGCCGAGCGCGTCGATATCCAGCCGATCGGCCGCGGCGACACGATCGCCTTGAACGGATCGCGCGGCAGGCCGTGCCCCATGGCGGTTTCGTAGAACATCCTAGCCGCGCCACGGGCCGGAATAGTCGGAACGGATCGTCTCGACATCCGGACGCGGCCGCTCGGGGAATTCTCCCTTGAACGTGCCGATGTGGATGAAGCCGATCACGCGTTCGTCCGGAGCGAGGCCGAGGATCGCCCTGCCCTCCGGCACGTCGGCGAACCAGTTCGATACCCAGCTGGTGCGGTAGCCGAGCGCGGTTGCCGCCAGTGTCAGGTTCATGGCCGCAGCGCCGCCAGACAGGAACTTCTCCCACTCGGGAATCTTCGGATGCGCCTTCGGCACCGACACGACGCCGATGACCAGCGGCGCGCGCGAGAAGCGCGCCAGTTCCTGATCGCGCCGCACGTCGGAGAGCGGGCCTTCGCGCGCCTCTGCGAGTTCGGCCAGCAGCTTGCCGGCCTCCTTCCGCGCATCGCCGCGATAGAGGATGAAGCGCCAGGGCGCCAGCCGGCCGTGGTCCGGCACGCGCGAGGCGATGCGCAGCATGGTGTCGATCTCCGCCTCGGACGGGCCGGGCTCCTTCAGTTCCTGAATGGCGACGGAGCTGCGTGTGAGGAGCAGGTCGAGTGCGGCTTGGTTCATGTGTCTTGCTCTCGGCGTTGATGGGTGAAGCGGGCCGAAAGAACGGGTCTGCGGACGCTTGGGCTGCTGGGGTCGGTGGTTCCGGTAGGCCTTGAAATTGCCACCCGGTTGGGCTTCAACGCAAGGCATGATCTCCATGCTTCGACGGCTGGCCCGGCCGCTGCTGCCTGCAATCGCGTGTCTGGCCCTGGCGCACGCCGCACTGGCGCAGGAGAACACCCCGCCGGTCACCAGCTTCGCGCCGGCCAATCCGGACGGCCCTCTGGCCAACTCTCAGCTCGGCGCGATTACCCTTGAGGCGCAGTTGACCACCGATGCCGCGGCAATCCCGCGCGGCCTCGTGTGGCGTGTGTTCAAGCCAGAGCCGGACAAGGACGGCAAGCTGCCGCTCGTCGCCTCGGCGCAAGGCGGCACCCAGACATTCGACCTCGAGCCCGGCAGCTATCTCGTCCATGCCACCTTCGGGCGCGCCGGCGCGACCAAGCGCATTACCGTCACGCGCGACTCCAAACGCGAGGTGCTGGTGCTGGAAGCCGGTGGCCTGACGCTCGACGCCGTCATGTCCGGCGGCGTGCGCATCCCTGCCAACGAACTGCGTTTCGCCATCTACGGGGACGATGAGGACGACGACGGCAACCGGGCGCTGATCACGCGCGACGTGCTGCCGAACAAGGTGGTGCGCCTCAACGCCGGCACCTACCATGTGGTCTCGAATTTCGGCTCGGTCAACGCAGTGATCCGCTCCGACATCAAGGTCGATGCCGGCAAGCTGACGGCTGCGACGGTCGAGCATCGCGCCGCGGAAGTGACGCTCAAGCTGGTGCGCGAGGCCAATGGCGAGGCCATCGCGGACACGGCCTGGTCGATCGTCAGCGATTCGGGTGATCCGGTCTTCGAGAGCGTCGGCGCCTTCGCCTCGATGGTGCTTGCCGAAGGCGAGTATGTGATCATCGCGAAGAACCGGGATCGCATCTACCAGCGCAACTACACGGTCGTTGCCGGGCACAATGAAGACGTCGAGGTGATCACCACCGAGGCGCAGGCGACCGACGCCGAAGACGCGGCCGACTAGTCGTATTCCAGGCTTTCAGGCAGCCATTCGTTCCGGCCGGCGAACGCCGGTCAGGCTGTCAGCGAGGCCGAAGACCTTTTCGTAGAGGAACGAGAGCAGCGCCTTGCGGTCGCGCAGGTGCTCCATCTGCTGCGGCGGGATCGCCTTGCCGATGCGCACCTCGATCGACTTGCCGGAGAGCCGGGCGAACTCACGAATGAGCAGCGACGTGCGAAGCGTCAGGGAAACGCCGCCGACGAACCTGGCGAGCCTGCTGTCGCGCTCGGCCAGACCCATCGCTCCGCTGACGATGTGGAACAGCCGGCCGTTCTGACCTGAGAAGAACATCGGGATGACCGTCGCGCGGGCTTCCTGGATGAGCTTGGCCGGGAAGATCTTCCACGGCAGATCCCTCGCGCGGCCAAAACCCTTGGGCGCAGTGGCGACGCCGCCCCCGGGAAACACCACGATCGTGACGCCCTGCTTGAGCAGGCGCAGAGCCTCGTGGCGGACCGACATGTTGTTGCGCAGCGCTTCCTTGGTGTCGCTGAAGTCGACCGAGAGCGAGTACGGCTCCATCTCCTTGATCTTCAACAGCTCGGCATTGATCATGACGCGGAAGGGCCGCCCCAGTTGCTCCGCCAGCGAAAGCACGGCGACGCCGTCGCCGATGCCGAACGGATGGTTGGCGACAATTACCAGCGGACCATCTGGAAGGTCGCGTGGCGGCCACTGGTCGCGGCTGCGCACCTCGACATTGATCAGTTCCAGCATGCGGCCGAAAACGCGGTCCCCGCTCGGCACGACGCGGTTGCGCCAGACATCGTAGATGCGCGCGTATCGCTCGCGTCCCGAGAGCCCCTCGACGGAGCGGATGAACCAGCGCTTCAGCCGTGGCTGGTTCGGATTCGCATATGACAGTTCAGGAAAGAGACGTTGAGAATTGCCAAGCCCAAATGGCATCGCTGCGATTTCCCGTTGCGATCCGGACCATCTCCGCCTTCAGCGAAGGCGGACATGCTCCCGTCCTCGACCTCAGGCACCAGCATGAGGCTGCGCACGATTGGTGACGCTAATGCAAATGGGCGTGCACCGGTTTCGTGACAAAGATGTGAAGGACGGGAAGGCTCCCGTCCTTTCCGTTTAGCCGACTACAGCGCCTTTCTGCGGCGAATGTCGGGCGGCATGATCTCGGCATGCAGCATGCTCATCGCCGCCTCCAGCGACATCGACTCCTGGTTCTGCGAGCCGAGCCGGCGGATGTTCACCGTGCCTTCCTCAGCCTCACGCTTGCCGCACACCATGATCACCGGAACCTTGGCCAGCGAGTGCTCGCGCACCTTGTAGTTGATCTTCTCATTGCGAAGATCGGCCTCGGCCAGCACGCCCGCGTCCTTCAGCCGCGCCACGACCGACGCGGCATATTCGTCGGCTTCGGAGGTGATGGTTGCCACCACCACCTGCAGCGGCGCGAACCAGAGCGGTACGTGGCCGGCATAGTTCTCGATGAGGATGCCGAGGTAGCGCTCCATCGAGCCGCAGATGGCGCGATGGATCATCACCGGCTGCTTCTTTTCGGAATCCCGGTCGATGTAGAAGGCGCCGAACCGTTCAGGCAGGTTGAAATCGACCTGCGTGGTGCCGCACTGCCATTCGCGGCCGATGGCATCCTTCAGGACATATTCGAACTTCGGTCCGTAGAAAGCGCCCTCGCCGGGATTGATCGAGGTCTTGATCTTGCCACCCGACTGCCGCGCGATCGTCTCCAGCACGCCGTGCATGATCCGCTCGGCGTGATCCCAGGCCTCGTCAGAACCGACGCGTTTCTCGGGCCGAGTCGACAGCTTCACGCTGATGCCGTCGAAGCCGAAATCGGCATAGGTCGACAGAATCAGGTCGTTGATCTTCAGGCATTCCTCGGCCAGCTGGTCCTCGGTGCAGAAGATGTGCGCGTCGTCCTGCGTGAAACCGCGAACGCGCATGAGGCCATGCAGGGCGCCGGATGGCTCGTAGCGGTGCACATTGCCAAATTCTGCAAGCTTTATAGGCAGATCGCGGTAGGACTTCAGTCCGTGCTTGAAGATCTGCACATGGCCCGGGCAGTTCATCGGCTTCAGCGCGAACACGCGGTCATCGTCGGTATCGTCGCCCGCGACCGTCACCTTGAACATGTTGTCGCGATACCAGCCCCAATGGCCGGACGTCTCCCACAGGCTCTTGTCGAGCACCTGCGGAGCATTGACCTCCTGATAGCCAAGCTGGTCAAGGCGGCGCCGCATGTAGGAGACGAGGTTCTGGAACATCTTCCAGCCCTTGGCGTGCCAGAAGACGACGCCGGGGCCCTCCTCCTGGAAATGGAACAGGTCCATCTCGCGACCGAGCCGGCGATGGTCGCGCTTCTCGGCCTCCTCCAGCATGTGGATATAGCCGTCGAGCTGCTCCTGCGTCGCCCAGGCAGTGCCGTAGATGCGCGTCAGCATCGGATTGTTGGAATCGCCGCGCCAGTAGGCGCCGGCCACCTTCATCAGCTTGAAGGCGCTGCCGATCTGGCCCGTCGAGGCCATGTGCGGGCCGCGGCAGAGGTCTTTCCAGTCGCCCTGCGCGTAAAGCTTGATCTCCTGGTCCGCCGGGATCGCGTCGACAAGCTGGACTTTGTAGCTCTCACCCCTGTCGCTGAAGAACTGCTTCGTCTTCTCGCGCGACCAGACCTCCTTGGTGAAGGGTTTGTTGCGGCCGATGATCTCCTTCATCTTCTTTTCGATGACGGGGAAATCGTCGGGCGTGAACGGCTCGTTGCGCGCAAAGTCGTAATAGAAGCCGTTCTCGATCACCGGGCCGATGGTGACCTGCGTGCCCGGCCAGAGTTCCTGCACCGCCTCGGCCAGCACGTGCGCGGTGTCATGGCGGATCAGTTCCAGCGCGCGCGGGTCGTCGCGCGTGACGATCTCGACCTTGCCGGAACGACCGATCGGATCGGAGAGGTCGCGCACGGCGCCGTCCAGCGCATAGGCGACGGCCTTCTTGGCAAGCGACTTGGAGATGGATTCCGCCAGCGCAGCGCCGGTCATCGCCGCGTCGTAGGCGCGGACGGAACCATCGGGGAATGTGAGGGAGATCTCGGACATGTCTTGCTCCTATCCAGTCCCGCAAACGAACGCGGGTGGTGATTGGGCCGGATGCGTCCGGCAGCGAGCGGTCTTCTAGTGTGCGTTGCCGGCGACGTAAAGGCTTCAGGAGCTTCGGCCGGCCTTGCTCACGCCCCAGTACCGCCAAGGCAGGAACCACACGTAGCGCGGCTCCAGCATTGCCGGTACGGGGTCGAAGCCATGCGTGCCCCAGGGCCCGCAGCGCATGAAACGGAAGAGGCCCATCCAGCCGCCGGGCCACAGTCCGTGCCGTGCGATCGCCTCGTAGGCATATTCCGAGCAGGTCGGCGCGTGGCGGCACGAATTGCCGATGAAGCCGGAAAGGGTCAGCTGGTAGAGCCGCACAAAAGCGGTGCCGAGCAGGCGGCCAGGCGTCCTGCGCCACGGCCCCTGCCAGTTTCGCGAGCGCGATGCCGCGCGCGGCTGGTGCGGATGGTGGTGGCTCAAGGCCGGCTCAGAACAGCGACGTGCATGCGCAATAGATGTCGATGGCGCGACGGTTTCGCAACCCTGGCTTCGCGCCGTCAGCCGCCATTGCCCATGGTGGCAAGCGCGCCGCCATCGGCCTCCCACGAGGCGCCGTTGACGAAGGCGGCCTTGTCGGAGAGCAGGAAGGCGACCACCTCGGCAATATCCTCGGGCGTGCCGACGCGCCCGGCCGGCACCGCAGACCCGGCAAATTTGAGTCCTGCATCGACGTCGCCGGCGAACAGCGAACCCATGATCCGGCGCAGCATCGGCGTGTCGATCATGCCCGGCAGCACACAGTTGACGCGGATGCCGTGCCCCCCGTTCTCCGCCGCCGCGGTGCGGGTCAGGCCGACAACGCCATGTTTTGTGGCGTTGTAGGCAGGCGTCAATGGCAGGCCGCGCTCGCTGGCGATCGACCCGGTGTTGACGATGGCGCCGCTACCCTGCCGGATCATGACCGGCAGAACGTACCGCAGGCCGAGAAAGACGCCGGTCAGATTGACGGCGATGACACGGTCCCATTCGGACTCGTCGTACTCCGAGATCGGCGCGATCTTGCCCTCGATGCCGGCATTGTTGAAGAAGCCGTCGATACGGCCGGTCCATTCGAGTGCCCGGGCGACATAGGCCTGCACTTCAACCGATTTCGAGCAGTCGGCGACGAGGGTCTGCACCGCGCCCGCATTGTCACCGATCTCGGCCAGAGCCTCGTCGAGCTTCTTGCGCGTGCGCTCGACCATCAGGACCTTGGCGCCGGAGCGCAACAGCACGGCAACCGTGGCGCGGCCGATAAGCCCGCCGGCACCGGTGACGACGATCGTGCGATCCTTGAAGTCCATAGCTCTCCCTCCCGCCTTTGGCTGCCGTTCTGGCACGACCGGCCATGCCGGTCCATGCCGCCTGACGCAGAGGAACGGAGCGGGAGTTGATACTCAGGCGGCGTGGCCGGCGCGCTTG
The DNA here is from genome assembly GCA_050178915.1 of Rhizobiaceae bacterium. GTDB lineage: Bacteria > Pseudomonadota > Alphaproteobacteria > Rhizobiales > Rhizobiaceae > JBFXAF01. The sequence continues at coordinate 20,658 of JBFXFO010000029.1, read as the reverse complement.
CGCTCGATCTGACCGATGGCATCCACCACGGCATCGAAGGTCAGCATGGTGGAGGCGTGGCGCGCCTTGTAGTCGCGCACCGGCTCCAGATATCTGAGATCCGCGAACCGTCCTGCCGGCGGCTCGCCGTTTTCCTTCAGCATGCGCCGCATCGTCTCCTGCACCGCCCGCAGTTCCGCCGCAGTGCTGCCGACCACGTGGCTGGCCATGACCGAGGACGACGCCTGCCCCAGCGCGCACGCCTTCACCTCATGGGCGAAGTCGCTGACGGTCTCGCCCTCCATCTTGAGATAGACGGTGACGGTCGATCCGCAGAGCTTGGAATGCGCGACCGCCGACGCGTCGGCATCGGCGAGCTTGCCGATGCGCCCGATGTTGCCGGCAAAGCCAAGAATTTTCGCGTTGTAGACGTCGTCGATCATGCTTTTTCGTTTCGTGCCCGAACGGTGGACGATGTGTAGCGCGTCAATGCCTTTCCTTCGGACGGGCAGGACTTATATAGTGGCAGGCTTCCGGCACCCGCAAGCAACCCAGCGTGAACCGGCAGAAGCCTGCTGCTTTCAGGGCCGTGCGGTCCCCACACAGGCAGTGATCCGTTCAACTCGTCCCTCCCGAGAGGGGGACTACGGGAGACGCCTTCGATGGACGCCGTTGCAAAGAAGCCCCTTGCCCGCTCCGACTACATGGACAAGCCCGTAACCGACCGACCTTCCGAGGCCGAGGTCGAGGCTGCGGTGCGCACGCTGCTGCGCTGGACCGGCGACAACCCGGACCGCGAGGGCCTGCTCGACACGCCGCGCCGCGTGATGAAGGCCTACCGCGAGATGTTTTCCGGCTACGACATGTGCCCGGCGGACGAACTCGGCCGCACCTTCGAAGAGGTGGCCGGCTACGACGACCTGGTGCTGGTGAAGGACATCCAGTTCCACTCGCATTGCGAACACCACATGGTGCCGATCATCGGCAAGGCGCATGTCGCCTACCTGCCAGACGGCAAGGTGGTCGGCCTGTCGAAGATCGCGCGCGTCGTCGACATCTTCGCCCACCGCCTGCAGACGCAGGAGGCGATGACGGCGCAGATCGCGGCGGTCATCCAGGACGTGCTCAACCCGCGTGGCGTCGCGGTGATGATCGAGGCCGAGCACATGTGCATGGCCATGCGCGGTATCCGCAAGCAGGGCTCGACGACGATGACCTCGACCTTCACCGGCGCCTTCCGCGACCATCCGGAGGAGCAGGTGCGCTTCGTCACCATGGTGCGCGGCGGCCACGGCGCATGACGTCCGCTACGGGGCCTGTTGCATGCCGGCGCTGACCTTCCCCCCCGCCGCAACCGACAAGCACACCCTAGAGGAAGGTCGTGCCTTCACGCCGCGTTTCGACGCGGCAGGGCTGGTGACGGCTGTCGTCACCGACGCCGGCAGCGGCATGCTGCTGATGGTGGCGCACATGAACGCGCAAGCGCTGGCGCTCACACTCGAAACCGGGATCGCGCACTACTGGTCGCGCTCGCGCAATGCGCTCTGGAAGAAGGGCGAGACGTCCGGCAACCTCCAGACGGTCGAGGAGATGCGCACCGACTGCGACCAGGATGCGGTCTGGCTGAAGGTGCACGTCGCCGGTGACGGCGCCAGCTGCCACACCGGGCGCGAAACGTGCTTCTACCGCACGGTCCGCGTGGCCGACGAGCGGGCGTTGCTTGGTCCAGACGGAACCCCTTAGCCGATTCGGCAGTTGCTGCTTCGTGACGGGGTGTTAACCCTCTCTGCCAAAATCGGCATTTCAATTCACGCTTCGCTAGGGTGCTTCCCCTACGTTCGAACGCGGGAGACAAGGGAGTGTGCGATGCTCGAATGGGCGTCCATGCGGGGAAAGTCCGGCATCAAGCAGGTCGACTTTCCGGTTGAACCGGCGGTAGCAGCCGTTTCCACCCAATCCGTTCAACCAACCGCCGAACCTGCTGTCAGTGCGGCACCGGTCGCGGCTGCGACGACCGCTGCGACCGCAGCCGACGTCGCCGGCCCGCAAGGTCTTACCGAGCCGCCCGGCGCACGCATCGAGCCCGAGCACAGACAAGGCGGCATCGCGCTGGCGCTCGGTGGCGGCGCCGCACGCGGGTGGGCGCATATCGGCGTCATCCGTGCGCTGGATGAAGCCGGCATCAACATCAACATGATCGCCGGCACCTCGATCGGCGCGCTGGTCGGCGGTTGCTATCTCGCGGGCAAGCTCGACGAACTCGAAGAGTTCGCGCGCAGCCTGACGCGTCGCCGGATTTTCGGCCTGCTCGACCTGCATCTCGGGGGCTCCGGCCTGTTTGGTGGCATGAAGCTCGACGCACGCATGCAGGAGCACATGGCCGGGCTGACCTTCGAGGAGCTGCCAAAGCCGTTCGTCTGCGTTGCGACCGAAATCCGCACGGGCCATGAAATCTGGCTGTCGAGCGGATCGCTGATCACCGCCATGCGCGCTTCGTACGCGCTTCCGGGCGTGTTCGAGCCGGTGGTCGCCAACAAACGCACGCTTGTGGACGGCGCGCTGGTCAACCCCGTGCCGGTGTCCGTCTGCCGCGCCTACGAGCAGCCGCTCGTCGTGGCGGTAAACCTGCATTACGACCTCTACGGCCGCGCCGCCATCATCCGGCACAACGCAGGCAGCATCCACGACCAGCAGCCGGTGTCGACCGCGGATGTCCGTGAAAAGCGACTGGGCATCACCGGCGTGATGGTTGAGGCGTTCAACATCATCCAGGACCGGATTTCCCGCGCGCGGCTCGCAGGCGATCCGCCCGACCTCGCGCTACAGCCCAAGCTCGGCCATATCGGCCTCTCCGAGTTCCATCGCGCCGACGAGGCGATCCGCATGGGCTACGATTGCGCGCGCGCGCATATCGACGAGTTGCAGCGCATGCAGGCGGTCATGGTCTAGCGCCGCGCAGACCACCCGTCCCGCTTTTAGTCCACCACCCTCCGGGCCTGGAAGGCGAAGACCGCCGGCTTTTGGCCAGCGGTCAGCAACGCGAACGGCTCGAAACCGAAGACTATCCTTCGGCCGCGTCGTCGAAACCCTCGCCTGGCCCGCCATTCTCGAGGAACTTCTCGGCGATCAGCCCGGCATTCTGGCGCAGCGTCGTCTCCACCTCGCGCGCCACCTCGGGATTGTCGCGCAGGAACTGCTTGGCGTTCTCGCGCCCCTGGCCGAGACGCTGAGAGTTGTAAGAGAACCAGGCGCCCGACTTCTCGATCACGCCGGCCTTCACGCCGAGATCGACAAGTTCGCCGGTCTTCGATACGCCCTCGCCATACATGATGTCGAACTCGACCACCTTGAAGGGAGGCGCCAGCTTGTTCTTCACCACCTTCACGCGGGTCTGGTTGCCGACCACTTCCTCACGATCCTTGACGGCGCCAATGCGGCGGATGTCGAGGCGGACCGAGGCGTAGAACTTCAGCGCATTGCCGCCCGTGGTGGTTTCCGGCGAACCGAACATCACGCCGATCTTCATGCGAATCTGGTTGATGAAGATGACCATGGTGTTGGAGCGCGAGATCGAAGCCGTCAGCTTGCGCAGCGCCTGGCTCATCAGGCGAGCCTGCAGACCGGGCAGCGAGTCGCCCATCTCGCCTTCGATTTCAGCGCGGGGCGTGAGCGCCGCAACCGAGTCGACCACCAGCACGTCGACGGCACCGGAGCGGACCAGCGTGTCGCAGATCTCCAGCGCCTGCTCGCCGGTGTCGGGCTGCGAGATCAGCAGATTCTCGAGGTCGACGCCAAGCTTGCGGGCGTAGACCGGGTCGAGCGCATGCTCGGCATCGACGAAGGCGCAGATGCCGCCCTTCTTCTGCGCTTCGGCAACCGTGTGCAGCGCCATCGTCGTCTTGCCGGAGCTTTCCGGCCCGTAGACCTCGATGATGCGGCCGCGCGGCAGACCGCCGACGCCAAGCGCGATGTCGAGCCCCAGCGAACCCGTGGAGACCGTCTCGATCTCGATGACCTGCTCGTTCGCGCCGAGACGCATGATCGAGCCCTTGCCGAAGGCGCGCTCGATCTGCGACAGCGCAGCGTCCAAAGCCTTGCTCTTGTCCACGCCCTTGTTTTCCTCGATCAGCCGCAGATTAGCCTGAGCCATGATACATCACCCCTTGATCGTCAATCGCGCGCCGCATGGCGGTTGTGATGTCCATTTTTGTACCTGCTTTGTTCCAAAATTGCAAGAGCCTGTAAAGGGCTGATTATGAAGGAAAATCGGCAAATGTTCCTTTTATGTCTCTCTTGCCACGGCAATTTCGCGAATAGCCAGACCGTCAGCAAGTTCCCGGAGGGAAAGCGATTCGCCAGCGTTGGCGCGCATGACTAAGCGCCCTCGCCTTCTCGTCGTCGGCGGCGCGCATATCGACCGGCGCGGACAGGTGCGCGGACCCTATGTGCCGGGTGCGTCAAACCCCGGGACATTGTCGGAAGAAATCGGCGGCGGTGGTTTCAACGCCGCGCGCAATGCGGCGCAGCGGGGCGTCAGCGCATCGATGCTGTCGGTGCGCGGCGGGGACGCTGCCGGCAACGCCGTGGCCGAGGCGATCCGACAGGCGCGCATCGCCGACCTTTCCGCCGTGTTCCTCGACCGGCGCACGGCGAGCTACACGGCGATGGTGCAGGAGGATGGCGAGGTGATCGCCGGTCTCGCCGATATGCAGCTCTACGACGCAGCCTTCCCGCGCATCCTCGCACGGTCGGGGTTCCGCGCCGCAGCGGCCGAAGCCGACGCCATCCTCTGCGATGCCAACCTGCCCGCGGCAGCGCTGGCGCGAGTCGCGGCGACCGGAAAGCCGCTCTACGGCATCGCCATCTCGCCGGCCAAGGCGGTGCGGCTGGAAGGCCTGCTTGATGCCTTCTCCTGCCTCTTTCTCAACCGGCGTGAAGCCTCGGTGCTCTGCGGCCTGCCGGCGGACGCCGACTTCGTCGAGACCGCCGCCGCGCTGGCAGCGAAAGGACTGCGCGCGGCCGTCGTCACCGCCGGACCGGAAGCGGTCAACGGCTACGACGCGCAGGGCCGCTTCTCGATCGAGCCGCCAAAACCGCGCCACGTTGCGGACGAGACGGGTGCCGGCGACGCCATTGCGGGCGCAACCGTCGCTGCGATGCTGCGCGGCGTGCCGCTTGCGCCGGCGCTGCGCGAAGGCATGGCAGCGGCGCTGCTGACCATCGAAAGCCCGCACGCGGTGACGAAGCTCGACGCGAAGGCGATGCGCGCGGCACTGGCGCTTGTGCCGGAACCGCGCCACATGGCATGAGCCTGCCAGAACGAGGGAAGTCACCCATGCACCCCGAAAGCGCCAGAGCCTTCACCGATTTCGAACCGTCCGTGGCCGCGGCACTGGCCGAGGGCAAACCGGCCGTGGCGCTGGAAAGCACCATCATCACCCATGGCATGCCGTTTCCGGACAACGCGCAGATGGCGGCGAATGTCGAGGCGATCATCCGCGCGGAAGGTGCCGTGCCGGCGACCATCGCGGTCATCGACGGGCGGCTGAAGATTGGCCTGAGCGATGCCGAACGCGAGGCGCTGGCGCGTTCGACGGGCGCGATGAAGCTGTCACGCGCGGATCTGGCGTTTGCGCTTTCCGAGGGCGTCAGCGGCGGCACCACGGTGGCGGCAACGATGATCGCTGCGGCGATGGCCGGCATCCACGTCTTCGCCACGGGCGGCATCGGCGGCGTGCACCAGGGAGGCGAGACCAGCATGGATGTCTCCGCCGATCTCGAAGAGTTGGCGCGCACGCCGGTGATCGTCGTGTCGGCAGGCGCCAAGGCGATCCTCGACATCGGTCGGACGCTGGAGGTGCTGGAGACGCGCGGCGTGCCGGTCGTCGCTTACGGCGCGGACACGATGCCGGCATTCTGGTCGCGCCAGTCGCCGTTCAAGGCACCGTTGCGGCTTGACCAGCCGGAACGCATCGGCGCGTTCTTCAATACGCGCCGTGCGATGGGCATCGCCGGCGGAATGCTGGTCGCCAATCCGGTGCCGGCCGAATCCGAAATTCCGGCGGAGCGCATGGCGACTTACATCGCCGCGGCGCAGCAGACGGCCACCGAACGCGGCATCAGCGGCAAGGCGGTGACGCCCTTCCTGCTCGGGGAAATCCTCACGCTCACATCAGGCGAAAGCCTGAAGACCAACATCGCGCTGGTGGAGAACAATGCGCGCCTCGCGGCGCGCATCGCCATCACGCTGTAGCGTGGGTGCACGCTTCACTTGCGTGGCATGTTGCGGATGATTGCCTTCGCACGACCGCCTTCGCAGGTGCCGTTCGGATTGCAGACGATCCAGCCGCCGTCCGAAACGCAGCCATATTGACCGCTGGACGCACCGGTTCCCCAGGACGTTCCGCCCTGCGCCCGGCAGGCTGCCTCGACCTGCTCGCGCGACGCGGTCATCGCATTGGCTTGCACGGTGACGCTCGCCAGCGATGCGGTGGTGGCAACAGCGATGATGAGACCATTGAATGCACGGCGCATGATGTTTCTCCCTCTCTCCGCACCGGCATCACGTCGGTGTGATCAGGAGACTGCGCCTGCGCGGATAAACCGGCATTGAGAGCGCCGTTCAGCTTCGCTTCATCTGTTTCGACGGGAACGGGTTCCGGTCCCTGAAGCGGGCAATGCGCGCCTCACAGCGCGCATTGCGATGGCGCCACAGGCGCCTTTGAACCTTCGCTTAGCGGCCGACGTGCCTACGACAGCGGCGTCAGCTGGATCTCGACGCGGCGGTTCTGCGCGCGGCCGAGTTCGGTCTTGTTGTTGGCAATCGGCCGGGTCTCGCCGAAGCCGGTGACGGCGAAGCGGCGCTGATCGACGCCCTGCGCGTTGAGATAGTTCGCCACCGACAGCGCGCGACGCTGCGACAGATTGTAGTTGTAGGTATCGTCGCCGGTGGAATCGGTATGGCCGTAAACGTCGACGATCGTCTTTGGGAAGCGGTTGAGCACGATCGCGACGGCGTTCAGCGTCGGGTAGAAGGCCGTGATCACCTGGTCACGATCGGTGGCGAAGGTGATGTTCGACGGCATGTTCAGGATGATCTGATCGCCTGCGCGGGTGACGGAAACGCCCGTACCTTCGAGTTGGCGGCGCAGTTCGGCTTCCTGCTGATCCATGTAGAGGCCGATGGCGCCACCGGCCAGCGCGCCGATGCCGGCGCCGATCAGTGCGTTCTTGCGGTCGTCGCCGCCTGCCAGCAGGCCGACACCTGCGCCGGCCAGCGCGCCGAGCGCAGCACCGGTGGCCGTGTTGGAAACCTTCGGCTCGCCCGAATAGGGATCCGTTGTGCAGGCGCTGGCCAGCATGGCCATCGCGAGCGCGGCCAAGGTAATCTTCTTCATGTCTTGTCGTCCCTCTCCGGTATCCGGCCGCCAAAGCGCCCGGCAAAGCCCTTCATTTTCGCCCTTGTACCATGAATTGGGCGAAAAACGGGAGGGCCCGGGTCGCGACACACAGAGGCGAGCGATACCCTAAAGTCAGGATCGGCGTTCGCTCGGACCACAGGCCGGTCGCCGTCGATCTCGTTCTGCACGCACAATCGCCGGAGACACCGCCATTCGTGCCCCGCGGCTGCGGCTTCGCGTGAGCCATTGACAGCGCGGCCTCCGCCGGTGTCGGCTGGCAGCGGCACAGGAATGAACCCATGTCGCTGCACCTTTCGCCCTCGGACCCCTACACCGGACTGCGCGAGGCGACGGAGTCGCTGCCCGCCACCGACTATTTCACTGCGGAAGCCTTCCAGCGCGATCTCGACACGATCTGGTTCCGCAACTGGCTGATGGTGTGCCGCTCGGCCGACATGCCGAAGCCGCTCGACTTCCGCACCTTCCGCGTCGGCGGACAGGAGGTGCTGCTCGTCCGCGATGAGAACGGTGTGCTGCAGGCGTTCCACAACACCTGTCGCCATCGCGGCTCCGCACTCTGCCGCGAGGAACAGGGCCGGCTGAAAGCGCGGCTGATCACCTGTCCCTACCACGCCTGGTCGTACTCGCTGCGCGGCGACCTCGTGCGGGTGCCGTCGAAGGTGCTGCCAGCCGGCTTCGACAAAGACGATCATCCGCTCTACCGCGTGGCGCTGGAGGAATGGCGCGGCTTCGTCTTCATCAATCTCGATCCCGCGCCCAAGGCGAGCGTGCGCGAGACGTTCGACGCCGGCTCGGTCGACCTCGGCAACTGGCCGCTGGAGGGCCTGGTCACCGGGCATTCGTTCCGCAAGCTGATGAACTGCAACTGGAAGATCTTCTGGGAGAACTTCAATGAGTGCCTGCACTGTCCCGGCGTGCACAAGCACCTGTCCGCGCTGGTGCCGATTTACGGGCGCGGGCTGATGGCGCGCCACGACGATCCGGACTGGGCGAGCCACGCCGACGACGCCTCGCCGCAATATGCCGGCACGCTGCGCAACGGTGCGGAAAGCTGGTCGGCCGACGGCGCCATCCACGCCGTGCCTTTCCCCGATCTGAGCGAGAAGGAACGTGCGGCCGGGCAGAGCTACGCCGCCCACCTGCCATCGATGTTCGTGGTCGGACATGCCGACTATGTGCGCACGGTGCGTCTGCTGCCGTTCGGACCGGCGCAGACCGAGCTCGTGGCGGAATGGCTGTTCCTGCCCGAAACGCTCGAGCGCGACCCGGCGGAGTTGCAGAAGATCTACGATTTCGCGCTGGAGGTACTGGGCGAGGACGCGGACGTCTGCGAACTCAACCAGCGCGGAATCAGCGCCAGGCCTCACAAGGCCGGCGTGCTCATGCCGGAGGAATATGAGCTGCGCCGCTTCCACCAATGGGTGCAGGCGCAACACGCGCGGACGAACTGATTTTCGCCGCAACGCGCGGCGAAGTCTTGGCGATCAGACCAGCGGCAACGCGGAGAGAGAGCATGCGCAGGATGATTTTCGCTTCGGCCTTGCTGGCCATCGGCGCCGGCTTCCATGTCGCGCCGGCAACGGCGGCGGAGTGGTGCTTCGAGGGGCTCGGCAACACCGGCTGCCCGTGGAAGGAGAAGTTCTCGCTGAAGCAGCTGCGGCAGCAGCCTTGCGAAGGACTGCGCCACATCCGCAATTCGATCTACGATCGCCATGACTACTGCTTCAAGGATCCCGACCTCGCCGAGATGTACAACAATGACGACTGTACGGTGAAGGACGCCTCGAAGATCAAGTTCAACGGCAACGAGTCGACCAACATCAGCCGCATCGTGAAGGTCGAGAAGGAAAAGAGCTGCAAGAAGCCGAAGGCTACATCGAGCGGGGCAGGTAGCGCAGGGTGATCGCACCGCAGACCAGCATGAAGATGCCGAGCGTCACGAACACCGCGCCGAGGCCGAAGAAGGCCAGCACGATCGAGTAGACCAGCGGCGGCAACAGGTCGGAAAGGTCGAGATAGGTGCGGTAGACGGCGGTCATCTGCGGCCGCTCGTAGGACCGGACGGCGCGCATGTAGGCGGTGGAGCCGAGGGCGTCGAGCGAGATGGTGAAGAAGGTGCAGGCGAGCAGGATGCCGGCCGCGACGAGCGGGTAGTCCTCGCCTGCCAAGCCTGCCGCCGCCAGCAGCGCCGCCATGGCGACGAACGAAAGTCCCATCGTCGTGCGCACGCCCCAGCGTTTCGCCACCCAGCCCCAGAAGAGAGCAGTAAAGAGCAGCGCGTTGCCGGCGGAGACGAGCAGGCCGCCGGCCAGCTCGCCCTGCCCCGTCACCACCATCAGGATCGGCCCATAGACGAAGAAGGTGGTCCAGAAGCAGGAGCGGCCGAAGGCAATCAGCCAGGCGAGACGCAGCCGCGGCTGGCGCGCGAAGCGGCCGATGTTGGCGAGCGGGTTCGCCGGCCTCAGCCTGCCCGGCTTGATCTGCTGGTTGTCGGTCAGCCTGTAGTACCAGAACAGCGCCAGCAGGATGAGCGCAAAGGCGGCGGACAGGCTGTGTGCGGCCCACAAGCCGAACTCGGCGTAGAGCCATACGCCAAGCGCCGGGCCCGCCGTCCAGCCCAGCGTCGACCAGGCCAGCCGCAGCGATTCCGCGTTGACGAACTCGGTCTTGCGGATGTGGTCCATGATGTACAGGTTCAGCGTGATCGACAGCGCCGAGGCGCCGGCGATGCGGCAGAGCATGCCCGCCACCTGCCCGACCATCGTGCCGCTGGCAAAGAGGACAGCGCCGCAGAGAAGCAGCAGCGCGCCAGCCGTGTAGACGCGGCGGCGCGCAAAGCGGTGAATGAACAGCGGCACGGACAGTGTCAGCAGCAGGCCTGAGCACGACACCAGCGTGTAGAGGATCGAGACCTGCTGCTCGTCCTTGAGCAGATCGTATGCCTGCAGGGGCACGACGCTGGCAACCGAAGCGCGGGCGAAGGACTCGATCGCGAAGAGCGAGGCGAAGGTGCGCGCGCCGGGCGGCCTTACCGCCGGAAGCCAGATCGGATGCCGGACCTGCGTGACCATCTCGTTCCCATGCGCCGCAGCCGGTCTGGATGCTGGGCATCACGGCGCTTGCGGGATAGCAGGAATGCGACCCCGGCAGGGCGCAAAGCATGGCTGGCCAATGGCTTGGCCGGCGGTGGCACAAGGATGATGCGGGCTCGTCTAGGCCTTGTCCCAACCGGGCAGCGGCGAGAAGTCGTAGTCGACGATGCGCGAGTTTGCCTTCGCCAGCGCCGAGATCGCTGCCATCTCGGCATCGCTGAGCGCGAAGTCGAAGATGCCGAAGTTCTCGGCCAGACGCTCCTTCTTCGTCGTGCGCGGGATGGCGACCACTCCCTGCTGCTGCACGTGCCAGCGCAGCACCACCTGACCGGGTGTCTTGCCGTGAGCCCCGGCGGCGGCGACGACGGCCGGCTCGTCCAGCAAGCCGCCGTCGCGATAGAGCGGACAGTACGACACCATCGCCATGCCGGCGGCGCGGCAGGCGGCCAGCACTTTGTCCTGCGGCAAATAGGGGTGGTACTCGACCTGGTTGCACACGAGCGGCGCTTCGGAGAACGCGACCGCCTGCTCGATCATGGCGACCGGGAAATTGGAGATGCCGATGTGGCGGGTGATGCCGCGTTCGCGCACCTTGTTCAGCGCCTTGATCGTGCCCTCCAGCGGAATGCGCGGGTTCGGCCAGTGGATGAGCAGGAGGTCGATTGCGTCGATGTCGAGCCGCTTCAGGCTGGCTTCCGCCGAGCGTTCGAGGTCGGCCGGGGCGAGATCGCTGTGCCAGACCTTTGTCGTCACGAACACTTCGCGGCGCGGCACTTTCGCGGCGCGCAGGCCCGCGCCGACAGCCGTCTCGTTGTCGTACATCCTGGCGGTATCGAGGTGGCGGTAGCCCAGCGCCAGCGCCGCCTCGACCAGTTCGGAACAGCGCTCGTCGCGCAGCGTCCAGGTGCCAAGCCCGAGCGCTGGGATGCGCGCGCCATTTGCTTCAACCACATGCATGCAACCAGCTCCCTTCGAGCGAAGCGCTTGCCGAGCATGGTGCCGGCCTGCCACAACCGCAGAATGGAATCCCCGAGCCAACCGACGCAAGCCGTTTCGCGCCGCATCGAAGCCGTCGACCTAGCGCGCGGCATCGCGCTCATGGCGATGACGGTCTACCACTTCACCTGGGACCTCGAATTCTTCGGCTACGTGCATCAGGGGCTGACGGCCGAGTTCGGCTGGAAACTTTTTGCGCGCTGCATCGCGTCGAGCTTCCTGTTCCTCGTCGGCGTCAGCCTTGTGCTCGCTCATGGCAACGGCATCCGCTGGCCCGGCTACTGGCGGCGGCTGGCGATGGTGGTGGGCGCGGCGGCGGCAATCTCGCTGCTCACCTGGTTTGCCTTCCCGAGCAACTGGATCTTCTTCGGCATCCTGCACCAGATCGCCTTCGCCAGCCTGGCAGGTCTGCTGTTCCTGCGCGTGCCGGCATTGCTGACGCTTCTGGTTGCAGCGGGGGTCATCGCGGCGCCGTTCTTCCTGCGCTCCGAGGCCTTCGACCACCGGATGCTCGCATGGGTCGGACTTGCGACTTTCGACCCTCGCTCGAACGACTATGTGCCGGTGTTCCCGTGGTTCGGCGCCGTTCTTGCCGGAATGGGTGTTGCAAAGATCGCGGTCTGGACCGGCGTAACGAACCACCTCGCCGGGCTCAGCCTTGGCGGATGGTCGCGGCCTTTGCGCTTCGTCGGCAGGCACAGCCTCGCCTACTACCTCATCCACCAGCCGGCGATGATCGCCGCGCTGTGGCTGTTTTCGCTGCTCTTCCCGCCGGTCTTCACCACGGCCGATTTCCTGAATTCCTGCGAGCGGGAGTGCTCGGCGGTGCGCGACACGCCGTTTTGCGAGCGCTATTGTGGCTGCCTGGTGGACAAGTTCTCGGCCGCAGGGCTGGGTGAGGACCTCATCTCCGGCCGGCGCGAGACCATCGCGGCGCGGCTGCCGGAAATGATCTCGCTCTGCAGCGCCGAGAGCGAGGTGCCGCTGACGGAGGGAGAAGGAACGCCATGATCGGTTTAGCTGCGCTTCTGCCCGTGCTGATCTACCTCGCCGGCATCGCAGCGAGCATCCTGCTCGGCGTGTTTGTGCCGCTGCCATGGATAGGCCCGCCGCTGGCCGACATCCTGTTCGCTGCCGGCCTCCTCGTCATCGTCGCGGTCATCGCCATCCACGTGTCGGCATTGCGCGGCATGGCGCGCGCGGGCGCCGATCTCCTCAAGGGCAAGGCCGCCGACCAGCTGGTGACCACCGGCGCCTTCGCGATCACGCGCAACCCGATGTATCTCGCCAACGCGCTGCTGCTGGTCGCCGGCGGCCTTGTCGACGGCAATCTCTGGTTTCTGCTGGCGGCACTGCTGGCCACGCTGCTGGTCCAATTGCTTGCGGTAAAGCCTGAGGAAAAGCAGCTTGAGGCGCGTTTCGGGAAGCGTTACCGGGACTACGCAAAGCGCGTGCGCCGCTGGATCTGATCAGCCGCGTCGCCCGGAACCGCAGGGAAATGCCTCGATGACACCGCACAACCAGGCCGCCGCCGGCGACTATGCCGAGACCGTTCTGCTGCCGGGTGACCCGCTGCGCGCCAAATGGATCGCCGAAACCTTCCTTGCTGACGCGAAGCAGGTGAATGGCATCCGCAATTGCCTCGGCTTCACCGGCACCTACAAGGGCGCGCGAGTCTCGGTGCAGGCGACCGGCATGGGCCAGCCCTCGGCGGCCATCTACCTGCACGAACTGATCAACACCTACGGCGTGAAGAACCTCATCCGCGTCGGCACCTGCGGCGGCCTGAACGCCAAGGTGAAGGTCGGCGACCTCGTGCTGGCGCTCGGCGCCTGCACCAACTCGACCATCGTGCGCGATGCTTTCGGCAGCTACAATTTCGCGGCAATCGCCGACTACGGCCTGCTGCGTTCGATGGTGGACAAGGCGGAAGCCGCCGGCATGCGCCTGCATGTCGGCAACATGGTCGCCGATGACATCTTCTACCATGCAGACGGACTGGCCGGTTATGGCGCCCTGCCCGCGCACGGCGTGCTGGGCGTCGATATGGAATCGGCCGTTCTCTACATGCTGGCCGCGCGCTTCGGCGTGCGCGCGCTCACCGTCTGCACGATGAGCGACTGCCTGATCACGCATGAGGAGATGTCGCCGCTCGACCGGCAGACGAAGGTGCACGACATGGCCGTGCTGGCGCTGGACGTGGCGGCGGAAGCCTAGGCGGCCGCCATCAGGTATTCACGCCGAGCTCGACCAGCCGCTCGACGCAGGACTCTTCCGCCTGGTCGAGTTCCGCCAGCGTTTCCTCGAGATCGCGGCGCTTCTGCCGCAGATCTTCGCGCTTCTCCTCGATGCGCTTGATCATCAGCTTCAGCTGGCCCACCTCGCCGGGCGGCGCCTTGTACATCTGGATGATCTCGCGGATCTCGTTGATCGAGAAGCCGAGGCGCTTGCCGCGCATGATCTGCTTGATGAGATGACGGTCGGAGGGCCGGAAGAGCCGCGTGCGCCCGCGGCGGACGGGCTGCACGAGCCCCTCATCCTCGTAGAAACGAAGCGTGCGGGTGGAGATGTCGAACTCGCGGGTCAGTTCGGTGATCGAATAATATTCCCGCATCGCCTGTCGCAAACACCCGATTCCATTGGCCGGGAGTCTCGCATGGCGTTTACGTAAAAGTCAATTGAGGCGGCCTGCCTGACTTTCAGGCAATGCCAAACCACCAGGCGGCGATGCCGAGGAACGCGGAGAAGCCGACCACGTCGGTCACAGCCGTGACGAACACCGCCGACGACACCGCCGGATCGGCGCCAACGCGGTGCAGCAGCAGCGGAATAAGGATGCCGGCGAGCGCGGCGACGAAGAGGTTGATGATCATGGCGGCGGCGATGATCAGGCCGATATGCACCTCGAACCAGAGGCCGGCGACGGTGCCGACCAGCAGCGCGAAGACGATGCCGTTGATCAGGCCGACGCCCATTTCGCGGCGGATGATGCGCCCGGCATTGTAGATGTCGATGTCGCGCGTCGCGAGCGCGCGCACCGTCACGGTCATCGTCTGGGAACCGGCGTTGCCGCCCATGCCGGCGACGATCGGCATGAGCACCGCCAGCGCCACGATCTGCTCGATCGTCGCGTCAAACAGACCGATCACCGACGCCGCGAGGAAAGCGGTGAGCAGATTGACCAGCAGCCACGGGACGCGGGAACGCGAGGTGGCCAGAATGGTGTCGGACAGCTCCTCGTCACCGACGCCGCCCATGCGCAGCAGATCTTCCTCGGCTTCCTGCTGGATGACGTCGACGACGTCGTCGATGGTCAGCACGCCGACCAGCCGCTCATTCTCGTCGACGACGGCGGCCGAGAGCAGATCGTACTGCTCGAACTCGTGCGCCGCCTCCTCCTGGTCCATCGTCGCCGGGATCGCGTGGCGCGTCTCGTGCATGATGTCGCCGATCTTGACCGTGCGCTTGGTGCGCAGGATCTGGTCGAGGTCGACGGCGCCAAGCAGCTTGAAGGTCGGATCGATGACGAAGATCTGGCTGAACCGCTCCGGCAGGTTCTGGTCCTCGCGCATGTAGTCGATGGTCTGGCCGACGGTCCAGAATGGCGGCACCGCCACGAACTCGGTCTGCATGCGCCGGCCGGCGGTCTCTTCCGGATAATCGAGCGCGCGGCGCAGGCGGATGCGTTCCGTGAACGGCAGCTGCGCGAGGATCTCCTCCTGATCCTCCTCGTCGAGATCCTCCAGGATGTAGACCGCGTCGTCGGAATCGAGTTCCTGCACGGCCTCGGCGATCTGCTCGTTGGGGAGCTGATCGACGATCTCCATGCGGATCGCCTCGTCCACCTCGGTGAGCGCCGAGAAGTCGAAGTCCCTGCCGAGCAGCGAGACCAGCGCCTGGCGCTGGTCGGGCAGCATCGCTTCGAGCAGGTCGCCCAGCTCGGACTGGTGCAGCCGGCCGACATCCTGCTTCAGGGTGAGAATGTCGCGATCGGCGATCGCCGCGCCGACCTGCGCCAGAAATGCCGAACGGATGGCGCCGCCATCGTCGTAGATGTCGGCGTGGCGTTCGTCCGGGGCGGCCGCCGTCTGCTGTTCGTTTGCTTCCATCGGCGCCCCTCGGCTGGCGAAGCGGGAAAAGGCCACCCTCTTTGCGCTCAAGCGTCTGGCATTTCAAACAAAAAGCGCCGCGCCGCAGGACAGATGCAATCCGCAGTGAAGGTGCTATGCTGAAGGCAGCCTAGCGAGGGTGCGATGGTCGAGATCGTGCAGGCCCGGACGCCTGAACAACTGGACGCCGTACGCGTCCTCATCCGCGCCTTCGTCGAATGGGCACGCATCCGCCTGGTGGACGACATCGAGCGGGTGAACCGCTACTTCCACCCCAGCATGTTCGAGCCCGAACTCGCCGGACTGCCCGGCCGCTACGCGCCGCCAGCCGGCAGCCTGCTGCTGGCACAGGACAATGGCGCCGCGCTTGGCTGCGTCGGCATGCGCGACCTCGGTGACGGCGTCTGTGAGATGAAGCGCATGTTCGTGACGGCACAGGCGCGTGGGAAGGGTGTCGGCGATGCGCTGGTGAAGCGGCTGATCGAGGATGCCCGAGCCGCCGGATACAGCATCATGCGACTCGATACCTCGATGCATCAGCCCGAAGCGATGGCGCTTTATGAAAAGGCCGGATTCCGGCCCATAGCACCCTACTACGACGTGCCCGAGGACATGCGCGACTGGCTGAGATACTACGAATTGAGGCTCTGAAGAGCGGCGGCTGGTGCGGTCGAGAAGACTCGAACTTCCACGGGTTGCCCCACAGCGACCTCAACGCTGCGCGTCTACCAATTCCGCCACGACCGCACGCCGCGCAAGAGCCGGTCGAACCGGCCCGGCGCATGTAGCAAATCGGTTTCTGCGAAACAAGTGTGGTTCAGGGACAAAATCCTGCATCCGAACTCCTGCGTGGAGACGGTCCCGCAACCCTTGCCAACTGGACGTTCGCAGCCCCAGCCTCCATATTGCGGGCGACGGTTCCCAAGGGCCGCAGGCATGACCGGACGCAGCCAGATTTCTCCAGCCTTCCTCCCCGCCTCCGGCTCCGCGCCGGTCGAGTGGCGCATCGAACGTGGGCTCACCGCTTACGAGGACGCGCTCGCGTTCATGGAGCAGCGCGCGGCACAGATTCGCGACGGTGACGCCCGTGAGATGGTGTGGCTGGTAGAGCATCCCCCGCTCTACACCGCCGGGACCTCGGCGAAGGCGGACGACCTGCTCGACGGCAACCGCTTCCCCGTCTTCGATGCAGGTCGCGGCGGCGAATACACCTATCACGGGCCGGGCCAGCGCGTGGCCTATGTCATGCTCGACCTGAAGCGCCGGCGCGAGGACGTGCGCGCTTTCGTGACGGCGCTGGAAGAGTGGATCATTCGCAGCCTCGCCGCCTTCAATGTGCGCGGCGAACGGCGCGAGGACCGCGTCGGCGTCTGGGTGGCGCGGCCGGAGAAGCCGCCGCTTGGCGACGGAACTCCGGCCGAAGACAAGATCGCGGCGATCGGCATCCGGCTGCGGCGCTGGGTGAGCTTTCACGGCATCGCCATCAACGTCGAGCCCGAACTCGAACACTTCGGCGGCATCGTGCCATGCGGCGTGCGCGGGCACGGCGTCACCAGCCTCGTCGATCTCGGCCTGCCGGTGACGATGGCCGACCTCGATCTCGCCCTGAAGGATGCTTTCGTCGCCCTGTTCGGCCCGGTCGAATCAGGCATCGGATCAAGCGCTCCAATCCCGCTTCGCAGGAGAGCCTGATGCGTTCACTGCTGGCCGGGATCGCGCTGTCGCTTGCGGCCATGCCGGCGCTGGCGCAGCAGTCGAGCGACGTCATCGCGCCGGAGCCGGACACCGGCATCGAAGCGAAGGAAGCCGCCCACGCCACGAAACAGATGGTCGTCGCCGCCAACCCGCTCGCGGCGCAGGCCGGACTCGATGCGTTGCGCAAGGGCGGCAGCGCAGCGGATGCGCTGATCGCCATCCAGACCGTGCTGGGCCTGGTCGAGCCGCAATCGTCGGGCCTCGGCGGCGGCGCCTTCGTCGTCTGGTTCGATGCGCAGACGCGTCAGCTCACCACATTCAACGCGCGCGAGACGGCGCCGGCCGCGGCCACGCCGGACCTCTTCCTCGGGCCTGACGGCAAGCCGATGGATTTCTGGACGGCGGTGGTGGGTGGCCGTTCGGTCGGGGTGCCCGGCGTGCCGCTGCTCCTGCAGACGCTGCACGCGCGCTTCGGCAAACTGCCCTGGGACGTCGGCTTCGAGCAGGCGGTCGCGCTGGCCGAGAAGGGGTTTGCGGTTTCGCCGAGGCTGAACGCGCTGATTGCCGACGATGTCGACAGCCTCGCCAGCGAGCCCGCGGCACGAGCCTACTTCCTCGACGCCGCCGGCAAGCCGCTCGCCACCGGCACGGTGCTGCGCAATCCCGATTATGCCGAGACGCTGAAGCTGCTGGCGCGCGATGGCGCTGGTGCATTCTACTCAGGCCCGCTGGCGCAGAAGATCGTGGCCGCCGTCACCGGCCATCCGACCAATCCGGGCAGGATGACCGTTGCGGACCTCAGCGCGTATGAAGTGCGCGAATACGCCGCCGTCTGCGCGCCCTATCGCGGCTTCGACGTCTGCGGCATGGGCCCGCCCTCCTCCGGCGCGATCGCCATCGGCCAGATCCTCGGGCTGATCGAGCCATACGAGATCGGCACGCTCGGCAAGGACGATCCGGAAAGCTGGCGGATCATCGGCGATGCAACGCGCCTCGCCTTCGCCGACCGCGAACGTTATCTCGGCGACCCCGAATTCGTCAGCATTCCGAAAGGCATGCTCGACCCGGCCTATCTGAAATCGCGCTCGCAACTGATCCGCCGGCCAACCGCGTTGCCCGCCGACGCCGTGACCGCGGGCGAGCCTCCATGGGACAAGGCGGAGCTCAGGATCGACGGCATCCCCTATGAACTGCCATCGACGTCGCACATCGTCGTTGTCGATGCGGCCGGCAATGTCGCGTCGATGACGACGACGATCGAGACCGCCTTCGGCTCGCACCAGATGGTCGCCGGGTTCCTGCTCAACAACCAGCTGACCGACTTTTCCTTCGCGCCCGAGCGCGACGGACAGGCCGTCGCGAATCGCGTCGAGCCACGCAAGCGGCCCCGCTCTTCGATGGCGCCGACCATCGTGATGAAGGACGGCAAGCCGGTCCTCGCGCTCGGCTCGCCCGGCGGCTCCAGCATCATCCCCTACGTGGCGAATGCGCTGATCGGGCTGATCGACTGGAACCTCGACATGCAGCAGGCGGTGGCGAAGCCGCATCTGGCGAACCGTTTCGGCAAATACCAGCTCGAAGCGGGTACCTCCGCCGAGGCGTTTGCCGACGATCTGCAGGCGCTCGGCTACGAGACCGAGACGACGGAGCTGAACTCCGGGCTGCACGGCATCGCCATCACGCCACAGGGCCTTGTCGGCGGCGCCGATCCGCGCCGCGAAGGCGTGGCGCTCGGCGACTAGCCTCAGACTGCCAGCTTCGCGGCCGCCCAGAGCACGCCATATCCGTGGATGGCGAAGACCGCGGCGAGCGCCGCTGCAACAGCCAGCTGTTCGCGGCCGCTGATCGGCTTCAGCTCCTTGCGCGGCTTCCACGACTGTCCGCCTGTGATCAGGCTGAGCAAGGCGAAAACCGCGCCGGCTGCGACCAGCGCGTGGCGCGGAAATCCCGCCGCGGCGGCGAGCACCAGGAATGCGGACAGCAGCACGAAGGACGCCACGGCCAGCGTCAACGGGCGCACGAAAAGCTGGCGGAGCACCTGACCACCATCGAACTTCCACACCGGCACGAGGTTTGCGATGTTGAACAGCGCTGCACAGCCGGCGAGTGCCGCGAACCACGCCGACAGCCCGGCCGCGCCGGAGCTTGTCGCGGCGTTGCTGATGGCAATCATGATCGGGACAAGAAAGGCGGAGAAGCCCGCGCCCATCAGCGCCACGAAGGCGACCTCGAAGCGGCTGTCGTAGGGCCGTCCCCCGATGGCGATGCCGCCAAGGATCGGGATGAAGATCATGCGCACGCGGCGGTGTCTCATCAGCCTGAAGGCAGCGAGATGGCCAAGTTCGTGCAGGAACACGGCGGCGGTCAGCGCGGAGGCGAGCACCAGCCCGCCGAAGTCGAGGCCGAAGAGCGGCCAGAGCAGCACGACGGAGAGAAGGGCAAAGCCGGCATGGCTCAGCGGATGCTCAAACAGTCCGCCCTTGCGGTACCGGCCGGTCTCCGCCCACAGCTTCAGCTTGGCGCGTTGCCGGCGCAGCGCGAAGTAGCGAAAGACCAGAAACGCCAGTCCGCGATAGCGGTCGGTACGGCCGAGCGTGACATATGTGCCCGCGCCCGCATCGCCTCCGGCAAATTCGACCGTCTCGCGATAATCCGACCAGAAGGCTGGATCGAGAGAGGTGTCATCGACGACGCGCAGTGTGTAGCGCTCGCCCTCCACGACATCCTCCAGCGTCACGGTGCGCTCGATCGGCGTGCCGTCGCGTCCTTCCCAGCCGAGACGCATGCGCAGCAGGCTGTCGCCGTCGGCGGTGCGATCCACCGCCAGTACCTCGCCCGACCATCCGGCATCGTCGCCAAGCGGCCAGAGCGCACTCCACAGGCGCTGGCGGGACGCATCGATCCGCGCCGACAGTCGGATGTTGCGCAGCCCAAGCGGCAGCGCAAGCAGCGCGTAGATCAATCCGATATTGGCAGCGACCAGCAGGGCGATGACGAACGGCGACACTGTGCGGAAGGCTCCGACGCGGCGCGGAGCCTAGCCGCGGTCGCGGCAAAAAACATTTAACGGACCCGCGTCAGAGCGCGCCGATCCAAATCGCCATGCACACGACGAAGGTGCTCATGCAGACGAGCGAGACAACATCCTGGAAGATTTCGGTCATGTGACCCTCCGTTTTCCCGTATGTTCGTTCTATGTTCTATTTTTGTTCACGTCAAGCGCAAGTGATTTGCCGCCGTTCCCGGCGGCAGCAAGGGTTAGCAGGAGGTTAAGAGTTCCAGGCGTTCGGGGAATAGTTGCTGTTCGATCCGCTGATGGAAATGGCGTGCCCGGCCGGTCGCCGGCTAGCCGACCTGGAGATGACC
>JBFXFO010000028.1:0-33269 GCA_050178915.1 Rhizobiaceae bacterium | reverse complement strand
ATGCCGGGCAGATCGCCACGCTCGAAGAGGTCGTCGATCACTACGCGAGGGCGCCAGCGAGCCCGGGCGGGCGATCGGAGGTGCTGCCGCTGAAACTGTCGGAGAAGGAGAGGGCTGCGCTGGTTGCGTTCCTGAAGACGCTTTCCGAGCCGGCTCAGTAGTCCTTCACGGTTTCCATGGCGACGAAGGTCGAGGTTTGCGCGACATGCGGCAACGCCGATATGCGTTCGCCAAGGATCCTCCGGTAGGCGGCGATGTCGCGCGTGCGCACTTTCAGCAGGTAGTCGAAGCTTGCCGCCATCATGTGGCACTGCTCGATCTCGGCGATGCCCTGCACTGCGCGGTTGAATGCATCGAGCGCGGCCGAGCGGGTGTCGGAGAGCTTCACCTGCACGAAGGCGACATGACCCTCGCCCATCTTCTCGCGGTCGATGATTGCCGCGTAGCCGCGGATGTAGCGCTCCTGCTCCAGCCGGCGCACACGCGCCTGCACGGGAGTCTTTGACAGGCCGACGCGCGATGCGAGTTCGGCCATCGACAGCCGCGCATTGCCGGCAAGCGTGGCGAGAATGCTGCGGTCGAGGCGGTCCAGATCGTCTGATTTCATCGCAACTGTGGTCCAAATCGTGTCATTAGGTGGCTATCGATAGATCATAACGACCGTCTCTTCCACTCGATTGGACCGCTGGCGATGGCGATTCATGCTAATAGAAGCGCATCAGCCTGCGAGGGGATGTGCATGAACGCCGACCTGGACGCCATCCGCGCCGAGATGCGCGCCAATCTCATGCCCGACGAGGGTGCTGCGCTGTCGCGGCTTGTCGACCAGGCGGGGCTGAGCTCAGGCGAGCGCGCCGCGATCAGCAGCAGGGCCGCCGATCTCGTCCGCGCGGTGCGCGACTCCAGCGATCCGAAGCTGATGGAGGCGTTTCTCTCCACCTACGGGCTGTCGACCAAGGAAGGCGTGGCGCTGATGTGCCTCGCCGAAGCGCTGCTGCGCGTGCCCGACACCGAGACGATGGACGATCTGATCCGCGACAAGATCGCGCCGCATGACTGGTCGGCGCATTCGGGCGGCTCCAGTTCGATCTTCGTCAATGCGTCGACCTGGGCGCTGATGCTGACCGGCAAGGTTCTCGACGACGAAGGCGGCGGCATCGAAGGCACACTGCGCGCCATGGTGCGCCGGCTGGGCGAACCGGTGATCCGCAAGGCGGTCGCTGCCGCCATGCGCGAGCTTGGCGAGAACTTCGTGCTCGGCCGCACCATCAAGGAGGCGGTTAAGCGCGGTCGCGGCATGACCGCGAAAGGTTATCTCTATTCCTTCGACATGCTGGGCGAGGCCGCCCGCACCGAAGCAGACGCGCTGCGCTACCACCGCGCCTACGCCGACGCGATCTCGTCGCTGAACAGCGGCTCCAGCGGCACCGATATCCGTCGCAACCCCGGCATCTCGGTCAAGCTGTCCGCGCTGCATCCGCGCTATGAGGTTGCGCAGCGAGAGACGATGCTGCCGGTGATGGCGGAGCGGCTGCTGTCGCTGGCCATTGCTGCGCGGCACGCTCGCATGGGCCTCAACATCGACGCCGAAGAGGCCGACCGGCTCGACCTGTCGCTCGATGTGATCGAACGCGTTCTCGCCGATCCGGAACTGGCTGGCTGGGACGGGTTCGGTGTCGTCGTGCAGGCCTACGGGCCGCGCGCCGGATTTGTCATCGACTGGCTGTACGCGCTGGCGAAGCGGCTCGACCGGCGCATCATGGTGCGGCTGGTCAAGGGCGCCTATTGGGACAGCGAGATCAAGCGCGCGCAGACGCTCGGGCTGCCCGGCTATCCGGTGTTTACGCGCAAGGCGAACACCGACGTTTCCTACATCGCCAACGCCAGGAAGCTGCTTGGCATGACCGATCGCATCTATCCGCAGTTCGCCACACACAACGCACACACTGTTGCCGCTGTTCTTGCGATGGCGAGCGATCGCGACAGCTTCGAGTTCCAGCGCCTGCACGGCATGGGCGAAGCGCTGCACGAAACCGTGCGCAAGGATGAGGGCACGCGCACGCGCATTTATGCGCCGGTGGGCGCGCACTCCGACCTGCTGGCGTATCTGGTGCGGCGGCTCCTGGAGAACGGCGCAAACTCGTCCTTCGTGCATCAGATCGTGGATGACGAAGTCGCGCCCGAGGACATTGCACGCGATCCGTTCGAGGCCGTGGCAAGCCAGGGTCCGGCTGCAAATCCATCGATCCCGCAGCCGGCGCGAATCTTTGGGGCAGGGCGCCCCAACTCACAGGGCTGGGACCTCACCGATCCGCTGCTGCTCGAGCGCATCGAAAGTGAGCGGGCAGCCTTTGCCGGCGCCGATCGCTGGACCGCTGCGACGGCGGCCGGTGCGAACGCGGCGAAGCCGGTCCTCAACCCGGCGAACCTTGCCGACCGCGTCGGCAGCGTCACGGATGCAACCCGCGAGCAAGTGACGGAGGCCGTCGGGCTGGCGGCGCAGGCGCAGCCGGCATGGGAAGCGCGGCCGGTCGCCGAGCGCGCTGCGATCCTGCGACGCGCCGCCGATCTCTACGAGGCGAATTCGGTGGAGTTCTTCGCTCTGGTGTCGCGCGAGGCCGGCAAGACACTGCTGGACGGCGTCGCAGAGGTGCGCGAGGCGGTTGACTTCCTGCGCTACTATGCGGCGGAGGCGGCCTCGGCGGAGGCAGGGACGGCGGCGCGTGGGCCGATCGTCTGTATCTCGCCGTGGAACTTTCCGCTGGCAATCTTCACGGGGCAGATCGCAGCGGCGCTGGCGACCGGCAACTCGGTGCTCGCCAAGCCGGCCGAGCAGACCCCGCTGATCGCGGCGCGCGCGGTGCAGCTGCTGCACGAGGCCGGCGTCCCGGCTGACGTACTGCAACTGCTGCCCGGCGATGGCCATACGGTCGGCGCTGCGCTGACCGCCGATCCGCGCATCGCAGGCGTGTGCTTCACCGGGTCTACCGAGGTTGCGCGCGTGATCGAGCGGCAACTGGCGGAAACTGCGACGCCGGACGCCATGCTGATCGCCGAGACCGGCGGCCTGAACGCGATGGTGGTCGACTCGACTGCGCTGCCGGAACAGGCGGTGCGCGACATCCTCGCCTCGTCCTTCCAGAGCGCCGGCCAGCGCTGCTCGGCACTGCGCATCCTCTACGTCCAGAAGGACGTGGAGAAGAAGGTGCTGGAAATGCTGAAGGGCGCGATGGAGACGCTGGTGGTCGGCGATCCGCGCCTGCTGGAGACGGATGTCGGTCCGGTCATCGACGAGGACGCGCAGCGTTCGATCGCTGACTATTGCCGGGCCATGGAAGGCAAGGGGGCGCTGATCGCCAAGCGCGAGGCGCCGACGGCGGGACGCTTCGTCGGGCCGCATGTCTTCCGCGTCAGCGGTATTGAGGACATGGAACGCGAGATCTTCGGGCCGATCCTGCACGTCGCCACCTTCGAGGCGGACGAACTCGAGCGTGTCATCGATGCCGTCAACCGCAAGGGCTATGGCCTGACCTTCGGCCTGCACACACGCATCGAGGCGCGGGTGCAGAAATTCGTCGACGGCATCCATGCCGGCAACATCTACGTGAATCGCAACCAGATCGGTGCGGTCGTCGGCGCACAGCCGTTCGGCGGCGAAGGAATGTCGGGCACCGGGCCGAAGGCCGGCGGGCCGCACTATCTGCGCCGCTTCCGCAAGGCCGTGGAGCCGGTGGCGACGGGCGGCGAGGCTGCGGCAAACGCCATCGGCACATCGGTGCTCGTTGATCACCAGCCCGATCCGGCGCTGGGCGGCTGGTCGACGCGCGGCGACCGCGTTGCGATCCTGCGCAAGCACCTGCGCGGCAAGGCTGGTGCTGCCATTGCGGCGGCAGCGGCGCTCGACCTTGGGCCGGTGGACCTGCCGGGGCCGACTGGCGAAGCGAACACGCTGGCGCTGTTCCCGCGCGGCCGCGTTCTGTGTCTGGGGCCTAGCCCGGACGCGGTTCTGGCACAGGCAGTGCAGGCGCTCGCCGTCGGCAATGCGGTGCTGGCTGTGGCTCCCGGTGCGCCGTTGGCGCTACAGGCGCTGACCGCCAAGGGATTGCCGATCGCCGCGCTCGACGGAACCGTCTCTCGCGACGCGCTGGGCACGCTTGCGGTCGATGTCGTGGCTTATGCAGGCAATGACGAGCAGGCGCGCATGCTCCGCAGGAGCCTTGCCGCACGGACGCAGGGCCAGATCGTGCCGCTGGTGACGGAAGTGCTCAATCCGGCAGCCTACGCGCATGAACGCGCGGTGTGCGTGGACACGACCGCGGCGGGCGGCAATGCAAGCCTGCTGGCGACGGCATAGTCGCCAGCGTCATTCAGAGGCCGGGCTGGTGGCGACAGAAGTCGCGGTCACCGCGATATCCGGTGACCGTCGCGCCCAGATGGGACACGCTGGATCGGTAGCGATCAGGCGCCTTCGACGGCGGTAAAGCCCTCGAACTGCGGGTGGCCCTGGTACAGCACGCCGTTGTTGCCGGCGTTCTTGTGGGCGGCGCGGAAATTCTCCGACTTGGTCCAGGCGGAGAAATCGTCATAGCTAGCCCACACGGTGTGGGAGGCGTAGAGCGTATAGCCATCGGTCTCGTTTGCCGGCCCGCGCAGCAGGTGGAACTGCTTGAAACCCTTCATCTCGTGAAGGGTGGAGTCGCGGCCCTTCCAGACATCTTCAAACGCCTGCTCGGAGCCCTTCTGGACCTTGAAACGGTTCATCGCAATGTACATCGGAAAGCCTTTCATTCTCCGCAATTGATCAGTGTCGGCATGCGCTGCTCCACGCGGCAGCAATTTGACGCTCCAACCTCAGACTCCGAAGACGATCGGAGTCCTGGTCTCAGTGCGCAGGCCCGTCATGCAGGCATTTGCCTCGACATTGGTGCCCTGACATTCGGTTGCCTGATTGACCAGCACGCGGCTGATGTCGGCGCATTTGACCCCGGAAAGGTCGAAGCGGCTGACTTTCGTCTTGCCCCGCGGCATGTCGCGGAAGTCGAGCACGGTCAGGCGGTCGACGACGCCCGCCCTGTTGAAAAGCGCGAGCTCGAAGGCGGCTCGCGCAAGGTCGCCACCCAGCTTGTTGGAGACGACGAAGGTGAGGCGGCAGCCCTTGTCGGAAGGTTCTGCCGCGTTGAGTTCGAGGGTCAGGGCCGGCGTGCCGTCTTGCGCGTACGCCGACCCTGCTGCCATCGGCGACAGGGCGATCGAGACCAGAAAGATTGCCGCTGTCGCGAGCCGCATGACGATTACCAGCCGAACTGCTTGGTCAGGGAGATCTTGAACGTACGCCCCTTGGCGACGTCGTTCTGCAGGAACTCCTTGTACTGGGTGTTGAAGATATTATCGACGCCCAGGTGCCCTTCCCAACCTTTCAGAGCACCATCTTCCGGCTTCCAGGTCAGGAAGACGTCGTGCACGTTGAAGGCGGTCGAGAAGCGGGTGCTCGTGCCGGGAGGCGGAGCGGTGTCACGATTGCGGATGGCTTCCGCAGGTGCCCCGACGAAGCGGGCGCGCCAGCCAAACCGCAAACCCTGTTCCGGCAGCTTTCCGCCGATGGTGAGCGCCAGCTCGTGCGGTGCGATCGTCTGGAGGAAGACCGTCTCGCCGGTACGCACCAGATCCCTTCGGCCTTCGATGTAGGAATAGCCGGCGTTCAGGAACACGTAGTCCGAATCGTAGGCCGCTTCGACCTCGAAGCCCTTGATGGTGGCTGGAATGCCGACGAAGCCCGGGCGGTTGTTGAAGCCGACAGCGAATGCCGGGATGTTGTTCAGCGTGATGAAGTTGTCGAACTTGTTGTAGAAGCCCGTGACCTTCACCTGCGCGCTGTCGCCCGACTGGAGCAGGTCCTGCCCATTCACCGCGAAGCCGGCTTCGAAGTTGTTCGAGACTTCCTTCTGCAGTCCGTAGGACGGCAGGAAGTTGCCGGAGCCGCTGTTCGTCGTGAAGATTTCGTCGATGGTCGGGAAGCGCTCGGTGTGGGCGATCGATCCGAACACGGCGAAGTTGTCGTTGAACTTGTAGTGCGCGGCGATCTTCGGCGAGAAGGCCGTGTGCTCCGAATCGCCGATGACGGTGCCGGGAGGCGAACCCACCGGAGGCGTCACGCCCTTCGGCGAGACCCGGTTCCAGTCGAGGCGGACACCGGGGATCAGGGTCAGGCGGTCGTCCCAGATGAACTCGTTCTGGACAAAGATGCCGGTGCGCAGGTCAGACCCCTGCGGATGGAAGCGCGCGTCGGGGAGCGGCGTGCCGTTGTTGAGGAACTGTTCGGCCGTCCGGGTCTGGTAGGCGGTCTGCCAGCCATAGGTGAGGAAGTTCTCCCAGGTCTCGCCGCGCCACTCCATCGTGTTCTGCACGTCGAACTGCCAGGTGGCGTAGCCGTATTCGGAATTACAGATGACCGAGAAGGTACCGGGAGCGCAGGCGAGCGGCACGTTCACCGGCTGCTCGATGAAATCGCGGTGGTTGCGCTGGGTGTTGGTGGTGTTGGAGTAGGACGCCTTGACCTTCAGGTCGAGCATGTCGTTGTCGGAGAACGGATTCTCGTAGGACGCGATGAGCGACTGATCCACGACGTGCCGGTCGATGAAGCCGAACGTGTCGGCCGTGCCGGTCTGGGCGAAATACTGGTCGGGATTGTCGGTATCGAAGCGCTGGTAGGACAGGCGGAACTTGCCTTCCTCGCCGATATTGAACGTGCCCTTCGCCAGACCCGACCATGCCTTGTTGTTGGTGCCGACGATCGGCGTGCCGTTGCCGGACTGGAAGACATCCGACTTGCGGTAGTTGCCTGACAGCAGGAACTCGGCGTTCTCGCCCATGCGCTGCGCCAGCGTGGTGTTGAACAGCCAGCCATTGCCGTTGGAATCCCAGGACGACTTCAGGCGAAGCGCACCGGTGTCGCCCTCGGCGATGAAGTCAGAGGCGTCCTTCGAGGTGAAGTTGACGACACCGCCGACGCCCCCGGCGCCGTACTGCGTCGAGAAAGCCGGGCCGCGGAGCACTTCGACGCGCTTGTAGAGTTCCGGATCGGAGAAGAACGAGCCCATGCGGTACTGCTCGTAGAACTTCGCCACGCCATCGACGTTGACCAGGATGCGGCCGCCATCACCCGCCGATTCAGGCGCGCCGACGCCGCGAATATTCAGCGTCTGGCCGAGCACGCGCTCCGAGCCCGTCGCGTTCACGCCGGGTACGTCCTTGAAGATCTCGCTGATGGTGGACGGCTGCTTTTCGTCGATGTCGGCCTGCTCGAGCACCGAGACCGAGCTCGGCGTGTTGATGGCTACCTTGTCGACGCCGGCGCCGATGACGAGACGCTGCAGAAGCGTCACGCGGCCCTTCTTCTCAACCTCATTGGTGGCCTGGTCGTCCTGCGCCCAGGCGCTTGCGGTACCAAGAAAGACCGACAGGGCCGTTCCACTCAGGAGAACGACCGATCTACGAGACATCTGCCCCATTACCCCACTCCAATTGCATTGCGGCTCACGACGCTGGCTTGCGGAGGGGCTTGCTCGCGGTCACACACCGGCGCTTCACAATGTTGACTGAAACAGTCCGGTATTGCCTTCGATAATAAACATGATATTCAGAGTCAAGAAATGATCGAGGCAGGCGCTGCGACGGCGGCTGCGGTCAGGACGAGGGCCCTGCGATGAACAAGCACAATCCCGAGATTCGTTTTGTGCGGCGTGAGCCGATCCAGTTCGATCAAACGACCTACGTCCGCGAACCGGTTCGCACGGTCACGAGCGAATCCCTGTTCCATGGGACGCACGAAATCGGGATCGCTCATGCCGGTTCGCTGTACCGGCTGAAGATCACTCGGCAAGGCAAGTTGATCCTCAACAAGTAAGAGCGCGGGCGGGCGAATATGGATGCGTTTGTGAAGCCATCGGCGTCGGAAATCCGGCGTGCGAGGGAAGAGAATCCGAAGATTCGCGAGCGCGATCTCGCGCTTCAGCTGGGTGTGTCGGAAGCGGAATTCGTAGCCGCCTGGTGCGGCGACACCGTTCGGCGGGTTGCGCCGCGCGTGAGTGATGTCCTGAACGGGCTCGAGGCGGTCGGCGAGGTTATGGCGCTGACGCGCAACGAAAGCGCGGTGCACGAGAAGATCGGCGTCTACGACAAGGTCGTCACCGGCGAGCAGAACGCGCTGGTGCTGTCGAAGGAAATCGACCTGCGCATCTTCCCGAAGGTCTGGGCGCACGGTTTCTGGGTGCAGAAGCACGAGGGCGAAGAAGTCCGCCACAGCCTGCAGTTCTTCGACAACACCGGCGACGCGGTGCACAAGATCCATCTGCGTCCGGCGTCGAACGTCGATGCCTTCATCAAGCTCGCGGAATCGCTCCTGGTCGAGGACCAGAGCCAGGGCATTTCGGTCGAGCCTGCGTCGCCGCGCACGGCCAGCCGCCATGCCGAGGCGGCATCGGTTTCCGAACTGCGCGAGCGCTGGTCTTCGATGACCGACGTGCATCAGTTTTTCGGCATGCTGCGGGACCTGAAGCTGGGGCGTCAGGATGCCGTACGCATGGTCGGAGAGGACTATGCCTGGCCACTCGCCAAGGACGGTCTGACCGCAATGCTGCACCATGTGGCCGAGCAGGACATTCCGATCATGTGCTTCGTGGGCAACCGCGGCTGCATCCAGATCCACCATGGGCCGGTCAAGTCGATCAAGCCGATGGGTCCGTGGATCAACGTGCTTGACGAAACATTCCACCTGCACCTGCGCACCGACCATGTGGTCGAGCTGTGGGGTGTCCGCAAGCCGACCAAGGACGGCTTTGTCACGTCGCTCGAAGCCTACGACAAGGATGGCGAACTGATCATCCAGTTCTTCGGCTACCGGAGCGAAGGGCAGGGCGAACGCGATGACTGGCGCTCACTGGCCGAGAACCTGCCGCGCGTTTCCAGCGCCGCCTGAGGAGTTTCCCATGTTTTCGATGCGTATCATCCGCCCGGCGGTCGCCGTTGCGGCCGCGACGGTCCTGCTGTTCGCGCAGGGTGCTTCAGCGATGGAGGAGGGCGACGTATTCAAGGACGCCTCGCGCGTCGCCGCGATCGGCGGGCCAATCACCGAGATCGTCTATGCTCTCGGTGAAGAGGCGCGTCTCGTCGCTCGCGATTCGACCAGCGTGTTCCCCGAGGCGGCGCTGCAGCTTCCGGATGTCGGCTACATGCGCGCGCTGTCGCCGGAAGGTGTCCTGTCGGTCAACCCGACGGCGATCCTGGCGCTGCACGGCAGCGGCCCGAAGGAAGCCGTCGATGTGCTGAAGAAGGCGAGTGTCCAGTACATCGAGGTGCCGGACCAGTTCGACCGCGATGGCATCCTCCTCAAGATCCGGGTCATCGGCAAGGCGCTGGGCGCCGATGCCAAAGCCGAGACGCTCGCCGCGCAGGTCGATGCCGAGATCAAGGCGGTCGAGGCGCTGACGAAAGACGTAACGAAGCGCAAGCGCGTGCTCTTCATCCTGTCCATGCAGGGCGGAAAGCTGCTCGCCGCGGGCACCGACACGGCAGCGGCCGGCATCATCGCCATGGCCGGTGGTGTCAATGCCGTCGATGGGTTCGACGGCTACAAGCAGCTGTCGGACGAGTCTGCCGTCACCGCGATGCCGGATCTGATCCTGATGATGGACCGCGCCGGCGACCATGCCGCGCTGGATAGCGAGCTTCTGGCTCATCCGGCCATCATCCCGACGCCGGCCGGGCAGGCCAAGGCGATCAAGCGTATGGATGGCGCATTCCTGCTCGGCTTTGGCCCGCGTACCGCTGCGGCGGCGCACGATCTCGCCAAAACGCTGTACGGCGACCAGATCAAGGACTGAGCGGATGCTTGATCGTGCCGCCGGCCCAAGCACTTGGCCGGCAACGCGCCAGATGGCCGAAGGCGACCGTTCCCGTCTGGCGAAAACTGCACTCGTCGTGCTCGGCGTGGCGCTTCTTGCAACAGTGTTGTTCAGCCTGACGTCGGGCGCATCGGATGCGTCCGCCTTCGCGGTCATCTCCGACTGGCTTTTTCCGTCGGATGCCTCCACGCTTTCCGAGCGCGACCGCATCATCATCTACGACATCCGTCTGCCGCGCGTTGTTCTGGGCAGCTTTGTCGGCGCGGCGCTTGCGGTGTCGGGCGCGGTGATGCAGGGGCTCTTCCGCAATCCGCTCGCCGACCCCGGCCTGATCGGCGTGTCGTCCGGTGCAGGGCTGGGCGCCGTGCTGGTGATCGTGTTCGGCGGCGGCATTCTGATGCCGTTCACGCAGCTGTTCGGCATTCACGCATTGCCGGTAGCGGCATTCGTCTTCAGCCTCGCCGCAACGCTCATTCTCTATCGGATTTCGACCCGGCGCGGGCAGACCTCGGTTGCCACGATGCTGCTCGCCGGCATCGCACTCGCCGCCTTCGCCGGAGCGCTGATGGGTCTGGTGGTGTTTATGGCCGACGACCGGCAGTTGCGCGACATCACCTTCTGGAATCTCGGTTCGCTCGCCGGCGCGACCTGGCTGAAGATCGTTGCAACGGTTCCGGTCATCGCGGCAGCGCTCGTCGGCGCCATGTTCCTCGCACGCGGGCTGAACGCGCTGGCTCTCGGCGAGCCGACCGCGCGGCATCTCGGTATTCCGGTGCAGCGCATGAAGTATGGCGCCATCGTCGCGGTTGCGGCGGCGGTCGGCGCTTCGGTCTCGGTCAGCGGTGGTATCGGTTTCGTCGGCATCGTGGTGCCGCATTTGCTCCGGCTGCTGATCGGTCCGGACAACCGCTACCTGCTGCCTGCGTCGGCGCTGCTCGGCGCCTGCCTGCTGCTGCTCGCCGACGCGGTTGCGCGCACCATCGTGGCGCCGGCGGAACTGCCGATCGGCATCGTGACGGCGGCGTTCGGAGCGCCCTTCTTCCTGTGGATCCTGCTCAGGCGCCGCGGGATCGTCGATCTGTGAGCGGGGTGGTCAGGTGATCGAAGCCAGCGGCGTAGCCGTCTCCATCGGCCGCAAGCGAATCGTCTCCGGCGTGGACCTCAAGGTGCAGCCGGGCGAGATCGCGGCGATTGTCGGTCCCAACGGCTCCGGCAAGACGACCTTCCTGCGCGCCCTCTCAGGCGATCTGCCGTATGAGGGATCGATCAGCATGAACGGCCGAGCGGTTGCCGCGATGAGACCGTCAGAGGCGGCCGCGTTTCGCGCCGTGCTGCCGCAGGCTGCGATCATGTCGTTTCCGTTCACGGTCCGTGAGGTGGTGAAGCTCGGCCTGCTCAACGGGCGAAGCGGCGCGCTGCCGGAAGAGACACAGGGGCTCCCGGAGCGGGCGCTGGCGCGGGTCGAACTCGAAGGGTTCGGCGGCCGCTTCTACCAGGAGCTCTCCGGCGGAGAGCAGCAGCGCGTGCAGCTGGCGCGTGTGCTCTGCCAGGTCTGGGCGCCTGTCCTGGACGGTAAGCCCCGCTGGCTTTTCCTCGACGAGCCTGTATCCAGCCTCGACATCCGGCACCAGCTGACGATCATGAACATCGCGCGCGATTTCGCCCGTCGCGGCGGCGGCGTGGTCGCCATCCTGCACGACCTCAACCTGACGGCGATGTATGCCGACCGAATCTTCGTGATGCACCGCGGCAAGCTGGCGGCCGCTGGCTCGCCAGGTGAGACGCTGCGCGACGATCTCATCGCTCGCGTATTCGAGGTCCGGTTGAAAGTGGGGCAGCCGCCCCGAGACGGCTTGCCCTTCGTCCTTCCGCAGTCGGCGGTGGAGTAGCGGCGGCCGGGCGTACCAGGCCTGCCGCTCAGCTGGCGATCGGCAACTCGTCGATGCCGAGCAACGCACGCACATTCGGCCGCGCGTTCACCAAGTCCTGGATCGTGTGCTTCGACAGCACATCGAAGAAGGCTCCGAGCGCCTCGCGCAGCGCCGCATTGAGCGCGCAAGAATCGACCAGCGGGCATTCCGTGGCGCCGTCCTCGAAGCACTCCGCCATTGCGAAGCTTTCCTCGGTCACACGCACGATGTCGAACAGGTTGATCTGCGCTGCCGGGCGGGCCAGCCGAACCCCGCCATTGCGGCCGCGCACCGTCTCGACCAGCCGGTTCTCGACCAGCGGCTGCAGGATCTTGAACAGGAACAGTTCAGACACCTGATAGGCGGCGGCGATCTCGGGCACGCGGCTCAGCCGGCCGTCATTGGCGGCGCAGTACATCAGAATACGGATGGCGTAGTTGGTCTGGCGCGTCAGGCGCATACAGCTTCCTTCCGGCTTGTCTGCGAAGCGTTGGATATAACTTAGAACCATTCCAGACAAGGAACAAGATAAACCTGATGATGATAATCAGGTTTTTGCCCAACAATGGCAGTTCGGCAGGCCGTCAAAGGGGATCAGCGGGCCACCGCGCGGGGCAGGTTCGCGTTTGCTGGGCGACGGCCTTCCAGCATATCGCCGACCGAGGTCAGGATCACATTCACGATATCGCGCAAGGCGCCGATGTCAGAGATCGCCTTGGCAAGCGCGGAGAGGCCATGGCCACTGGCCACGAGATAACGGCTGATGGCGCGGGCGTCGGCGCCGCGGTCGATCTCGCCATCGACCTGGGCGGTACGCAACACGCGGTAGAACGTATCCTCGGCGCGCGTGATCGACGCCGCGATGCGCCGGCCCATGCGGGTGGTCCCGCGATCACCTTCGACCGCTACGTTGGTGACGAGGCAGCCGAGCGGCAGATCGGGATCGTCGAAGGCCTTGAGCAACTCGTCGAAGTACAGCGCGATGGCATCCCGCACCGGCAGTTCCGACGTCAGCGCATTGCGCAGCTTGATGGAATAGGTCGCGTCGTAGTGGTCGATCGCGGCGATGAAGAGATCTTCCTTGGCGCCGAAGGCGGCATAGATCGACGTACGGCCAATGCCCATCGCCGCTTCCAGATCGCTGATGGAGGTGCCCGAAAACCCGCGCTCCCAGAAGAGGCGCGTGGCGCGGTCGAGAACCATTTCCCGGTCGAACTCCTTGGGCCTAGCCATCAGACGCCTCGCAAAGGACCTTCTCACTTAGCGCCAAACGCCACATGCGTTCAAGCGGTTTGGAACCGGGCGTTGTCTCGCGGCGAACCCGATAAAAAGCCCGAGGCGGCTATTGCCCGACCCGCGGCGATGTGGATATTGTACCGATCGTATCAGAATGCGCCCTGCCGGCAACCATGCTCACCGGCGCATGTCGAGTTTCACTTGGGGAGGATAGGAATGGCTGCACGGGTCAACGGTCTGCATCACGTCACCAGCGGTGTCTGGGGCGCGCAGGACGACATCGATTTCTTCACGCAGGTCGTCGGCCAGCGGATGATCAAGCAGACGATCCTGTTCGACGGCACGGTATCGTTCTATCACCTCTACTACGCCAACGCCGACGCCGAGGTCGGGTCGGTGATGACCACCTTCCCGTTCTCGCGCATGGGTATCCAAGGACGCCGCGGCTCCGGCCAAGTCGGCACGACCGGCTATTCCGTGCCGGTCGGCTCGCTCGGCT
This sequence comes from Rhizobiaceae bacterium, assembly GCA_050178915.1. GTDB lineage: Bacteria > Pseudomonadota > Alphaproteobacteria > Rhizobiales > Rhizobiaceae > JBFXAF01. The sequence continues at coordinate 19,725 of JBFXFO010000028.1, read as the reverse complement.
TCTGGAAGGATCACTTCAAGAAGCACAAGACCGAAGTGGTGAGCGAGAGCGAGCGCTTCGGCGCCAAGACCCTGCACTTCCGTCATCCGGCCGGTCTCGACTTCGAGATGATCGAGGACAAGAACGACAAGACGAAAGGCTGGGAGACAAAGGACATCAAGTCCGACACCGCCGTGCGCGGCTTCCACTCGGTTGCGATGTCGGTGCGCGACATCGAGGAGCAGGAGCGCTTCCTCACCGACGGCCTCGGCCTCACCAAGGTAGGCGTGGACGGCAAGTACCACCGCTTCCAGGTGAACGAGGGTGGCGCGCAGAAGACGGTCGACCTGATCCACGTGCCGGAGATGAAGCAGGGCTCCTGGCAGTTCGCTCCGGGCATCGTGCACCACGTCGCTTTCGCGGTTCCGACCGAGAAGGAGCAGATGGAGGTGAAGGCGCATCTCGAGGGGATGGGCTACACCGACGTGTCCGAGATCAAGGACCGCAACTACTTCCACTCGATCTACTGCCGCTCGCCGGGCGGCATTCTCTGCGAGATCGCCACCTGCGACATCGGCTTCGCCATCGACGAGCCGAAGGAGCATCTCGGCGAGAAGCTCCTGCTGCCGCCGTGGTTCGAATCGCGCCGCGCCGAGATCGAGGCGCAGCTGGAAGAGATCAAGGTGCCGCAGGGCGCCATGGCGAAGTAAGGACGGCGCGAGGCCGGCGGGGCAGCCCCGCCGGCCTCGCCCTGCTTGCACCGACAAACAGGACATCACTGGTATGCTGGAAGGCGGCGCGCCCCGGCGCGAGGCCCGGCTTTTTGCGCTCATGTTGCATGGCCGAGGCCGCTCTGCGGAAGAGATGCTGGCACTCGGCAGCGCGTTCGACGTCGCCGGGGTGCATTATCTCTGCCCGCAAGCGCCCGATGCCAGCTGGTATCCTGAAAGCTTCCTCGAGCCGCGCGCCAGGAACCAGCCCGCGCTGCGCGCTTCGCTCGGCGCCATTTCCGCTCACCTCGACGCGCTGAACGCCTCCGGCGTGCCGGACGAGCGCATCGCGCTCTGCGGTTTCTCGCAAGGCGCCTGTATGGTGGCAGAGACGCTGATCCGGCGGCCGGCAGCCTATGCCGCGGGGTTGATCTTCACCGGCGGCCTGATGGGACCGCCTGGCACGCCATGGAGCACCGGCGTCAGGTTGCCCCCGGTCCCAGTGCTGCTGACCGGCAGCGAGATCGACGAATGGGTGCCGGCATGGCGCACGCGCGAGACGGCGTTGACGCTTCAGGCCTTCGGTGCGGCGGTCGAGCTGGAGATTTACGCCAGCCGCGAGCACAAAATCAGCGACGACGAGATTGTCCGCGCGCGCAGGCTGCTTCGAACCTCGAATGGAAGCGTCTAGCGACGCCGCGCCGGTGGCGGTGATTGGTCTTCCGGACGCTCAAGCACGCCGAACTCCTGCGACTTGGTGGTCGAGTCGGCGCGAAAAAATCCCTCCGCCGCCAACCCGCGACGCAGCAGCTCGCGCACCGCGGCGGCGCGCGAAGGCATCCGCTTTTCGAAGCGGAAGTTTTCAAGGGCCTCGAGTTCATCGGCGCTCAGCATGATCTGCAGCCGTTCCGGCCGTTCCAGATCGCTCATCGTAGCTTAGTGCCCCCTCCAAAGCCGCAGGATTCCAACGTATCCGACCACCCGCACCAACACAAGCATATTAGCAGATGCTTCCTATGACTAACAATGAGTAAGTCACGGCTTTTGTTCCCTTGCGAGCAAAGCCTCCACAAACGCCAAGGACAAACTCTACTAACATATTGATTTGTCACATAAATTTTATACGCCCAATTTGCTATTCCCGCGCTTTTGGTCTATGCTGCCAGGCAGAACAGGAATGTGTCATCAAATGCGGCGGTGATGCCCGATCCCGGAAAGGGAGGTACACCATGTTTCCCATATTCTCCGACGTGTTGCTTCGAGACGTAGCCGCATCGCTGGAATCAGCGCTGGGCCGAAGCGGCATCGTTAACATCGCCTCGCTGGCGGAAGAGATACGTGTCCGCAATGCCGACGAGAACGTCGCCGTCGAGGACATTGCGCACGAGCTGATGCGGCGTGCGCAGACGCACAACGCCATCATGGAGTTCGACGCCACGCCTGCGGGTCGCTGACGACGGGAGAGGTCAATCGGAAGCGTGACGCATCCCGCGATCAGAGCGGGATGTTGTCGTGCTTCTTCCAGGGATTCGACAGATCCTTGTTGCGCAGCATGCGCAATGCCCGCGCCACGCGGCGGCGCGTCGAGTGCGGCATGATCACCTCGTCGATGTAGCCGCGCTCGGCGGCGACGAAGGGCGACAGGAACCGGTCTTCATAGGCCTTGGTATGCTGCGCGATCTTCTCGGCGTCGCCGATGTCCTTGCGATAGATGATCTCGACAGCGCCCTTGGCGCCCATCACCGCGATCTGCGCGGTCGGCCAGGCGTAGTTGATGTCGCCGCGCAGGTGCTTCGAGGCCATGACGTCATACGCGCCGCCGAATGCCTTGCGGGTGATCAGCGTCACCTTCGGTATCGTCGCCTCGGCATAGGCAAAGAGCAGTTTGGCGCCATGCTTGATCAGCCCGCCATACTCCTGCGCGGTGCCGGGCAGGAAGCCGGGAACGTCAACGAACGTCACGACCGGGATGTTGAAGCAGTCGCAGAAGCGGACAAAGCGCGCCGCCTTGCGGCTGGCGTCGGAATCGAGCACTCCGGCCAGCACCATCGGCTGGTTGGCGACGAAGCCGACGGTGCGGCCCTCCACGCGGCCGAAGCCGGTGACGATGTTCTTCGCGAAGGACGGCTGGATCTCGAAGAAGTCGCCTTCGTCCGCGGTCTTCAGGATCAGTTCCTTGATGTCATAAGGCTTGTTGGCATTGTCCGGCACGAGCCGATCGAGCGACAGGTCCGGATCGCCGACCGGCTGGTGGTTTTCGATCTCGGGTATGTCGGCCGTGTTCGACGCCGGCAGGAAGTCGATCAGCCGGCGCATCTGCAGAAGCGTCTCGACGTCATTGTCGTACGCACCGTCGGCGATCGACGACTTGGTCGTGTGGATCGACGCGCCGCCGAGCTGCTCGGCGGTTACCGTCTCGTTGGTCACCGTCTTCACCACATCCGGACCGGTGACGAACATGTACGACGTGTCGCGCACCATGAAGATGAAGTCGGTCATCGCCGGCGAATAGACATCGCCGCCCGCGCACGGTCCCATGATGACAGAGATTTGCGGAATGACGCCCGAGGCCAGCACGTTGCGCTGGAACACCTCCGCGTAGCCGCCAAGTGCCGCGACGCCTTCCTGGATGCGGGCGCCGCCGGCATCATAGAGGCCGATGATCGGCGCGCGGTTGCGCAGCGCCATATCCTGCACCTTCTGGATCTTCTCGGCATGCGCTTCGGAAAGCGAGCCGCCGAAGACGGTAAAGTCCTTGGCGAAGAGGAAGACCGGCCGGCCGTTGACGGTGCCCCAGCCGGTGACGACGCCATCGCCGGCGATCTTCGACTTCTCCATGCCGAAGTCGGTGGAGCGGTGCTCGACATACATGTCGAACTCCTCGAACGAACCCTCGTCGAGGAAGATCTCGATGCGCTCGCGCGCGGTCAGCTTGCCGCGCGCATGCTGTGCCTCGATGCGTGCCTTGCCGCCGCCGGCACGCGCCATCTCGCGGCGCCGTTCGAGTTCCTTCAACACGTCCTTCATGCGTCGATCCCCTGCGGTTGCGCAGCCTTAGCATGCCGGTCTGCGGCAACAAGGCCGGCATGCGCACAGTCGGCGTGCACGCACGCCGATGACATCACCAGGTGCCGGTGTTGGGCATCGATGCCCACGGTTCCTGCACGGGCAGCGGCTGGCCTTCCTGCAGCAGCTCGATCGAAACATTGTCGGGCGACTTCACGAACGCCATGTTGCCGTCGCGCGGCGGCCGGTTGATGACGACGCCCATGTCCATCAGGCGCTGGCAGGTCTCGTAGATGTTGTCGACCTTGTAGGCGAGGTGGCCGAAATTGCGTCCGCCCGTATACGTCTCCGGATCCCAGTTGAAGGTCAGCTCGAGTTCCGGCGCGCGGTTCGCCGCCGACGTGCCCTTGTCCTTCGGTGCGGCAAGGAAGATGAGCGTGAAGCGCCCCTTCTCGTTGTCCACCCGACGGATTTCCTCGAGGCCAAGCTTGTTGCAGTAGAAGTCGAGCGATGCGTCGACGTCGGTCACACGGACCATGGTGTGGAGGTAGCGCACGGTGGCATCCTTCGCGTTGGAATTCGATCGAGCGGACCATAGTCATCCGGCGACAAACGGCAACCGTGCCGGAAATACTGTCGCTGCTTCGCAGGTGCAGCAGAAGAGTCGGTGCGCCCACGCCGGGGAAATGGTTAAAAAAGATATAGCGGGCCTTGCGCTTCGGCTCTGACGCAGTGCTATTCTGGGACACAGAATCAGTGGCGGCGTTCTGGCAGAGGGGGTGCGTTGGATGGGGGACAAAGCCTCATTCATGGGGCATGAATCGGAACTGGCCGATGCATTGCGCGACGAGGGCGGCGATGCGGCAGGGCTGGTCGAGATCTCCGGCGCCATCAAATGGTTTGACGTAGCCAAGGGCTACGGCTTCATCCTGCCCGACCAGCCCGGTATCGGCGACGTTCTCCTGCACGTGACCTGCCTGCGGCGTGACGGTTTCCAGACCGCGCTCGAAGGTGCGCGCGTGGCATGCATCGCGCGCCGCGGTGATCGCGGCATGCAGGCGTTCCGTGTCATCGCGATGGACACCACGACGGCGATCCACCCGGCCGAGCAGCAGGCTCCGCGCACGCATGTCAGCGTGGCGCCGGAGAGCGGCCTGGAGCGCGCGCTGGTGAAGTGGTTCAACCGCACCAAGGGCTTCGGCTTCCTGACTCGCGGCGAGGGCACTGAGGACATCTTCGTGCACATGGAGACGCTGCGCCGCTACGGCATTACCGAGCTGCGCCCGGGGCAGGTGGTGCTGGTGCGCTTCGGTCGCGGTGACAAGGGCCTCATGGCTGCCGAAATTCATCCCGATATGGGTACGCTGCCGGTCTCGCACTGACGCGTGCCGCACCCGAGGGTGACATCGATGTCCATTCTTCGTCCGAATGCGCGCGCGGTGCTGATCGCGCTTGCCGTGCTGCTGTCCGGCCTGGCGCCCGCGCTGGCGCAGGAGCCGATGATCCTGCCGACCGATCCGGCACCGCTGGTCGCGCAAACCGCCGACGGCGACAAGTCATTCTCCATCGAGATCGCGGCAACGGTCGATGAGCGCGCGCGCGGCCTGATGTTTCGCAAGAGCATGGATGACGACCACGGCATGCTGTTCGTGTTCGAGATGACCAAGCCGCTCGGTTTCTGGATGCAGAACACGCCCATGCCGCTCGACCTGCTGTTCGTGGGAGAGGACGGCCGGGTCATCGCCACGCTCCCGGGGGAACCGTTTTCCGAAGCGCTGATTTCGCCCGGCATGGAGCATCCGGCACGCTTCGTGCTCGAACTCAAACGCGGCATCGGCGCGAAGAATGGCATCAAGAACGGCGATCGGCTGATCCATCCGTCGATCGACGCCGTCGCCGGCAAGCCCGGCTGAGCATCGGCGACCGTGCAGTTCTTCGACCATGACGGATTTCGCATCGCCTATGTCGATGAGGGCGAGGGCGATCCCGTGCTGCTCATCCACGGATTTGCTTCCACACACTCGATCAACTGGGTGACGCCCGGCTGGGTGAAGACGCTCGTCGATGCGGGCTACCGTGCCATCGCCCTCGACAATCGCGGCCATGGCCAGAGTTCGAAGAGCTACGAACCCGACGACTACCGGCCCGAGAAAATGGCCGGCGACGCGGCCGCGCTGCTCACCCATCTCGGTATCGGACGCGCACACATCCTCGGCTACTCGATGGGTGCGCGGATCTCGGCGTTCCTGGCGATCACCAAACCTGCGATGGTCGCCACGCTGACCTTCGGCGGGCTGGGCATCGGCATGGTCGATGGGGTGCCGGGTGGACCGGAGATCGAGAAGGCGCTGCTCGCCGAGGATCCCGAGGCGGCGACAGCGGACCCCGTGGCGCTGCGTTTCCGGAAATTCGCCGACCAGACGAAGAGCGACCGGCGCGCGCTGGCTGCCTGCATGCGGACGTCGCGCGCGGTACTGGGCGAAGCAGACATGGCGCGTATCGGCCAACCCACGCTGGTCGCCGTGGGCACCAGGGACGACATTGGCGGCGACCCCGATGCGCTGGTGGCGCTGATGCCGGACGCCACCGCATTCCACATCGAAGGCCGCGACCACATGCTCGCCGTCGGCGACCGCAGCTTCAAGAAGCGCACGCTCGAATTCCTCGCGCAACACCCGCTCTAGGTTCCTGCGTTGCCTGGCACGCAAGGGTTCCGGCGCAAGGGTTCGTTTCCTATCGCGCCTTGAAATCGCGCCATGACAATCCATTTCATGGTCGATCAGCAAAATCGAATTCATTCCGAGGGCAGATTGGACTATAAGGCCGCAGGGTTTGAATTTCCGGGCGTTGGAGACGACACATGAACTCGATCAGCCTGCAGCGGAACAGCTCGCTCCAGCCGGTCGATCCGATCTGGCGATCGGTGCGCGACGAGGCGATGGATGCCGTCGCGCGCGATCCGCTGCTGGCGGCCTTCCTATATTCCACGATCCTCAACCAGGAATCGCTCGAGGAGGCGGTGATCCACCGCATCGCCTCGCGGCTCGATCACCAGGACGTCGGCGCCGACATGATCGGCCATGCTTTCAAGGAAATGCAGCGCGCCGATCCGGAATGGTCGTCCACCGTGCGCGTCGACATCCAGGCCTATTATGACCGCGACCCGGCCTGCGACCGCTTCCTCATGCCGGTGCTCTACTTCAAGGGCTTCCATGCAATCCAGACGCACCGGCTGGCGCACTGGCTATGGAATCAGGGTCGGCGCGATTTCGCGCTCTACCTGCAGAGCCGCTCCTCGGCGGTGTTCCAGACCGACATCAACCCGGCCGCGAAGATGGGCAAGGGCATCTTCATCGACCATGCCACCGGCCTCGTCGTCGGCCAGACTGCGGTGATCGAGGACAACGTCTCCATCCTGCACGGCGTGACGCTCGGCGGTACCGGCAAGAGCAGTGGCGACCGTCATCCGAAGATCCGCCATGGCGTTCTGATTGGCGCCGGTGCGAAGATCCTCGGCAACATCGAGGTCGGTCATTGCGCCAAGATCGCCGCCGGTTCGGTGGTGCTGTCGCCTGTGCCGCACAACAAGACCGTGGCCGGCGTGCCGGCGCGGGTCGTGGGTGAAACGGGTTGCGACCAGCCGGCGCGGCAGATGGATCAGCTCCTTCCGTCGCAGACGATGGACCACGTCGTCAGCTTCGATATCTGATCCCGGGTAAAGCAGGCTCGCCTTTACAGCGCCGTCTTTCGCGTGCCAGAAGCGCCACGCGGGAAGACGCAAGCAGTCGGAGGCCGATCTTGAAGCCGGAAGAAATTCGCAAACTCGACGCCTACTTCAAGCGCGTGTTCCAGAACCCGCACATGCAGGTCAAGGCCCGCCCGCGCAAGGACGATTCGGCCGAGGTCTATGTCGGTGACGAATTCATCGGCCTCGTCTTCCGCGACGAGGACGATGGCGGCGACTACAATTTCTCGATGGCGATCCTGGACGTCGATCTCGGCTGAGAGCCGCGCATCAGCGGCCTGACTTGAGGTAGGCGGTCGCCTGTCTCAGGACGGCTGCATCGACGGCACGCCAGTTGGCGAGCAGCTCGAGCGGGAATCGGTAGGTCAGCGACAGCCCGTCGCCAAGCTGCACGTCACGCTCGCAGGGCGCCAGCGAGGCCGCAGCGGTCGTGCCGCTGAAGCAGCGTGCGACGAAGGGTTCGTGCCCGGGCCGCTCCGCGACAGCCAGCGTCTCGTCGACGTAGCCGGACTTCGCCTTGAAGCGGTACACGGTGACGCCCCCGGCGCTGCGCTCGCCCGGCTGCTCGATGAGCGAGCGGTAGATCGGTTCGAAGCGCCCGCTCATGTCCCTCGACATCATGCGCTCCTCGAAGGTGAGAAACACGATGTGGCGCGAGCCGCCGGCATGGTTGAAATCATCGCTGTGCTCGGTCGAGTAGCCTGTCATGTCGGGCCAGCGCAGATAGAGATCGAGCCGCTGCGCAACACCGTCACGGCGGCTGCCCTCGAAGCGGATGGCGTTGGCGGGCACGGCGACAACGTTGTTTCCGATGACCACCTCGCGAACAGTCGTGTCGTTGGTGTGACCGGCCATGACGATCTGCTGGCCGAGCATCTTTCCACCGATGCTGATGACCACCGACAGCGCGGCGAGAGCTGCAAAGGCGTAGAAGACCTTGACGAGAAACGTCGCGTCGGGCGCGCGCGGCTTCGGCTCGGAGGTTGCAACGGCGTGGTCGATCATGGCGATCTCCAAGGATCCCCGTAGTTCTCGCCGGCTATGGTAAACGGTTGGTAAATCGCCTTGTCGCCGGGTTGCAGCACGGCTGCGAAGCGGCGAGTTTCACCTCGATACAGCAGAAGGAGATACCATGCCGATCCTCGCACTTGACGGCGTCGCGCCGGAATTCGAAGACCGCGCGTCGAACTGGATCGCGCCGGACGCCAACGTGATCGGCCGGGTGCGTCTGGCGCGTGACGTCAGCGTCTGGTTTGGCAGCACCATTCGTGGAGACAATGACCAGATCGCGATTGGCGCGGGCAGCAACGTGCAGGAACTGACCGTCATGCACACGGATCCGGGTTTTCCGCTGACGATCGGGGAGGGCTGCACGATCGGCCACCGCGCGCTGCTGCATGGCTGCACGATCGGCGACGGCAGCCTGATCGGCATGGGTGCGATCGTGCTGAATGGCGCGAAGATCGGGAAGAACTGCCTTGTCGGCGCAGGCGCTCTGGTGACGGAAGGCAAGGAGTTCCCGGATGGGTCGCTCATCGTGGGTGCGCCGGCCAAGGCGGTGCGGCAGCTCGACGATGCGGCGCAGCAGCGTCTCAAGGCCTCGGCCGCGTACTACATAACCAACGGCCGCCGTTTCATGAAGGGTCTGTCGCCGGCCTAGCCGGGCGGAACCGACGCGAAAAGGGGACGGAGCCGGCCCGGGACAGGGCCGGCTCCTAACCCGGTCGTTGGGGACGGGGAGGGTGGGGACTCGACCGGGTTTTTCCAAGGACCGCCGGGTACGAGGCGGCAGTCCAAGTGTTGCGAAGGGCGGAGTCCCCGCCGCCCGTCGCCGCTACTGATTCACGCTGCCGACAGCGATGTTGCGGTCGTCCTCGATCGAAACCCAGACGCCGGAGTTCCGCTGCGACTGCTGCTTGAGGTAGGTGTAGTCGGTCTCGTGCCAGGCGAGGACACGCGGCTCGAGGTTGTCGAGAATGAAATCGCCGAGGCTGCTGCGAACGGTCAGGACGGCATGGCCGAGGCCGTTCGGCTGACGCACGACGGTGATCAGCAGGTTGCCGGCGGGGACGCCGGCCTTCATGAGCTGCCGGCGCTTCTCGAGCACGTAGTCCTCGCAGTCGCCCTGATCCTTCGGATAGGACCAGCGCTCCTCGACGCCCCACATCTCCTGATCGGTGCGCGGCTCGATGCTCATGTTGATCTTGTTGTTGATGTTGACCATCGTGGCCCACAGCTTGCGCGTCAGCTCGACCGGCGCCTTGCTGGCTGTGGTCTGCTTGCACTCGGCTGGAAGCCGCTGGCAGAACTCATAGTGGCCGACAGGCTGCGTCGTACGGCCGCCAACGTGCATGAACGATGCGCCAGCCTGCGCGGCCGTGGTGGCCAACGCTGCCAGCGGCAAGGCCAGCGCGAGATAGAGGTGCGTCCCCTTGAATTTCATTGTCCCGTCTCCCCGATATGGCGAGACTATGGCAGGAGCGGATTGATTTGACGCAAAAGCGCGAAGTACAGATTGATGCGAAGTCTTGGATAGATAGAATAAAACTATCGGAAACTTCGATCCGTATTCGATCTTGATTTGACGAAAACAAGAATAAAATCACGCGAAAATTCGATGCGAGGTTGACTAAAATTGTCCGCATCGGCCGGGTGTCGGAAGCGGTCGGGCCAAACGAAAACGACCGGCATGAAGCCGGTCGTTGGCAGAAGCGATTTGTCTGGAAATGCCTAGGAGCGCGGCCGATCGAATTCGGCGGTCAGCGTGTCGGCGTGCTGCACCATCGCAAACTCGATGGCCACGCCTTCCTCGAAGTGGCGGACGACCTGGCCGCGCATCGTGCCGAGCACGACCTGGATGCCCAGCGCCGGCTTGACCTCAATCTCGACAGCGGCGCCCGAGAGCGACAGGTCGATGATGCGGCAATTGTACTGGCGGCCGTCGGCGAGTTGCAGCGTCGTCATCGGGTTGCGCGGCGCGACGCGCTCGTGGCGACGATCTTCCGGCAGGTCCAGTTCGTGCTTGTTGGCGAGCCAGGTCAGCTGCGCCGCCAGCTTGTTGCGCTTGCGGTCGGAGGCAATGACCGTCATCGCGAAGCCATCATCCAGCGTTCGCGTGACAACGCCCTCAACGCGGCCGATGTGATCGATGTAGGCAATGACCTTTTCACCCGGCTCGCCGAGGCGGTCGGCGCGTAGAGCGACGTTGCCGGGGGACATGTCGATTACCTGGCAGGGATGCTCAGAGCGATCCTCGAGCATGAACCGGCCATAAATCTTCACGCGCACGCGCTGGAAGCTGCGCCGCTCGGTCACGGTTAGCGGCTGGTCGACCACCGCTGGCCTCATGCATGCCTCGTCTGCGATTGCCACCGACACCCGTGCCGGAATCCATGTGGGCACGCTAACGCGGCTCGGTTAACAACGTGTAAGGCGGGACCATGGATCGGTTAAATTTCTGCGGTCCTGGCCCTTCGCAGATCGGACTTATGTTCGCGCGGCACTTCAATCCTCACGACCGCCTTCGAGCACAACCAGATGACGGATACGCCGACCGGCATCGGACTGCCGCCGACGCTCGACGAACGCCGGCAAGTCTGCCGGGACATCGGGCAGCCGGATCTCGGGGCGGTTGCCGAGAAACATCGGCTCGCGGTCCGGATCGACGACGCGCACCGAATCGATCGACGCGTCGACCACCGGATCGGCGCCAAGCCAGAACGCCTTGGTTTCGGTCGCCACGATGCCCAGCGCGCGCGGATTCTCCGTGCCGCCTTCGAGCGGCAGGATCAGCACTTCGAAATTGTGCGTGCGACCGCCGGTGCTGGTTGCCGTGAAGGTCATCACGGAGACCGACTTTTGCATGAACACGCCCTCGGCGATTCGCGCGATCAGGCGGCGATCCTTCTCACGCCACAGCGAGGGGAAGGAAAAACCCTTCAGTTCGCGTCCATAGATGGCACACAGACGCGTCCCGGCAAGGCGGAACACGGCGCCGCCACGGGTATCGCGTTCGAGAATGAACGTGTCGGCAAGCAGGGTCTTGATGTCCGCAGGCTCGATGTCGACGCGGCGAGGGGCAGCGCGGCCTTCGCGCAGCCTGTTCCAATAGCGGAAGAGTGCGATGGAGCTGTCCTGTTTCATGCTTTCGTCTCTCCCGCTGTCGCGGTCCCTGTCCCATGTTCGAACAGGTCGGCGTCCCCACGCCGTCCTGTATGGTCGGACGAGCAGGATGCGTGCCAGCCGTGATCGGGCTTGTGCACGGGGGCGGGCAGTTAAGGTTAATTTTCCCTTTACGTTGCGCGTTGGATTGGTGGCATGGCATAGAGAGGGTGTCGGAGCGGCAGCACTATCGGGACATGGGATAGCCCTTCGACAACGAATTTCGGGTGGGGACTCGACCAGCCGTCCAGGGCAACCTGGACGGCTTTTTCTTTGCCCGCGCGCGACAGCGTCAAGGCGCGCGGGGGACGACTGGGCGGCTTTCCTTTGCGCCTGCACGCCCGCTGGGCTATGTGCGCGTCCATGCAGTCACCACAGCGCGACGACTTGGACGGGCAGGGCGGCGGGCCGCAGCCTGTGCCGCCTGAAGAGCAGGCGCCCCGCCGCGAGCCGGCGTTCAACCTTGCGCCGGTCGTCGTCGCACTCATCGCGCTGTGCGTCGGCGTCTATATCGTCCTGATGTCGGTGCTCGATGACGCTACGGCGAACTGGATCTTCGCGCGGACCGCGTTCGTCCCCCTGTTCTACAACGGCCGCTTCGAGCTGGACGTCTTCACCTTCACGGCGCCGCTGACCTACTCGTTCCTGCACGCCTCTGTTGCGCATATCGCGGTCAACATGATCTGGCTGGCCGCCTTCGGCTCGCCGCTGGCGCATCGTCTCGGCACCGTCGCCTTTCTGCTGTTCTGGGCGGTGACGGCGATCGCCGCGGCGGCGCTGCACTTTGCGCTGCATCCGTACGATCCGACGCCGCTGGTCGGAGCGTCTGGTGCGATCTCGGGCATGATGGGCGCGGCGGCACGGTTCGGCTTCCGCATCAGCCGGGTCGACGGCAAACCTGCCTTCGCTGGACCGGTGCTGCCAGTCAGCGTCGTGCTGCGCCTGCGGCCGGTGATCACCTTCCTCGCCGTCTGGATGGCAATCAACCTCGTGACGGGGCTGGTCGGGATGGGGGCGGGCGAGGACAGCATCGCCTGGGAGGCCCATATCGGAGGCTTCGTCGCCGGCTTCTTCGGGATCGGCTACTTCGGACCAGGACGGAGACGGGTGGCCGGCGCCCCCACGGAATGACCAAAGCCTTTGCCTCTGCGGCATTGTGGCACTAGTCTGGCCTTGGGCATAAAGCCGACAGATTCGCGGTGCACGGACGCCGAATCCTGAAATCGATAGAACGGCAGCCTTGAGAATGATGCGAAAAACCCAGATCTTGGGGTGCATGCTCGGCGGACTGATGATTGCCATGCCCGGCGCCTACGCACTCGACCAGTCTGCGACCGATGCCTTCGTCAAGCGGATCAACGCGACAGTGGAATCCGCCAATCCCTCCGACCGTGCGTCGATTCGTTCGGCGTGCGCAGCGCTCGTGCAGCAGACCTTCGACCTCGAAGCCATGGCCGTCTCCATCACCGGAGAGGCGTGGAAGCGCATGAATGCCAAGCACCGCGCGTCCTACGTGAAGGGGCTTGGCAAGCGCGCCACCAGCGATTGCACCAAGAGCGGGCGCGAGATCGCCGGCAACGTCATGCAACTCGTCGGCGTGCGCGCCGGCCCTGACGGCGACAGCAACCTTGCCGTGCGCCAGTCCAAGGGCAAGCAGCGCACTGTCATCTGGCGTGTCCGCGCCGGCTCCGGCGGGCAGCTCAAGGCCGTCGACATGACGATTGACGGGCGCAGCCTGGCCACCGCCGCGCGGCGCGACGCGAAGGCCATTCTCGACAATTACGATGGCGACGTGACCAAGCTCGTCAGTTCGATGGGTGGCTAGAGTGCGGAGCGCAACCGCCGCGGCCGCTGCGACGGCCCCGCTCCTGACCCTCGACAATGTGCATCGGAGTTTCGACGACGGCTCGGTCGTTGCCTTGCGCGACATCAGCCTGACCATCGAGCGCGGCACATTCACTTCGATTGTCGGTCCAAGCGGCAGCGGCAAGAGCAGTCTTGTGCATATCATGGCCGGCTTCGACCGTCCCACATCGGGCTCCGTGCTCTGGTGCGGCGAACCGATCCGCGGAAAGAAGACGTGGACGGACCTGCGCCGCTCGCGCATCGGCGTCGTGTTCCAGGAATTCCTGCTGCTGCCGACACTGAGCGCGTTCGAGAATGTCGCCGTGGCGATGAGCGGCACCGGGATGCCGACGGCCGAGGCGAAGACCCGGGCGGCGGCGCTGTTGGAGCAGGTGGGGCTGGGCGGACGCTTCGACCACGCGCCATTCGCGCTGTCGGGCGGCGAACGGCAGCGTGTGGCAATCGCCCGTGCGCTGGCGAACCGGCCCGAGCTTCTGATCTGCGACGAACCCACGGGCAATCTGGACAGCGCCAACGCGGCCGCAGTGATGAAGCTGCTGCTGTCTTTGCGCGAGGAGAGCGGCGTGTCTCTCGTTCTTGTCACGCACGACAATGGCATCGCTGCAACGGCGGATCGCACGATCCGCATTCGCGACGGGCGCGTGGCTGAGGACACGCTGCGGATGGTCAGGGCGGCTGAATGAACATTGCCACGCTTGCGCTGCGCAACCTGCTGCGGCGGCCTGCGCGTACGCTTCTGCTGCTGCTCTCCGTCGGTCTCGCCATCGGCACCGCGCTGGCGCTGATGTCGCTCTCGGACAGTATCGAGAACACCAGCTATGAGAGCGCCAGGGAGCGCGGCGCGGACTTCACCGTAACGCAGAAGGGCGGGTCCGATTTCTTCCAGGGCTTCGTCGATGTCACGCTTGGGCCGAAGATCGTGGCGCTGCCGGGCGTTGCCGGCGTTGCCGGCGAGCTGGCGATGTTTGCGCCGGTAGACGGCGAGAACACCTTCATCACCTTCGGCATGGCCGAGGAGAGCTATTTCTGGCCGGCGATGCCGCTGACAGAGGGGCGCCTGCCCGCGCCTGGCGAGCGCTTCGTGGCCGTGCTCGGCCAGCAGCTCGCCAACGTTCTCGAGAAGAAGACCGGGGATACGATCACCGTCTTCGACCATCCGGTGCAGGTCATCGGGGTCAACGACTACCAGTCGGGCGTCAATCGCGGCAGCCTGATGATGCGACTGCAGGATCTGCAGGAGCTGGCGTTCCGCGAGGGGCAGGTGACGGTATTCCACGTCGCGCTCCAGCCCGGACAGAGCGACGCGCAGATCGAGACGATCAAGCAGTCGATCCTCGCGCTGGCGCCGGTCACCATCGCCCCGACGGACCAGCTGCTTGCCCGCGACCGCAACGTGAAGGTGCTGAAGGCGATCTCGACCACCATCTCGATCATCGCGCTGTTCACTGCCGGGCTTTCCGTCCTGAACGTGCTGCTGATGGCCGTGCAGGAGCGTATCCGCGAGACCGGAATCATGATGGCGATCGGCTGGAGCGACCGCCGCATCATGGCAATGATCGTGCTGGAAGGTATGATCATCGGGCTCGCAGGCGCCATCGTGGGCATCCCGCTCGGGTTCGTCGCCTGCAGCTTCTTCAGCTGGCTCCCGACGATCGGAACCTATCTGAGTTTCGCACCGTCGAGCGGAATCATCGCGATCAGCGTGCTCGGCGCATTGGCTCTCGCCACGCTGGGCTCGCTCTACCCGGCCTGGCGTGCGGTTTCGCACACGCCGGCAGAGGCGCTTCGCCGGGCATAAGCCGACCTGCACACAGGCCCTGGGCAACCATACTTGAATTCGCCGGTTATGAGAGTCACCATGACTGCGCCGTGTCCATCGGCGGCGCGGCGAACAAGATGCAGCGAAAGCAGGAGGACGCCCATGACGGTCAAGGCCATCCTGGAAGAGAAGGGCCACGACGTTTTCACTCTTGGACCCAACGCAACACTCAAAGACGCGATCCAGGTGCTTGCAGACAATCGCATCGGCGCGCTGGTTGTTACCGGAGCCGACCGCAAGATTGTCGGCATTCTCTCGGAGCGTGACATCGTGCGGACGCTTTCCAAGGACGGAGCCGAAGCGCTCGACCGGCACGTCCGTGCGTGCATGACCGCGAAGGTGAAGGTCTGCAACGAACGTCACACGGTCAACGAGGTCATGGAGATCATGACGCGGGGCCGCTTCCGTCACCTTCCCGTCGAAAAAGACGGCCGTCTGGACGGAATCGTGTCCATCGGCGACGTGGTGAAGCGGCGCATCGAGGATGTCGAGAAGGAAGCGGAGGAAATCCGCACCTACATCGCCACCGCCTGATGCAGCGGCCGTCCCGGTTGCGCAAGCCGGGCGATTGATTTAGCGGAGGTGTCGATCTTGTCGCGAGACAAGCGCACGACAAACGGACACCTCCGCCCAGTATGAGCCTCGTCGATACCCGCACGCCCGACCCGAAGCGACTGATCCCCGGCGCCACCGGCGACTGGGAGGTCATCATTGGCATGGAGGTGCACGCGCAGGTCACCTCAGAGGCAAAACTGTTCTCTGGCGCGTCTACTGCCTTTGGCGCGGCGCCGAACGCCAACGTTTCGCTCGTCGATGCCGCGATGCCCGGGATGCTTCCCGTGATCAACGAAGAATGTGTGCGGCAGGCGATCCGCACCGGGCTCGGCCTGAAGGCGCAGATCAATCACCGCTCCGTCTTCGACCGGAAGAACTACTTCTATCCGGACCTGCCGCAGGGCTACCAGATTTCGCAGTACAAGCAGCCGATCGTGGGCGAGGGCACCGTGACCGTGTCGGTCGGACCAGACTCGAAAGGCAATTTCGAGGACATCCAGGTTGGCGTGGAGCGCCTGCATCTTGAGCAGGATGCCGGCAAGTCGATGCACGACCAGCACCCGACGATGTCCTATGTGGACCTCAACCGTTCCGGCGTCGCGCTCATGGAGATCGTCTCCAAACCCGACCTGCGCTCCTCCGACGAGGCCAAGGCCTATCTGACGAAGCTGCGCACGATCGTGCGCTATCTCGGCACCTGTGACGGCAACATGGACGAGGGTTCCATGCGCGCCGACGTGAACGTCTCCGTGCGTCGCCCCGGCGGGCCGTTCGGCACGCGCTGCGAAATCAAGAACGTCAACTCGATCCGCTTTGTCGGGCAGGCAATCGAGTACGAGGCTCGTCGCCAGATCGGCATTCTGGAAGAGGGTGGAAGCATCGACCAGGAGACCCGCCTGTTCGATCCCGGCAAGGGCGAAACGCGGTCCATGCGCTCAAAGGAAGAAGCGCATGACTACCGCTATTTCCCCGATCCGGATCTGCTGCCGCTCGAGTTCGACCAGGCCTACGTCGATGCACTCGCCGTCGGCCTCCCGGAACTGCCCGACGATAAGCGCCAGCGGCTCATCGAGAAGCTTGGCCTGTCAGCCTATGACGCGTCGGTGCTGGTCTCCGAGAAGGCGATCGCCGACTACTACGAGCAGGTGGCCGAAGGCCGTGACGGCAAGCTCGCCGCCAACTGGGTGATCAACGATCTGCTCGGCGCATTGAACAAGGCCGGCAAGGAAATCGAAGCCGCGCCCGTTTCGCCGGCTCAGCTTGGCGGAATCATCGACCTCATCCGCGAGGGAACCATCTCGGGCAAGATTGCCAAGGATCTGTTCGAGATTGTCTGGAACGAGGGCGGCGACCCTGCGGCGCTGGTCGAGTCGCGCGGCCTGAGGCAGGTCACCGACACCGGCGCGATCGAAAAGGCCGTTGACGAGATCATCGCTGCCAACCCGGACAAGGTCGAGCAGGCGAAGGCGAAGCCGACGCTGGCAGGGTGGTTTGTCGGTCAGGTCATGAAGGCGACGGGCGGCAAGGCCAACCCGCAGGCGGTCAACGATCTGGTGAAGGTCAAGCTCGGGCTGTAGTCCGGGCCTCGAACAGCACGGCGCGGCTTCTTTCGTTGACGCGCGGCGTTGGCGGACGGTAAAGCCGGGCCGCTGGAGGGATGGCCGAGCGGTTTAAGGCTCCGGTCTTGAAAACCGGCGTGGGGGCGACTCCACCGTGGGTTCGAATCCCACTCCCTCCGCCAACATCTTTCTTTAAGATATTGTTATTGAATACTTTTCTGAGTCGATTCTCAGATTGTCCCCATATTTGATCCCACTCACAATTTGTACCTAGACGGAGTACCTAGGCTCGTTTTGTGGCGAGGCTGCAAAGTGTGTCGCGGCCGAAGCGCGACTACCGCCAAGTGAGACCACCACGCGAATATTGTTGGGAGAGGGACGATCTCGTTTGGCACGATGACAGCTTCGGATTGCAGACCGTCTGGCCAGGCTCCCGGCCGCGGGCGCACTACTGCCCAAACGAGTTCACGCGTATCGCCTCCAGGGCGGGAACTCGATCGTCTCCCTCTGCGGCTTCACGGATCGACGTTGAACTCGTTGAACTGCGTGAAGGTCGGCCGGTTCTTAAAAGCCATCCGATAGATGCGCTTTGCTTGGACTAGGTCCGCTATAGGTAGCCTGACCATTTCAGATGCTTGTTTTGCACGCATGTGCGGGCAGCCGCGAGGGCTGGTGCCAGTCTGTGAACGCCATAGACGCCTGCATTGCTTGCCGCCGATGGATCGCTGGACCTGGAGCAAGCCCCGCAGGTGTTCGCAAACTAAACCGCCTTTTGAAGACTCCATTGAATAAACTCTTCAAATGACGCAGGATCATTGGAAGGTTTTCGTTGTGGTGTGGAGGGAGCTATGAAAATCGAGATTTTGTCGATCGGCGAATGTCGAGAGCATCGCAAAGATTGGGAGCGGCTGTTCACGGGATATGTCCAGTTCTACCGGAGAGAGATGACTTCGGAGATCGCCGAGCGGGTCTGGGGATGGCTGCACGACCCCAGCTACGGGCTCGAGGGCCTCATGGCGTTCGCGGACGGGAAGCCGGTGGGGATTGCGCACTATCGGATGATGCCGCGCCCTATGGCTGGCACGGAGGTGGGCTTCCTCGATGACCTGTTCGTGGATTCCACGGTGCGCGGCGGCAAGATCGGCGAGTTGATGCTGCAGCATCTGGGCGACATCGGGCGCAGGCGCGGCTGGGCCATCATCCGCTGGCTGACTGGTGACGACAACTACCGTGCGCGGACACTCTATGACCGCCACTCGACCAAGACGTCGTTCAATCTCTACGAGATGAAGCTCTGACGGCGCCTAGAAGCTGGGAGGCGTGTTGACCCAGAGCAGCACCGCGGTCGTTTTGCCGGGATTGCTCCATGCGTGCTTCCAGTTGCTCTTGAAATAGATGCTTTCGCCCTGGTGCAGGTGGTGGATTCGCGTGTCCTCGATCACCAGCCTGAATTCTCCCAGCAGGACGTAGACGAATTCTTCGCCGTCATGGCTGTACGAGCCGTGGCTGTTGACGCCCGGGTCGAGGAACCAGCGCTGGCAGTCCATCATGTCACGCCCGGTCGCCAACTGCTCGATGCGAAGCCCGCGCCCGAGCGTCGGCAGGATCTGGCCGCCTTCGGCCAGAGTGGCGACTTCCTTGTTGGCGTCGGAGAGCGGGCTGGCCATGAGTGAGGTCAGCGTCACCCCGTAGAACGAGGCAAGCGCTTTGGCCTCGGGAATCTGCACGCCCAGCGACGTGCGCTCGATCGAGGCAAGCACCGAAGCATCGACGCCGGCTGCCTTTGCGGCCTCCTTGATGGTGAAATTGCGCGCGCGCCGCAGCGCTCTCAACCTTGCCCCGACGGCATCGTTGCCGGCTTCGATCGGGCGGCCTGTCGATGCGACGGCGGCGCCGGAGCCCGTGTCGGTCTCGTCGGACGCTGGCGCGTCAGGCAGCGATGCCTTGATGGCAGCGATGCTCAGCCCCTGCAGCGTCCGTAGGCGCTTGATGTCGGCGACCTGGCGTACATGCCCTTCGTTATAGATCCGGTAGCCGGCGGGCGTGACCTTTGGGTGCAGCAGGCCCTGATCACCCCAGATGCGCAAGGTCGACACGGGAACGCCGGTGACCCGACTGAGGTCGGAGATCTTCAGGCCCTTGTCCGATGCAGAGCGAGGCATGTGGCGCTATTCGCTTTCGGAATCCTTGGAATGAGGCGCGCGTTGTTAGCGCACTGCCTCGCTGACTGCCAACGGTAGTTCGTACGTGCCTGTGGAGAGACGGCGAAACCCTCCCTAAAAAACACTACATCCATCCTTGACACTCAACAACTCACCTGTAGAG